>NZ_NWTH01000005.1:0-466498 GCF_002531555.1 Sinorhizobium sp. BJ1
CCGGAGCCGCCGCTGCCACCGGAGCCACCGCCGCCACCGGAGCTACCGCCACCGCCGGAGCTGCCGCCACCACCGGAGCCGCCGCCACCGCCGGAGCCGCCACCGCCACTAGAGCCGCCGCCACCACCGGAGCCGCCGCTGCCACCGGAGCCACCGCCGCCACCGGAGCTACCGCCACCGCCGGAGCTGCCGCCACCACCGGAGCCGCCGCCACCGCCGGAGCCGCCACCGCCACTAGAGCCGCCGCCACCACCGGAGCCGCCGCTGCCACCGGAGCCACCGCCGCCACCGGAGCTACCGCCACCGCCGGAGCCGCCGCCACCACCGGAGCCGCCGCCATCACCACCAGTGCCGCCATCACCACCAGTGCCGCCGCCGCTGCCACCAGTGCCGCCGCCATCACCACCGGTACCGCCGCTGCCACCAGTGCCGCCGCCATCACCACCGGTACCGCCGCTGCCACCGCCAGTGCCGCCACCACCACCGGAGCCGCCGCCATCACCACCAGTGCCGCCATCACCACCAGTGCCGCCGCCGCCGCCACCACCAGTGTCGCCGCCGCCAGCACCGGTACCGCCGCCGCCGGTGCCACCGCCACCACCTGTTCCGGTGCCACCACCAGGGGTGGAGCCACCACCAGTGCCGCCGCTGCCGCCTAAGCCGCCGCTCCCGCCACCGGAGCTGCCGCCGCCATTGCCGTCCTTGCCGTCGCCGTGGCTGGCGCCATCACTGCGATCATCTCGGCGCGTGTTCTTGCCAATGGCCGCAGTCGACAGAGGCGGGCACATCCTGATCTGTGCACGCGTGAGAATCTTCGAACGATTTATTGCAGCGCAGCACGATGCAAAGTTGTCTTCCGTCAGGGGACTGCATTGAGCCGCAGTCATGCGCCGGCGCTCTACTGCGTTGGCGTCCATTGCTACGATTATGGCTGCTATTGATGCGGTGGAGAGTAGGAGAATTAATTTAGGCGATATTTTACCAATTCTTCGCATAGAAATACTCCGACGCAATAACACTTAAGAAATTATCCAATATTTTTCCAAGAACCGCTTGACGGTCAATTTACGAAATATTGGTAGTCTCGCCACATCCCTGCCCCAATTTGGCTTAATCAAGCCGGCGTTAATCCTTATTAGCTAGACTCTACGTCGGACTGGGGCTCTGCGCCGACTGTTGAGGGGGGAACTTTATGAAACGCTTCATCGCGCATGTCTGTTTGTTGCTGATTGCGGCCCCGATGGCCGCTCATGCGGGTACAACCATGAAGATTGGCGGCAAGGCCTTTGCTCCGCCGGCTTTCGCCTCGTTCTGCACGCGCGAACCCACCTTGTGCAGTACCAAAGGCGGGGCAAAAACCGTCTCGCTTCAGGCCGACAAGGCCAGCGAATTGCAGCAGGTCAATCGAGCCGTCAACGCGCGCATCAGGGAGCGCAGTGACCTCGCCAATGTCGGCAAGGACGACGACTGGCGGGTGCCGACGGGCTATGGAGACTGTGAGGACTTCGCTATCCTGAAGAAGCGTGAGCTGCTAAAGCGCGGCTGGCCGGCATCGGCGCTGCTGTTGACGGTCGCACGCTATCACGGCGCGGGCCACACGGTGCTTACCGTCCGCACCAGCGAGGGTGACCTTGTGCTCGACAACATGACCAATTCCGTGCGCGACTGGTCGCGAACGCCTTACGACTATTTTGCGCGGCAATCGCAGTCGAATGGCAGACGCTGGGAGCTCATCGGCGGCGCTCAAGAGATCTGAAGCGCCTTCGGCCAGCCCGCAGCTGGGCGAGCACCTGCACTATTAAATGTCTCCTTAAATCGACGTCGATTTAAGGAGATGCAGCAATTTAAAGTGCTGCAGCGCCCCTTTGCGCGTCGGATAAGACGCGCGGAGAGTCCTGAGTTTCAGCCGGTTTCGTTGTGCTAACGAGAGCACAGCGAACGGGTGATGGCAAAGGCCGCTAATCGGCGCTCAGTGCTACGGCGGGCTGCAGGCGCGAGGCATTGCGGGCCGGCAGGTAACCGAAGAGCAGGCCCGTCAGGAAGGCGCAGGCAAAGGCAAGCGCTACCGGACCGGCGGTGAAGCTGACAGGCATGCCGAACGTGCGGGCGACGTAGGCGGTGCCGAGTCCGGCGACGATGCCGATCGCGCCGCCGATGGCGGACACGACCAGCGCCTCGACGATGAACTGCACGAGTATGTCGCGCTGACGGGCGCCGGTCGCCATGCGCACGCCGATTTCTCGGGTACGCTCGCTGACGCTGACCAGCATGATGTTCATGACCCCGATGCCGCCCACGAGAAGCGAGATCGCTGCGACGGAGCCGAGGAAGAGCTTCATCGTGTTCGACGTCTCGGTGAACGCCTCACGCACGGAGGACATGTTGGTGATCTGCGTGTCGTCCCTCTTGTGGCGCTCGTTGAGGAGCGTCTGGATTCTCTCCTGTGTCAGGTCGATGGCCGCGGAGTCCTTCACCTTGACGGTGATGGTGCGGATGTTGCGCTGGCCGAAAATGCGCATGCTGCCGGTGGTGAGCGGCACGAGCACGACGTCGTCCTGATCGTTGCCGCCGGCGCTGGCCCCCATTTCGCTCATCACTCCGATCACCTGGAAGGGGATCTTGTTGACGAGCACATATTGGCCGACCGGACTTGAGTCCTCGGGGAAGAGCGTCTTGACCACCGTTTGGCCCAGGACCGCGACCGGGGCATAGCCCTCCATATCGTCGCTGTTGATGAACTCACCGCGTCCGATCGGCCAGGATTTCGCCTGCATGAATTGCGGTACGGTTCCGTTGGCGGTCGTCTGATAGTCGACATTGCCGCGCCGAAGGGTCACCGTGCTTGTCATCTCCGGAACGGCGAAGGCGACGTTCGGCAATTCCAGAATGGCGTCGGCGTCCGCCGGCACCAGCGTCACGTTGCTGCCGCCCGCGCTGCCGCGGAAATTGGCCATGCTGGGGCGCACCAGCAGAAGGTCGGATCCCATGGAGGAAATGCGGCTCAACACCGAATCCTGAGCGCCGGTGCCGATCGCCAACATGGCGACGACGGAGCCGACACCGATGACGATGCCGAGCAGCGTCAGGATCGTGCGGAACAGATTGGCCCGCAGCGCCCGCATCGCCATCTTGACCGCTTCCGAAACGTCGGCGATCGCGGCAAGGCCTTCGCGCGTGCGCTGGGCAAGGCCGAATGCGGCCTCCGGATTACTCCGGCCCTTCTTGGCGCGATCGGCGATGATGCGGCCGTCGCGGATCTCGATCAGCCGATCGGCCTGCTCGGCCACCTCGCGCGAATGAGTGATGACGATGATCGTGTGGCCGTTCTCGTTCATCTCCCGCAGAAGCGCCATCACTTCCCGACCGCTCCGGCTGTCGAGCGCACCGGTCGGTTCGTCGGCGAGGATGACGCGGCCGCCGTTCATGAGGGCGCGGGCAATCGAGACGCGCTGCTGCTGGCCGCCGGAAAGCTGGCTCGGCCGATGGTCGAGCCGCTCACCGAGATTGAGGGATTTCAGGAGCGCCTGCGCCCGCTCGTGCCGGCTATGCGCCGACACGCCGGCATAGACTGCCGGTACCTCGACGTTTTCCTGAGCGCTTGCGGTCGGGATGAGGTTATAGGCCTGGAAGACGAAACCGAAAGTGCGCCGGCGCAGCCCGGCGAGTTCGTCGCCGTCGAAGCCGGAGACCCTTTCGCCTTCGATCAGGTATTCGCCCGAGGTCGGCTGGTCGAGGCAGCCGAGAATGTTCATCAGGGTCGATTTGCCGGAGCCGGACTGGCCGACTATCGCGACGAATTCGCCGGCCTCGATATCGAGCGAGATATCGTGCAGCACCTCGACGGCGAGGTCGCCGTTGAAATAGGTCTTGCTGACATCCTTGAGCGAGATGAGGACCTGCATCGGCGTGCTCAGAACATCGGCGGCATGCGCATGCCGCGCGTACGCGTATTGCGCTGGCTGCTTCCGGTCGAGGCCGCGCTCGAGTCGACAACGACGCTCTCGCCCTCCTTCAGGCCGCTGACGATCTCGGCGCTGACGCGGTTGCGGATGCCGATTTCGACCGGGCGGGTTTCGGTGGCGCCCGACGGGCCGAGCACGGTGACTTCCGTCCTGGGTTTGCCGGCGCTATCACCTCCGGCCGTGCGGATGGCGGCGGCAGGCACGACGAGCACGTCCTTTGCGGCAGCCTCGACGAAGAAGACCTGGGCGCTCATCGACATCATCAGTTCGCCGGTCGGATTGGGCACGTCGAAGAGCGCGTAGTAGAGGACGACGTTGTTTTCCGTGTCCGGCATCGGCTGGATCTGCCGCAACTTGCCGGCGAAGCGCTTGCCGGGCTGGCCGAGCAGGGTGAAATAGGCGTCCATGCCGATCTTCAGCTTGCCGACGTCCGCCTCCGAGACCTGGGCCTTGACGGTCATCGTCGCGAGATCGGCGATGGTGACGATCGTCGGCGTCGTCTGGTTGGCGTTGAGCGTCTGGCCTTCCTTGGCGGGATTGGCAACGATCGTACCGGCCATCGGTGCATAGATCTTGGTGTAGCCGAGATCGACCTTGTCGCCGGCCAACGTCGCCTTCTGCTTACGGATCTGCGCCTCGATTGCCTGCACGTCTGCTTGAGCGGCGGTATGGTCGGCGATCGCCTGGTCGAGGGTCGATTGCGAAACGCTCTTCGTCGCGACGAGACTGCGCTGGCGCTCGATATTCGCTTCCTTCAGCACAAGCTGGGCCTTCGTCGAGACGAGCTGGGCCTCAAGATGGGCAAGTTCCGCTTGGTCGATCTCGATCCTGTTCTCGATCGAGGCGGGATCGATTTCGGCAACGAGCCGGTTCGCCTCGACCTTGTCGCCGATCTCCACATGGAGCGCTTTCAGCTGGCCGGAGACCTGCGCGCCGGCGTCGACGGACTTGATCGCGTCAAGCGTTCCGACGGCGGTGACGCTGTCTTCGATGTCGCCCCGCATGACGACTTGCGTGATCATCGCGGTCTCGGGCTGCGTCCCGTATTGGCTCCAGGCGTAATAGCCGGCGCCGAGCACGGCGATGAGGACGGGCACGGCGATCCGAAGGCGCCCGCGTCGCTTGCGGCGGACGGGTGTTACGGGGCTCGGCATCAGGGTGACATTCGCCGCCGAAGCCGGCGCTTCCTGTCTGATCGTCTTCGCTGTCTTCCTCATCGGCACAGTGGCTTTCCGCCGTCGGTTATTCCCTTCCAAAATAAGGGCGAACGGGACGAGGGAACAGCGTCGGGTGCATTATATTTTCGTAATCATCGCCGCAGCCACTGGCGAAGCCGATGCCGCGGCGAAGTCGATTCGGAGCGCCTAATGCCACATGGGTAGAAACGAAGCCGTTGCGTGCGCTGCCTCTCAAGTAGATGGCCGGAAAGTTCCGAGGCGCGCCAGCTCCGCCCTTGACGGAGGTGGTGTAGCTGCGAACGAGTTGGACGAGGTATGACCTTGGGTCCGGTTCAATAGGGATCGACTACTTTCGAGCCAATGACAACATTGGCCTTTCCCTCGAAATTCTCCTACCGGGTCGAAACTGGCTTGACGCACAGCGGCGGTGCCACTAGAAGAATGCGAACCGTACCGTACGGTACTGACGGAGCGATCGCGAAGTGCAGGGTGTCTTGGAGAGCAGGGAGACGGGTGCCGGGAACGGACTGACGGTTCGTCAGGGAGCCGTGCTCGAACAGGCGCTGCGGCTCCTTGTCGACGGCGGCGAGAGGGCCCTGACGACCGCGGGGGTGGCGCGCGCCGCCAATTGCTCCAAGGAAAGCCTTTACAAGTGGTTCGGCGATCGCGATGGGCTGCTTTCGGCGATGATCGCCTTCCAGGCGAGCAAGGTGAGGACGCTCGACGTTTCGGCCGATGCGCTGGACGCGGCGAGCCTCCGGGCGCATCTTGTCGCCTTCGCCAAGGATCTGCTGGACGTGCTTGCAGGCGATGTGTCGCTGGCGCTCAACCGGCTGGCGATCGGCCAGGCAAGCCGCGAAGGCTCCAAGCTTGGTCGACTGCTCGAGGAGCGCGGGCGCCGGCAGATCGGCCGCAGGGCAGGGGCACTGCTCGAGGCGGGGCGTAAGGCGGGGCTTCTCACCTTCGGCGATGCGGAGGAGGCCTATGGCGCCCTCTACGGTCTCGTCGTCTCCGACTGGCATTTGCGCATGCTGCTCGGCGAGGATCCGAGCGGGCTGAAAAAGAATTTTGGCGGAAGGGCGGAGCGGGCGGTTGACGCCTTTCTCGCGCTCTACGGCAGAAAAGGGTAACGGCGGTCGGACGTCTGGACCGTCAAAGGGAAACGGACAAGCAAAGGGAAGGATAGTTCAATGCGCGTCTACTACGATCGTGATGCCGATCTCAACCTGATCAAATCGAAGAAGGTCGCCATCGTCGGCTATGGCAGCCAGGGCCGCGCCCATGCGCTGAACCTCAAGGATTCCGGCGCCAGGGAAATCCGCATCGCGCTGAAGCCTGGCTCGGCAACCGCCGCCAAGGTCGAGGCCGACGGCCTTTCGGTTCTCTCGGTCGCCGAAGCGGCCAAGTGGGCCGACCTCATCATGATGGCGACGCCGGACGAGCTGCAGGCCGACATCTACAAAGACGAAATCGCCGGCAACATCCGCGACGGCGCCGCGATCGCCTTCGCCCACGGCCTCAACGTCCATTTCGGCCTGATCGAGCCGAAGGCTTCGGTTGACGTCGTGATGATCGCGCCGAAGGGCCCGGGCCACACGGTTCGCGGCGAGTACCAGAAGGGCGGCGGCGTTCCCTGCCTCGTCGCCGTTCACCAGAACGCTTCCGGCAACGCCCTCGATCTCGCGCTCTCCTACGCCTGCGGCGTCGGCGGCGGCCGTTCGGGCATCATCGAAACCAACTTCAAGGAAGAGTGCGAAACCGACCTATTCGGCGAGCAGGTCGTTCTCTGCGGCGGTCTGGTCGAACTCATCCGCGCCGGTTTCGAAACGCTGGTCGAGGCCGGCTACGCGCCGGAAATGGCCTATTTCGAGTGCCTGCACGAAGTGAAGCTGATCGTCGACCTGATCTATGAAGGCGGCATCGCCAACATGAACTATTCGATCTCCAACACGGCCGAGTGGGGCGAATACGTCACCGGCCCGCGCATCATCACGGAAGAGACCAAGACCGAGATGAAGCGCGTGCTGAAGGATATCCAGACCGGCAAGTTCACCTCGGAATGGATGCAGGAGTACCGTTCGGGTGCGGCCCGGTTCAAGGGCATTCGCCGCGTCAACGACGCCCACCAGATCGAGGAAGTCGGCGCCAAGCTGCGCGGCATGATGCCCTGGATCGGCAAGAACAAGCTGGTCGACAAGGCGAAGAACTAAGCCTTACCTCCCAAGGCTAGAGGAAAGCCGGGGCGAAAGCTCCGGCTTTCTCATGTCTGGCGGCGGAGGACCGCATCACATCGGGTCTTTGCCCTTCATGGCATTTGCCATGTGAGTCTTGCACTTTTCCTGGTCATTCGCCGTCATGGCTTCCTTGGCCATGGCCAACTCTTTCTGTGCCATCTCCTTCCGTCCCGAGTCGGTGATCTGGCCGACATCTGTTTCGAGTTTCGTCATGCCCGCCTGGTCACAAACGAGATCCGCCTGTGCGAAGACGGGGGACACGCAAACTGCCGATATCGCGGCTGCAACCAACATTTGCTTCAACATATGAAATCTCCAGTTCCATCGCTTCGTGCGATGCACGGGATCCAACCGCCGACGGACTTCGGTTCCTCCAACGAGGCAATCAATCCCGATAGAAATTGCGCGGCCATTTGTGGCTTCTCGCGCTGCCCGCCGGCAAGGCCACGCCCATCGCCGATCGCGCAGTTGTGTTCGACATTGCGGACGGAGCGCATGCCCGGGATGACCTTTGAGACTGCCGGGTGGCTGAGGACGAAGCGGAGCGCCGTCTCGGCGAGCGCATCGGGCGCGACCTCCAGGTCTTCAATGATTTTTCGAGCGCGCTCTTCGACTTCCCGCTTGCGCTCACCTTGTGAAGTCAATTATCGGGCTTGCTGGCCGCCACATGCAGCCAGGGCGTCGGCTTGCCGTCATAGCCGCCGCCATCCGTCTCCTCGATATCGATCGCCGTCCAGCCCGTCTCCTCGAACCGCCGCAACAGCCAGTCGCGCGAGGGATAATTGTAGTAGCGGCCGAACCCGTCGCGGCCCTCCATCTCGCCGGCTTTGAAGCTTGCATGCAGCACGCCACCAGCCTTCAGCGCCACGAGGATACGGGCGAGCACACCGGGAAGTTCGGTGCGCGGCACATGCAGCAGGCAGGCCTCTGCCCAGATGCCGTCGAAGCGCTCGCGCCAGCAAAGCTCTTCGAAGCGAACCACCTCCACCGGTCGGCCGAGCAGACGTTCGGCCTCCATCGCCAGTTCCGGCGATCCGTCCGTCGGCGTCACGTCGAAACCACGGGCGAGCATGTAGGCGCTGTCCTGACCGCCGCCGCAGCCAAGCTCCAGCACGCAGGCGCCGGGCTGGAGCCTTGCGAGGAACTTTTCGAGCCGTGCCGCAGGCGTTCGGCGGGCACGGCCCGCATAGGCGGCGGCGTTGTCGCGGTAGAAGCTCGCGTTGCCGTCATCGATCGTCGTCATCTACACTCTCCCATCGCTCCCCCCCAACTATCAGGACGCCATGCCGCATACCAGGCAGCCAGTGGCTGCTGGAGAATCGTGCCAAGGTTGTGGCTCGTTTGACCATCTCGCATCATTGCGGGTCGCCGTAGCAGCTTGCACTCTGTATGCTGAAGCGGGAATGGATTCGAGTGGCGAATCGTGCATCGGATCGGCGTCTCTGGGTTGTAATCCCACGCGGCGGAGATCGAGCGAGGATCAAGGGCCATGTCGGAAGCGCGTCGCAAGTTGACAACCATCTTCTGCGCCGACGTTCAGGACTATTCGCGCCTGATGGGGGCTGACGAAGAGGGAACGCTTGCCACCCTCAAGCACTACCGCGACGCCATGGCGCGCCTCATCGAGTCGCATGATGGGCGGATCGTCAACACTTGGGGCGACGGGCTGATCGCCGAGTTCCCGAGCGTGGTGGAAGCGGTGAGGGCGGGAGTCGACGTCCAGAATGAATTGGCCGGACTGAACGCCGGGCGACCGAGCGCGGCGCGGATGTTTTTCCGCATCGGAATCAACCTCGGCGACGTGATCGCGGAAGGCGACGACATTTACGGTGATGGCGTCAACATCGCCGCGCGTCTGCAAGCCTCTGCGCCGGCCGGCGGCGTCATCATATCCAACACCGTCTATGACCAGGTGCGCAACAAGGTAGCGGTTGGCTTCGACTTTCTTGGCCAGCTCGAGGTCAAAAACATCGAGGGCGGCATTCCGAGTTATGCGGTTCGGATCGGGGCCGAGGAGGGACGAGCCGCGCCGATGGCCAACCCGGGCTTCGGCCGGCAGGCGCAGCCCGTGCAGCCGGCGCCGGCCACCGAGCCTGTGCGCCGATTTAACCGGATCTATGCCGTGTTCGGCGTGAGCGCGGCCGGCCTCGTCGCCATAAACCTGTCGTCCTGGGAGGGCGAGTTCTGGGCAGTCTGGCCCGTTTTCGCGATGGGCATGGCCGCAGCATTGTTCTGGATCGGGACCGCGCGGGTCGATCGCGGTTTTGCCATGCTCGCCCTGGCTGGGATCGCGGTGGTCACGATCAACCTTCTCTCCTGGGAGGGACGATTCTGGGCTGTCTGGCCGCTGCTCGGCCTGGGTATCGCCGCAGCCCTTCGGGGGGTCACGCGCGGGCGAGGCAGCTAGTCAAGCGTTGCACAATGCCCTGAGCGGTCGAGGCAGCGGCGCGCCCGAGGCGAGAATGCCCGGCGCGAATACTGAAGTTCGATCGCGGCACCTGCTAGCTTCATATCGCAATTGTCATGCAACGCGGATCTCTGCTTGAGGCGCGCGCTTCACGCGCTGCAAGTCGGCCAATTGCAGCAAGATAGGTCAGGAACATTGACATAAATCGTGCGCTGTGATCATCTCCGGCCCTCGCAAACGGGAGGACCGCATGCTCAATTGGGAAAGCATTTTTGCCACGCGCTCGAGCCGGATGAAGGCTTCGGAAATCCGTGAACTCTTGAAGCTGCTCGACCGTCCGGACATCATCTCCTTTGCCGGCGGCATCCCCGATCCCGAGCTTTTTCCCGATGCGGAGTTCGGCCAAGCCTATGCGGAGATCTTCGGCGGGCCGGCCGTCAGCGCCGCGCTGCAATATTCCGTCAGCGAAGGATACCGGCCATTGCGTGAGTGGCTTGCCAAGCAGATGGCCCCGCTCGGCATTCCCGCGACGGTCGACAACATTTTTATCACCTCCGGTTCGCAGCAGGGGCTCGACTATCTCGGCAAGCTTTTTCTTTCGCCCAAGGACACGGCGCTCGTCACCTGGCCGACCTATCTCGGCGCGCTGCAGGCCTTTAACGCCTACGAGCCGAACTACGACCAATTGAATCCTGGCGGCAACCGCACCCCGGAAGCCTATGTCCAGGCGGCAGCCGAGGCAGGCGGCCGGGTCAAATTCGCCTACCTCTCGGCCGATTTCGCCAATCCGACCGGCGAGACGGTGGACCGCGCCGGCCGTGAGCGGGTGCTGGATCTCGCCGAGGAACTTGCCATACCGGTGATCGAGGACGCCGCCTACCAGTCACTGCGCTATGACGGCGAGGCGATCCCGCCGATTCTGGCGCTGGAGATTGCCCGCAGGGGCGACATCAACAGTGCCCGGACAATCTATTGCGGCAGCTTCTCCAAGACGCTGGCGCCGGGGCTTCGCGTCGGCTGGGTCTGCGCAGCCGAGCCGGTGATCCGCAAGCTGGTGCTGCTGAAGCAGGCAGCCGACCTTCATTCCTCGACGATCAACCAGATGGCGATCTGCACCGTCGCCGAGCGCGGCTTCGACGAACAGGTGGCGAAGATCCACAGGGTCTACAAGCATCGCCGCAGCGCCATGCTTGCGGCGCTCGAAAAATACATGCCTGCCGGCGTTACATGGACGAAACCGGAGGGCGGCATGTTCGTCTGGGTAACGCTGCCTAAGGACACGGACGGTGCCGAACTGCTGGCCAAATCGATCCAGACTGCCAAGGTCGCCTTCGTTCCAGGCCGCGCCTTCTTCGCCGACGGCTCCGGTGAAAACACGCTGCGTCTAAGTTTCTCCTGCGCCAATGACAGAATGATCGATGAAGGCATCCGCCGGCTCGGCGATCTGATTCGCGGCGAGATGGCGGAAGCCGCCTAGCTCGACATTTTTTCCACAATTGATCGGTGCCGTGACAAAAGGCACCATCGGTCAGCAACGACTACAGTTGAGGTTTTCGGCGCAAGTCTCTGTTATAAATGAAATTCTCTGAATCGATCAACGGTTCTTAGGCAGTCTAAGCGAGTGGCCGCAACGCCCGTATGAGCGTTCGGGATCACCGGTCGCGCGAGGGATCAAACGACAGGCCCCTTATTGAGGCCATATTCTGAACCAGGATCACGCCCGATTACGCCGCGCTGCAGCAGGATTGTTGCGGTGCGTCAGGGAACTTTGCCGCTCGATTTGCTGATGTCCTCGGCCGACCGGGCGACCTAGGGACAGGGCGTCGTTTGTATGAGTACACAAGCATCCTCGGGACGGTTTCGTCCGGATATCGAAGGACTACGGGCCTTGGCGGTCTCCGGGGTCATCGCCTTCCACTTCGGAATGACCAGCCTGCCCGGCGGATTTGTCGGCGTCGATATCTTCTTTGTCATTTCGGGCTTTCTGATCACCAGGCATCTGCAACAGGAAATTGCAGAAACCGGCACAGTCGATCTCTGGCGCTTTTATGCGCGCCGCGCCCGCCGGCTGCTTCCTGCCTCGCTTTTCGTCATCCTGGCCACGCTGCTTTTCGGCTATTTCATCCTCGCGCCGTCAGAGCAGCAGTTCTATTCGAAGGGATCATTGTTCGCCTCGGCCTACATGATCAATCTCTGGCTGATCCGGTGGACGGTCGATTATTTCGCCGCGGATGCGTCAAACAATCCCTTTATCCATTTCTGGTCTCTCTCGGTCGAGGAGCAATTCTACCTCGTCTGGCCGGCCCTGCTTCTCGTCTTCGCGCGGCTTCGACCAGGGAAGGGCGGGCTCTTCTTTCTCCTCGCCCTTGTGGCCGCCATCTCGTTTGCGCTCTGCTGGCACATGACGGCCGTGTCCCAGCCTTGGGCCTTCTATTTCTCGCCGTTGCGAGCCTGGGAATTCGCCATCGGGGGCCTTGCGTCGATGGCGCTGCCGCAGGAGTGGGCGCGGCGCTTTCGCTTTTCGCCCGCCCTTGGCTGGCTCGGGCTTCTGCTCATTGCCGCCGCCTATCTGACCGTGACGGAGGAGATCGCCTTTCCGGGCTCGATCGCGCTCGTGCCCGTTCTCGGAACGGTGATGGTGCTGTTGAGCGGCGCACATCAGGGGGCCGCCGGGCCTAAGTCCACTCTGGCGTTTCGGCCGTTCCAGGAGATCGGGAAGCTTTCCTATTCCCTCTATCTGTGGCACTGGCCGGTTATCGTTTATGCGGGCATCGTCGAGCCCGAGCTGACGGTGGTCGATCGGTTCCTATGCCTGGCGGTCACCGTCCTGCTGTCGCTCTTCAGCTACCATTTCATCGAAAATCCGATCCGCCAAAACGGCTGGCTGGCGGCCAAGACGGGCCGATCGCTGGGACTGGCTGTGCTGCTCACCGGAGCCGGCACGACGCTCGCCTATGGCAGTGCGGCCCTGGCAGGATACAGCCTTGATGGCGAGCAGCGGCTGATCCAGCAAAGCGCCGAACGAAAATCGGCGGCGCGGGAATTCGATTCGGCCTGCGTGCTCGAAAGGGAGGCGGTCCGGCCCAAGGCCTGCAAATTCGGCGCTGCCAACCCGAAGAAAACGATTGTGCTCCTCGGCGATTCCCACGCTGACCATTGGTCGACGCCGCTCAAGAAGATCGCCGAAAACAATGGCTGGCGGCTCGTGACCTTCCTGAAGTCGTCCTGTCCGGCGGCGGATGTGCCGACCTGGAACGGCGTGCTGATGCGGAACTATGACGAGTGCGACGCGTGGAAACGCCGGACGTTCGGCGAGATCGCAGCGCTGAAGCCCGATGTGGTGATCCTTTCGCAATACTCGTCGAGCTATGTGAGGAACGAGATCAATTCGATATCCAGTCACCAGATGGATGTGCAGGACTGGGCGAAGGGCATCAAGCGCTCGGTCGAGACACTGGAACGCGCCGGCAGCGACGTCGTCCTGCTGCGCGACGTGCCGGTCCACAAATCCTATCTCGACAAATGCGTGGCGCGCGCGCTTTGGCAGAAACGCAGTCCAAGCGATTGCGACACGCCGCGCAGCGAGGCGGTGGAGGAAACCATCCCCGCCGCGGAAAGGAAGGCGGCTTTGGAGATGCATGCGTCTTATGTCGATGTGGTCGATCTCTTCTGCAACAGGTCAACGTGCCCTGCGGTGATCGACGGAAAGCTCACCTTCCGCGACCGCCACCATATCGCCACGGCCTATGCGGAATCGCTTGCGCCACGGCTGGAACGCGCGATCTTCGGGGACGGCCGCGTCGGCGCGGTGCGGTAGCAACCGGTTTTGATCCGGCGCTTACTGCGGTTGCATGAGGGGCCCGTAAATACCCCCGTTCAGACATGCGGCCCGAGCAGTGACAGATCGGCGGCGCCGAGCCGATCCTTGGCGGTCCAGAGCTGGTGCCAATAGGGATAGATGACCGGCGGCAGACTGACGGCGTCGAGCAGTTCGCATTCCTCGTCGGTAAGCTTGAGGCTGGCGGCGGCGAGGTTGTCGCGGAACTGCGCCTCGGTGCGGCCGCCGATGATGACGGAGGTGACCGCCTTGCGGCCGATCAGCCAGGCGAGCGCCACCTGTGCGGGCGAGACGGTGCGCTCGGCGGCGATCGCCACCAGCATGTCGACGATCTTCCACAGCCGTTCCTCGTCGCGGATCGGCGGCTCGTTCCAGCCGGCGAACTGGCGGGTGCCCTCGGGCGCCTGACCGCGGCGGTGCTTGCCGGAGAGGAGGCCGCCGGCCAGCGGGCTCCAGACGAGGATGCCGAGGCCCTGGTCGATCGCGATCGGAACCAGCTCGTATTCGGCCTCGCGGGCCTCCAGCGTATAGTGGATCTGCTGGCTGACGAAGCGCTGGCGATGCTCGAGCGCGCTGATGCCGAGCGCCTTCATGATGTGCCAACCGGAATAGTTGGAGCAGCCGATATAGCGAACCTTGCCCTGGCGCACGAGCGCGTCGAGCGCCTCCATCGTCTCCTCGAGCGGCGTCTGGCCGTCCCATTCATGCACCTGGTAGAGGTCGATCACATCGGTCTTCAGCCGTTTGAGGCTCGCCTCGCAGGCGCTGATCAGGTGCTGGCGCGATAGACCTCCGTCATTCGGGCCCGGACCCATCGAGAAGCGCGCCTTGGTGGCGACAAGCACGCCGTTCTTGCGCTTGCCGCCGAGAACCTCGCCGAGGATCTCCTCGCAGGTGCCGGTCGAATAGATATCGGCCGTGTCGATCAGGTTGACGCCGGCATCGAGGCAGAGGTCGACATAGCGGCGCGCCTCCTCGACACCGACATTGCCGACCTTGGCAAAATTGCCGCCGCCGCCGATCGTCATCGTTCCCATTGTGATGGTCGAGATTTTGAGGCCGGAGCGGCCGAGCTGACGATATTCCATTGTGTCGCTCCCTTGCGTGGGCGTTGCCGGAGAAGGTAGCCGGAGAGGGCGCGAAAGCAAGCGGCGCCCCGGCCAGAGGGTCAAAGAAAGCGCGCCGGAATCGCTTCCTTGTAGGGGAACATATCGAAATAGGGCTTCGCCTCGGCGAGCGTGCGCTGGAAGGACGGACGCTCGAGCAGGCGCTCGAAATAGGCCGAAAGGTTGCGATGAGTGCCGTTGAAGGGCTGCACGATGCCGGCATAGAACAGCGCAGGCGCCGCGGCGCAATCGGCGATCGAGAAGCTCTCACCGATCGCAAAGCGTTTGTGTTTGAAGTGTTGCTCGGCCATGTCGTAAGCGACGGCCAGCGCCGCCTGGGCGTCGGCGACGCCGCGTCGGTCGTTCTCGCCGGTCGGCCGCAAGGTATCGGTGACGATCTTCTGCATCGGCACTTGCACGTAAAGATCGAAGAACCGATCCCAGAGCCTCGCTTCGAGCGCCAAAGCGTCATCGCGCGGGATCAGCGGCACACTGCCGGGATAGTTCTGATCGAGATATTCGATGATAATCGAGGTCTCCGGCACCGTCCTGTCGTGGTCGCTGTCGTAGAGCACCGGGATCTTGCCGGCGGGCCAGACCTCCAGGTAGCGGGCATGTTCCTTGGGGTCCATGAGATCGACAATCTCCGCCTCGAAGGGGATGCCGGCTTCGTAGAGCGCGATCAGCACCTTGTGGCAGAAGGAGGCGAGCGGATGGATGTAAAGCGTCAACGCCATGTGGGTTCCTGCTATAGATTGGTTGCATTATGCAATCAGTATAGCGCAGGAACACGGAGACGAAAGGGATATTTCGCGTAAGCCTCCGCGCGAGAGGTTGCTCCGACATTCTCGGACCTGACCCGAGTATCCAGCCGCCAACAGCCGCTCGATTGTGGATCCTCGGCAAGCCCGAGGATGACGAGGGGGTGTGCTTTTCGCAGGTGAGATGGGCCGCAGCGCATGCGCGTAAGCCCGCACGGGCATCATCGCCGCTCAGGCGCGGCGGAAGGTGCCGTCACGAAAGCGGCGACGAAGCGCTTGAGGCTTTCCTCCACGAAATCCTGTACCGGCAGGCGCGGGTCGAAGCTCCACCAGAGGAGCGCGCCCTGCCATTGGGAGGCCATCATCAGACCGACGCCGGTGGGGGCGGCGGCGACGCCTTCGAACCGCGCCGCGATCGCGGCGGAGAGCGCGTCGCGCCAGGCAGCGCCCCGGGCGCGCAAGGCGGGATCGCGCAGGTCCTCGCGCAAGATCATCAGATCGTCCGCATAGGTTTCGATGCCGCCATAGTCGCCCGAGAGGCCGACGAGGAGGGATACCGCGCCTGCGGGTGTTTTCGGCGTGCTTTCCGCCAGTTCCGCCGTCAGCCGGTCGAGCCGGTCCCAGGCCTGAAGCAAGGCTGCCTGGATGAGGCGCGACTTCGTTTCGAAGCGCTGGACCAGCGTCGAGGCGGAAAGGCCGCAGCCGGCGGAAAGCGCCGCGAAGGTGAGGCCTTCCGGCCCCTCCTTACGCATGATGCTAATGGCGGCGTCGAGCACCTCCTCGTTCGGCAGGGTTTTGGGGCGGGGCATTTTTGACCTTTATTTATAACCGAATACGCGTTTATATATTGGCCTGGTGATTGATGCCAGATGATTTTTCAACGAGGACGAGATGAAGCTCGAAGGCAAGGTGGCGCTGGTCGCAGGCGCAACGCGGGGCGCCGGCCGCGGCATAGCGGTAGAACTCGGTGCTGCAGGCGCAACAGTCTATGTCACGGGACGGACGACGCGCGAGCAGCCCTCGGAATACCAGCGGCCCGAGACGATCGAGGAGACGGCGGAACTCGCGACGGCAGCGGGCGGCAAGGGCATCGCCGTGCAGGTGGATCATCTTGAGCCGCAGGCGGTGCAGGCGCTTGTCGAACGCATCCGCCGCGACGAGGGCCGGCTCGATATTCTCGTCAACGACATCTGGGGTGGCGAGAAGCTCTTCGAATGGAACAAGCCGGTATGGGAGCACAATCTCGAGAACGGACTGAAGATCCTTCGGCTGGCGGTCGACACGCATCTGATCACCGCCCATTACGCGCTGCCGCTGCTGATCGGGCGGCCGGGCGGGCTGCTTGTGGAGGTGACCGACGGCACGGCGAAATACAATGCCGAGCACTATCGGCTCTCGCCCTTCTACGATCTCGCGAAGACCTCGGCGAACCGCATGGCCTGGGCGCATGCCAAGGACCTCGCCCCGCACGGCGCCACAGCCGTCTCGCTGACCCCCGGCTGGCTGCGCTCGGAAATGATGCTCGAGGCGTTCAAGGTGACGGAGGAGAACTGGCGGGATGCGACGGCCCATCAGCCGCATTTCGTGATTTCCGAGAGCCCGCGCTTCGTCGGCCGCGCCGTCGCGGCGCTCGCCGCCGATCCGGACAAGGCTCGCTTCAGCGGCCAGTCGCTTTCAAGCGGCGGGCTGGCTCAGGTCTACGGCTTCACTGACCTCGACGGCTCGCGGCCGGACTGCTGGCGGTACATGGACGAGGTGATGGAGGCAGGCAAGGCTGCGGATGCGACGGGGTATAGGTGAAGGCGGGCGCCGGCCTAGCGAGGGTACGCGTCGGCGGCGCGGGAGAATTCTTGCTGCTTTGACGGCTTTTATCACGGTGCGGACGCACCGTGGCTGGACCCCTGTGACAAGCACAGGGGTGAGGGGGCGGGGAGCCGCTTTGACGCTACGTGAAGCTGCGGCGAGTGTGCAAGACCGGCCGGCAGGGCTCTAATTCGTTCGAGCTTCTGGTTGTCTGCGCCAGGCGGCTTCGCGGAAATGGCGCAAGAGCGTATGATGTTTTCGCGCCGGCCCGTGATTAGGCCGGCCGAGGCGGGAGGGACTCATGGCAGATAAGGACAAGCTCTTTGCCGGTGCGATACCCGAGCTCTACGAGCGGCTGATGGTGCCGCTGCTCTTCGAGCCCTATGCGGTCGACCTTGCCGAGCGGGCGGCGCGGCTGAAACCTCTCGACGTGCTGGAAATCGCCGCCGGCACCGGCGTCGTCACCCGGGCGCTGGCGCCGAGGCTCGATGTCGAGGCGCAACTCGTCGCGACCGATCTAAACCAGCCGATGCTGGACGTCGCGCACACCAAGCTAGGTGATGACGAGCGGATCATCTGGCAGCAGGCGGATGCCATGGCGTTGCCCCTCGACGACGAGAGCTTCGATGTCGTCCTGTGCCAATTCGGCGTGATGTTCTTCCCCGACCGGGTGGAAGCCTACCGCGAGGCGCGGCGCGTGCTGAAGCCCGGCGGGCGCTTCCTCTTCAACGTGTGGGATCGGATCGAGGCAAACGAGGTTGCGCACGCGATATTGGAGGCGCTGAAGGCGCGCTTTCCAGAGAACCCGCCGAGCTTCATGCGCCGCGTGCCACACGGTTACGGGGATCCGGAAATTATCCGCGCCGACCTCGAGGCTGCCGGCTTTCACGACATCATACTCGAAACGCTCGAGAAGACGAACGGCCCCGTGTCCGCTTCCGACGCGGCGATGGCCATCTGCCAGGGAACGCCCGTCCGCAGCGAGATCGAGGAGCGCGACGCTTCAGCGCTGGCGGCGGTGTCGCAGGCCGTGGCAGAGGCGCTGGCGAAGCGGTTCGGGAACGGGATGATCGAGCGCCGGATCCGGGCGCATGTGGTGGAGGCGGTGCGCTAACCGCGCCGCCTTAGGAGGCGGCCGCCGATCACGCCGGCGAGGATGACAAGCATCGGCGTCCTGAGCCCGCGGGCGACGAGCAGCGGCTTCAGGATGTTGTCGATCAGCCTGATCAGGACGAGGATCAGCGTCAGGCCGAGGGCGGCGCGGGTTTCCATCGCCATCCAGGCCAGACGGCGACCGGCAGGAGGATCGGGGCCGGGCCGATTTGTATGATGCAGAATATGAGGACAGCGAAGGCGAGCACGCTTGCCGCGGGAATGCCGAAGAGCGAGAAGGCAAGCCCGGCGATCACGCCGCGCGCGACATTGCGGATCGTCGCGGCCGCAAGATCGACGCCGATGCCGGCGAGCTTGCCAAGCACCGTGCCGCCCGCCTGCAGCAGCGACGGCGCGAGCCGCTGCAGCGTCGCTTCGAGATTGCCGGGGGCCTGGGCCCAGGCGGTATGGAGCCAGTTGCCGATCAGCGGCCAGTCACGCACCGAATCCGGCGGGGCCGGCACGGCAAGGATACCGGTTGCCAATTTTCCGAGAAGCGCCTGGATGGCTTCGGCGAAGCTCATGGCGATCGCCGCCAGTGGGCCGGCGATCACCGCTAAAGCGATAAGCGTGATCACCGCCGCCGCAAGGCGAGGGCGGCCGCCCAAGAGGGCTGTGAGCGCCCTGAAAAGCGGGTAGAGCGCGACGGCGAGAATGCCGGCCCACATGGCGATGATCGCGAAGGGGGCGACAAGCGTGAACGACCAATAGGCGAACAGCGCCAGCACGCGAGCCGCAGGAACTCGGTGACCCGCGGCTCGATCGACGCCGGCGCGCTGGCAGGCTCGGCTTTGACTGGAGATTGCGCATCGTCCATGGCGGCTCTCCCCGCCGCCGTTCGCCCACGCCACGGGCCGGCATGGCCGGGTGATCGCGGCAGTCCGGGTGAGAACGGGATCAGGCGGCGAGGGGAAGTGTACGCGAGGGTGGGGCGGCGGGAAGATGGGTTGCCCGCAACAAGGGCCTTCTCGTTCGCCTCCGGCCCGTTCCAGTCGTTCTTGCCACACTTGGCGAACGACTGCTTTGCGCCCCATTTCCGCCATTCAGACCACCGTTGCAGCTTCCCGAAAGCTGACGGTCTGCTAAGCCGGCACTAAGGCCTCGAATGGGGTGGTAGCGGTTACGCCGCCTGTCACAGGTCCTGGAACACCGCCCAAGGCGTTGATGTCAATGCGGGCATCCAAAATATCAAGTACTCCTTCGCGGCCTCGTCTAGGCTATCCGCCCGCGTGGTCGCTGCCACCGTGCGCGGCGATGAACATGGCGACGGCCGACCGGCAATAGGATTCGATCTCGTTATCGTCCTCTGCTCTCGCCTCATCGAAGCGTGCGACAATCAGGAGATCGGAGCCTTTGAAAAGTGCGGCAAACAAGCGGGCGGACCGGAGAGGATCGGGCACGTTCAAAGCCGCCTTCGCGTCCAACTGACGCAACAGGGCCTCGATTTGGGCGGTGATATGGGCGGGGCCGGCTTCGTAATGGACCTTGCTCAACGACTTTTGGTTCGGCGTGTCGGCCATGACCATGGCTTCGACGTTGCGGACGTCCGGGCGCAACAGCGTGCGAAGCAGCGATGATCCCACCGCCATGAGCTGATCTTCGGCCGAGCCGTCGACGCCTTCAAAAAGGGCCTGTGGTATTAACTGCTGGCAGCGGGCCGCAAAGGCCGCTCCAAACAGCGCCTCTTTGTTCTCGAAGTGCCTGTAGATGCTGAGCTTGGATATCTTCGCTCGCTGGGCGACCTTGTCCAATGTCGTCGCTTGAAAGCCCAATTCCGCAAAGAGTTCGCCCGCGGCGTCGACTATCGTTTGGCCGAGCGCCTCATTGGCGGGCCGGCCTCTCCTGCCTCGACTATTTTCGCTCACGATAATTACAGTCCTTGACAGTATCGTTATTCGTGAATTACGATACTACGCAGTATCGGAAATTCCAAGAGGTGATTTTATCGTGTCCTCCAGATCAGGTTTGCCTTGGCCGCAAGGCGATATCCAATGCGCATCGCTGGACGATATTGCGCGCCAGGCACAGCCTAAGTCCCTCCATCCGCAATACGGAGCCCATCACCATGGATGACGTCATCATCGTCGGCGGCAGCTTTGCCGGTCTCGCCGCCGCCCTGCAGCTCGGCCGTGCCCGTCGGAAGGTCACCGTTCTCGATACAGGCCTGCCGCGCAACCGCTTCGCCGGCCACTCGCATGGCCTGCTCGGCCACGATCACAAGCCACCGCCGGATATCCTGGCCGAGGCGCGGCGGCAGTTGGCGCGTTATCCTGCGATCAATTTGGTCAATGCCCGGGCCGACAGCGTTTCCGGCGCTCTCGACGATTTCTCTGTCGTCACTGGCGGTGGCGAACGCCTTGCGGCGCGCCGCCTGATCCTGAGCTATGGCATCACCGACCAGATGCCCGATGTGCCGGGCTTTGCCGAAAGCTGGGGCACGTCCATCGTGCCCTGTCCCTATTGCGACGGCTTTGAAGTCGCAGGCCAACATTGGGGCCTCGTCTGGTCCGGCCCGCAGTCACACAACCAGGTCAGGCTGTTCCACGATTGGACCGACAGGTTGACGGTCTTCGCCGATGGTCACGACATTCCGCCCGATACCCGGGCCGATCTGGAGCGTCGCAACACACCCATCGTCGACGGCCGGATCACTGAAATCACCCGTCATGGGGGCCATAACCTCACCCTCAAGCTCAATGTCGGCCCCGATGTCGCCGTCGATATCCTGTTCGCGCATCCGCGCAACAAGCCGTCCGCAAGCCTGCATGAATCACTGGGTCTCGCCACGGTCGATACGCCCCTCGGCATCGTCCTCAAGGTCGACGAGCGCCGCGAAACCAGCATGCCCGGCATCTACGCCGCCGGCGACCTCGCCAACCCCCTCATGGCCTCGGTCACCACGGCATCATGGCAAGGCGCGATGGCGGGTATCTTCGCCCAGCAGTCGATGCTGGTTTGAGAGCACAGATTGGAGATGAGCATGGCCGTCGAACCGGACAGCGCGGGTGTGCGCTTCCCTCCGCCCTTCGTCTATCTGGGAGCGCTGCTGTTGGGGCTGGCGGCGGAGCGGTTCGTCACCCTGCGCTCTTTCGGCATCGACTGGCGGTTGCTGGTCGCGACGGGCGCGCTGCTGTTCGTTGCCGGCGCGGCGATGATGCTTTTGGCGGCGGGGCTGTTCCGACGGCTGGGCACCAACATTCCGCCGTCGCAGCCAACGACCCTCATCGCAACGACCGGTCCTTATCGGTGGACCCGCAATCCCATGTATCTCGGCATGGCGCTTATCTATGCCGGGCTTGCGATCGGCTTCGACGGGCCGATCGCCTTCGCCTTGCTCCCGTTGGTGCTGATCGCGATCCAGACGCAGGTGATTGCCCGCGAGGAGCGCTATCTCGAAGCGAAGTTCGGCGACGACTACCGCCGCTACAAGGCCGAGGTTCGCCGCTGGCTCTGACTATTTGGTCACCGCTTGCCGCCACAAATGAGCCGTCGACGCACCGCACGCCGATGTCTGCTTTCGAGAAGCGGTAACCAAGAGCGGACAGACCGCCACCGGCCCCATTTCGGTCGTTTAATTATGCGCGTCGTGACGACCGCAATTGGCGCGAAGCTGATTCGCACTCTCTTCCCCCTGTCACACCCCTGTAAAACACCCGCTCTATCCCTCGGCGCCATCTTTCTCCCACCGAGGCCCCCCCATGAAAACGCTTTTCTCCGCCGTTGCCGCCGCAGCCGTTGCCGGCCTTCTCTCCACCGCCGCTTACGCCGAGAACCTGATCCTCTACACCAGCCAGCCAAACGAGGATGCGCAGGCGACGGTGGATGCGTTCAAGGCGGCGAACCCGGGCGTCGAGGTCGAGTGGGTGCGCGAGGGGACGACGAAGATCATGGCCAAGCTGATGGCCGAGATCGAGGCGGGCAATCCGGTGGCGGATGTGCTTCTGATCGCCGACACTGTGACGATGCAGCGGCTGAAGGAGGGCGGGCATCTGCTGCCGCACAAGTCGCCGGAGGCGGCGGGCTATGATGCGGCGCTCTATGATGCGGACGGCGCCTATTACTCGACCAAGATGATCACCACCGGCATCGTCTACAACACCGCCGCCCAGATGAAGCCGGAAGGCTGGCAGGATCTGGCCAAGGCTGAGGCGAAGGGCCTCGTCACCATGCCGAGCCCGCTCACCTCCGGCGCGGCGCTGATCCATGCCGAGACGCTCGCCGGCATACCCGGCCTCGGCTGGGACTATTACAAGGCACTCGCCGAAAACGGCGCGACGGCCGCCGGCGGCAATGGCGGCGTGCTGAAGGCGGTCGCGACCGGCGAGAAGGCCTATGGCATGCTCGTCGATTTCATGGCGATCCGCGAGAAGGCCAAGGGCGCGCCGGTGGAATTCGTCTTCCCGGCCGATGGCGTTTCCGCCGTCACCGAGCCGGTCGGCATTTTGAAGTCTGCGAAGAATGTCGATGCCGCGAAGAAATTCGTCGACTTCCTGATCTCGGAGGAAGGCCAGAAGGTTGCGGCAAAGATGGGCTATATCCCGGCCCGCAACGGCGTGGCGCTGCCGGAAGGCTATCCGGCCCGCGAGACGATCAAGCTGCTGCCGCTCGATGCCGCCGCGGCGGTCAAGAATTCCGAAACGGACCTGAAAACCTTCTCCGGCATTTTCGGCATGAACTGATCGCCTGATGACGCGAGCGGACGAGATCGCCCGCGGCCGGCGCGCGAGCGCTCCGGTGGAACCCGACGCGGAAGGCGGCTCCGGCTTCAAGTTGCTGGAGCCGCCTCGACGCGTGCTGTCGAGGGCGCGGCGCTCCGGCCCATTGCGGTTTCTCTTCGGCGGCGGGGAGGCGGCAGAAAGCCGGCCTCCCCAAACGACTCCCGCAAAACTGCCCGGCGAACTCACGCGCGCGTTGCGCGGCGTCGAGCTGCCGGCGGTGCCTTACGTTACGGAAGAACAATCCCCCGGGGCGAAGCTGGCGTCGCATGCCGATCGGGGAGGGCGGTGGTTCGCCTTCCGCGCGCGAAAACGGCGAGTGTCGTCCGACGAGCCGGGCTGGCTGCTGGCCTTCGTGCTCTGTGCCGTGCTCTTGCTCTCGGTGCTGCCGCTTGCCCGCCTCGCCGGGGCGGGGGTGAGTGGGCTTGTTGACGGGGAGGCGGCGCGGCTGATCTTCGAGCCGGCGACCTTCGCGGCGCTCCGCAACACGCTCATCACCGCCACCGGCGGCATGGTCGTCTCGCTCCTCCTCGGTTCGCTCTTCGCTTTCGCGGTGGCGCTCACCGACATCAGGGGCAAGCTGATCTTAAGCTTCGCCTTCATGCTGCCGATGATGATCCCGCCGCAGGTGACGGCGCTTGCCTGGGTGGAGATGTCCGGGCCGGCGAGCCCGCTTCTGAAGACGCTGGGGCTGGCGCCGCCGCTCGGCAGCCCGCAGCAGCCGCTCTATTCGCTTTCCGGCATCGCTCTTCTTTTGGGCGTGCAGCATGCGCCGCTCGTCTTCCTGGCGTTCAAGGCCGGGCTTGCGGCAAGCCCCCGCGACGGCATCGAGGCGGCGCGGCTTGCGGGCGCCGGACCGTTCCGCGTCTTCCGCGATATCGTGCTGCCGCTGGCCACTCCGGGGCTGATCGCCGGCGGAGCGATCGCCTTCGTCTCCGGCATCGGCAATTTCGGCATTCCCGCGATTCTCGGCATTCCCGCCGGTATCGAGACGCTGCCGACCCTGATCTTCAGCCGGCTGGCGAGTTTCGGCGCCGCCACCTTCGGCGAGATCGCGCTGATCTCGACGCTGATCGCGGCGATCTCCGCCGCCGGGCTGCTCGTGCAGCAACGCGCCCTTGCCGGCCGCGACTATCGCCTTATCGGCCATTCCAGCGCGCGCGCCGCCTTCGCGCTCGGGCGCTGGCGCATTGCGCTCGAGGCGCTGGTCTGGGCGCTGCTGGCGCTGGTGCTCGTCGCGCCCTTGCTGGCGCTCGTCGCAAGCTCGCTGGTGCCGGCCTATGGCGTGCCGCTCAATTTCGAGACGATTTCCTTCAGTGCCTATGGCGAAATCCTCTTCCGCCAGTCGATCACGCTGACGGCGCTCAAGAATTCGCTGTTCCTCGCCTCCGCCGCGGCACTCGGGCTGCTCACCGTTACGGTGCCAGCCGCCTATCTGCTGGTCAGCCGCAAAGGTGCGCTCGCCAATCTCATCGCTATCCTGATCGAGGTTCCCTATGCGCTGCCCGGCATCGTGCTCGCCGTCGCCTTCATCCTCACCTTCGCCGCACCCCTGCCGGTCGTCGGCATCTCGCTCTACGGCACGATCTGGATCATTCTCGTTGCCTATTTCTCCTCCTTCCTCGCTGTCAGCCTGAAGCCTGTCATGAGCGCGTTTCTGCAGATGGACCCCCCGCTCGAGGAGGCGGCGCGGCTTGCCGGGGCGGGTTTTTCCCGCCGCATGCGCGACGTGCTGCTGCCGCTGATTGCGCCGGCGGCGGGGGCCTCCATCATCCTCGTCTTCCTCATCGCGGCGAACGAGTTGACGGTCTCGGCGCTGCTCTGGTCGGCGGGTACGCAGACGCTCGGCGTCGCGATCTTCAATCTCGACGACAGCGGCTCGTCCGATCTCGCCTCGGCGCTCTCGGTGCTCGTCGTCGTGCTGGTCATCGCGCTGATGGCGGCGCTGGAGTTTTTTGCAAAGTACCTGCCGGAGGGCGTGCTGCCGTGGCGCAACTGATCCTCAATCATCTCACTAAGGATTTCGGAGGCGGCCGGCCGGCGGTGGCGGACGTCTCGCTGACGCTGCGCCGGCAGGCCTTCCTCGCGCTCCTCGGCCCCTCGGGCTGCGGCAAGACGACGGTGCTGCGGATGATCGCCGGCTTCGAGCAGCCGACGGACGGCTCGATCTCCTATGGCGAACGGCGGCTTTCGGACGCCGAGCGCGCGCTGCCGCCGGAAAAGCGCAACATGGCGATGGTGTTCCAGTCCTATGCGCTCTGGCCGCACATGACCGTCGCGGAGAATGTCGGCTATCCCCTGAAGGTGCGCGGCGTATCTGGTGCGACCTGGCGCAAGCTTGTCCGCGAGGCGCTGTCGCTGGTCAAACTCACCGAGTTTGCCGAACGGCGACCGACCGAACTTTCCGGCGGCCAGCGCCAGCGGGTGGCGCTCGCCCGCTGCCTCGTCACCCAGCCGGACGTGGTGCTGCTCGACGAGCCGCTCGCCAATCTCGACCAGCATCTGAGGAAGGCGATGGAGGAGACCTTCCGCGCCTTTCACGAGCGCTCCGGCGCGACGATGGTCTATGTCACCCACGACCAGGCGGAGGCGATGGCGCTGGCGACCGAAGTGGCGGTGATGTCGGAAGGTCGGCTCCTGCAGGTGGCTCCGCCGGCGGAGATCTATGCCCGGCCGCAGGGCCCGGTGGTCGGCGGGCTGATCGGCCGCGGCAGCATTCTGCGGCTAAGCTTGCCGGAGAACGGCGAAAGGCAGCTCGGCTGGCCGATCTTGCGGGCGGCGTTTGGTGTCGCAAGCGGCACGACGTCCGGCGACAAGGGGCCAGTTGCCGACGTGCTGGTGCGGCCGGAGCACGTCCACCGCGGCACCGACGGCATTCCGATGCGGGTCGTCTCATGCGTGTTCGAGGGGGAGCGCTTTGCGCTCAGTCTCTCGCTGCCCGACGGGCAGGGGCTGAAGGCCTATAGCAGTGCGGCGATGGCAGAGGGCGAGCTGATGCCCCTCGTCGTGAGCGGCGGCTGGCGTTTGTAGCCATAGAGTTGCCGCGGTTCAACTCTCCCTCGGTCATCCTCGGGCTTGACCCGAGGATCCAAGCGCAGCCGTGCAACAACGCGTCAGAGACGATTGGTTGATTATGGATCCTCGGGTCAAGCTCGAGGATGACGGGGAGTATACGAATTCCGCAGGCGCGGGGGTCGGCCAGGCGGCACCAAATTTATCAACTACAAAACCAGTTGTAAACTGCAATCAGTTGTGCCATGATTTTTGCAGGCAAAGGCCTGCGGGAAGCAAGGGAGGAGACAATGAAGCTCTATCAGGGCATGGGACCGAACTCCTATCGGGTGCGCATCTTCCTGAAAGAAAAGGACCTCGAAGTGCCGATGGTGGAGGTCGACTTCGCCAAGGGCGAGCACAGGGCGCCGGAATTCCTCAAACTCAATTCGCTCGGCCAGATTCCGGTGCTGGAGCTCGACGACGGCACGGTCATTACCGAAAGCGTCGCGATCTGCCGCTATTTCGAGGAGACCCACCCGGAGCCGCAGCTTTTCGGATCGGACGCCGTCAGCCGCGCCAAGGTAGAGATGTGGAACAGACGGGCGGAACTGGTAATCTTCGCCACGATCGGCAATGTCGCGGTCCACTCCGATGCCTTCTTCAAGGATCGCCTGACGCAGTTTCCGGCCTTCGCCGAGACCGAGCGGCAGGCGGTGCCGAAGAAGTGGGCCTGGCTCGACCGCGAGCTCGCCGACGGGCGGCCATTCCTCGCCGGCGACAGCTTCTCGATCGCCGACATTACCGCCGGCGTGTGCGGCTGGTTGGGCGAGGTCTTCGGCATGGAAATCCCGCACTCGCTTCAGAACGTGCAGCGCTGGAACGAGCGTGTGAGGACCCGGCCGAGCTGGAACGCCTGAGGGCGGAACGGGAGGTCGGACCGCATCCGGGTAAAACTGACAAGGTGCCGGTTCGCCCCGAACAGATGGTTCAGATCGGATGCCGCGCGCGCTGCGGGAACCTGCATGAGGCTCGCACGTTCCCTGTCAGCACGGCAATGACGATGCCGGGGAAGATGGCGGCAACGGAGGCGGCGCGCGCATGTATTTCATGGCCCTTGCGACGGACTACGATGGCACTCTGGCCGAATACGGTGCGGTTCGGCCGGAGACGCTGGAAGCTCTGAAAAGATTGAAGGAAACGGGCCGCAAGCTGCTGCTCGTCACCGGGCGCGAGCTCCCGGACCTAAAGCGGGTCTTCTCCCATCTGGATCTGTTCGACAAGGTGGTGGTCGAGAATGGCGCCTTGCTCTATTCGCCCGATACCGAAGAGGAGAAGCCGGTCGCACCGGCGCCGCCACCGGAATTCGTCGAACGTCTGCGGCAGAAGGGGGTCGACAACATATCGGTCGGGCGCTCGATCGTCGCCACCTGGGAGCCGCACCAGGCCGCAGCTCTGGAAGCGATCAATGAACTCGGCCTCGAACTTGAGATTATCTTCAACAAGGGCGCGGTGATGATACTTCCAACCGGCGTCAACAAGGCGACGGGGCTGAAGGCGGCGCTGAAGGAGATGCAGTTCTCCTTCCTTAATGTCGTGGCCGTTGGCGATGCGGAGAACGACCACGCGCTGCTCAGAATGTGCGGCTGCGGCGCGGCGGTCGCGAACGCCCTGCCGGCACTCAAGGATACTGCCGATTTTGTGCTGGATGGCGCGCGGGGCGAGGGCGTCGAGGAACTGATCGCCAAGATCATCGAGCGCGATTATGCCTCATGTGCCAATGCGCGCCACCAGGTTCCGGTCGGCGAGGACCAGAACGGGCCGGTGGCGATCGGACCGCCTGATGTCTTGCTGATCGCCGGAAGCTCCGGCATCGGCAAATCGACATTGGCAACGGCTCTTTCGGAGCGTTTGCGCGAGCGGCGCTTCCAGTTCTGCGTTTTCGACCCGGAAGGCGACTACGAGGATCTCGAAGGCGCCGTGACCGTGGGCAACGGTTCGACCACGCCGACGGACAGTCAGGTGCTCGAAATCCTCGCCAATCCGGACGACAACGTCGTGGTCAGTGCGCTTGGCTTCGAACTCAAGGAGCGGCCGTCCTTCTTCGCCAAGCTGATGCCGGGCCTGTCGGCGCTTCGCGCCCGGACCGGCAGACCCCACTGGCTGATCGTCGACGAGGCCCATCACCTCATGCCGGCGTCCCGCGACAGTGCGTCGCTGGCACTTTCGGACGACATCTCGGGAACGATCATGATCACCGTGCATCCGGACGCGGTCTCGCCAAGGGCGCTGGCGTCGGTGACGGCGGTGGTCGCCCTCGGTCCCAAGGCGCGCGAGGTGATCGAGACCTTTTGCGACGCCGTCGGCGAGGCGCCGCCTTTGGGCCTCGATCAACTCCCCGAAGACGACGAGGTGCTTTTCTGGCGGCGCGCGCCGGGCGCGCCGGTTCAGCGCATCCGAGCGGAAAAGCCGAAGCAGGTCCGAAAGCGCCATACGCGGAAATATGCCGAAGGTCATCTCGGCGAGGACGCGAGCTTCTATTTCCGCGGCCCGGCGAACAAGATGAACCTGCGCGCCCACAATCTGATCATCTTCCTGCAGATTGCCGAGGGGATCGACGACGAGACCTGGGAGCACCATCTGCGGGCCGGCGACTATTCGAAATGGTTCAGCGAGCGCATCGGCGATCCCGACTTGGCTGAGGAGGCCGCAGGGATCGAAGAGGATCGCTCCCTTTCGCCCGCCGAGAGCCGGAAAAGGCTCGCCGACGCCGTCCGCCGCCGCTACACCGCGCCGGCGTCCGAGAAGGACTGAGGCAGCGGCGGCGACGGGCGTTGCCGGTCTCACTGGAAGGGCGGGAACGAGCGCTTAGCGTTTCGGCTTCTGCTTCGTGCCGGCGCTCCTGCCGTCCGAGCTCTTGGAACGCTCCTCGAACCGATCGGCGCCTTTGGCGAGATCGGATCCCTTTTGCGCTTCCACTTTCTTCTCTTCTTTCGCGGCACTCTTGTGCAAGCCGCCAGCGGATTTCTTGCCCTTTGCCGTCGGGGCTTGTTCGACACCCATTGCAGCCACTCCTCATTCGATGGGAACGTATTGGAACGTGCGGGGAAGCCTCCTGTTCCTTCTCGCAGGATTGGTTTTCGGATTCGTGCCGCAGCGACGGAGACGGACGTCGGAGCCTGCAACTCTTGCTATCAATCCGCATACCAATTCGCCCATGGCACAGGTAGCTGTGGACTTGCCTTGATTTTGCCCCTCTTGCCTTCTCCCTGGCCTTTTTGAATTCCTAGAATGGAGGCTCGTGATTCGCGCCGCACAGCATTCGATCGCGTTTCCCGGGGCACGGGCAGCTTTCGACGGCCGGGAAACTGCCCAAGGAGAAGAGCCATGACAGAGTACAAGAAGCCGATCATCACCGAGATGCGCCCAAAAATCACTGTCATCGGCGTCGGTGGCGGCGGCGGCAATGCGATCAACAACATGATCACCGAAGACCTGCAGGGCGTGGACTTCATCGCCGCCAATACGGATGCGCAGGCGCTGGCCATGTCGAAGGCGGCGCGGCGGATCCAGCTCGGCGCGGCCATTACCGAAGGTCTCGGCGCCGGTTCGCTGCCGGATATCGGCAATGCGGCCGCACAGGAATCGATCGACGAAATCATGGATCATCTCGGCGGCACGCATATGTGCTTCGTCACCGCCGGCATGGGCGGCGGCACCGGCACCGGGGCAGCGCCGGTCATCGCCGAGGCGGCGCGGCGGGCCGGCATCCTGACGGTCGCGGTCGTCACCAAGCCCTTCAGCTTCGAGGGCAAGCGGCGCATGCAGACGGCGGAGTTGGGCATCGAGCGGCTGCGCGAAAGCGCCGACACGGTGATCGTCATCCCCAACCAGAACCTTTTCCGCATCGCCGATGCCAAGACCACCTTTGCCGATGCCTTCATGATCGCCGACCGGGTGCTCTATTCCGGCGTCAGCTGCATCACCGATCTCATCGTCAAGGAAGGCCTGATGAACCTCGACTTTGCCGACGTGAAGACGGTGATGAAGGGCATGGGCCGCGCCATGATGGGCACCGGCGAGGCGGCCGGCGAGGGCCGGGCGATGATGGCGGCGGAGGCGGCGATCGCCAACCCGCTGCTCGACGAGGTCTCGATGCGCGGTGCCAGGGGCGTGCTGGTCTCGATCTCCGGCGGCATGGACATGACGCTTTTCGAGGTGGACGAGGCGGCAACCCGTATCCGCGAGGAAGTCTACGACGAGGCCGACATCGTCGTCGGCGCGATCTTCGACCGCACCCTGGACGGCACGTTCCGCGTCTCGGTCGTTGCAACCGGCCTTGACAGTGGCCGCGGCACCGAGGCTGCGGCGCCCGAGGCGATGAACGGTCAGGCGGGAGCTACCACGCCGACTCGCACGCTGCAGTAGCGCTATCCCAGGAGCCGGTTTGGAAGCGGCGTGGATTTGCCCCTCTCCTCGGGTTTAACCCGAGGACTAGCCTTCTCCCCGCAGGCGGGGAGAAGGAGACCGGCAGGCCGGATGACGGGCCTTGCTGAAGATCATTCCGGCAGACCGGCGCGGTGCAGATCGTTTACGAAACGATCGATGAAGTCCACCGACATGGCCGGCACGTTGCCGAAATAGAATTCGGCGCGCGCCTTTTCTATTGTCATGTCCGGACGGCGGCAAAGAAGGGCGGCGACCGCTTCACGCGCTTCGACGCTTGCTCCCTCGGCGCCGAGGGCGGCTGCCAGCACCATGGCCGGCCAGAAGGTGACGTTTTCCTGGCGCAGTGAGGCGCGGGCGGCGGCGGCTGCTTCCGCCAGCCGGCCCGATTGGTAATGGGCGATCGCCAGCATGTTGTGGAAGGTCCAGAGATGCGGATCGCGCGGGCTCAACCGGAATGCCTCGTTGATCGCGGCGATGCCTTCCTCCGGATGTTCGACATAGCATAGCGCCTGGCCGAGGGCGAAATGGCCCTGGGCGAAGCTCGCGTCGAGCCGGAGCGCGTTGCGCAGATGGTCGATGCCGCGCTCCGGCTCACCGCCGAGCGCCAGTGCCCGGCCGAGCGCCAGATGCGCTGCGGGCTCGCGGCTGTCGAGGGCGATTGCCCGCTCGGCGAGCCGGGTGGCATCGCCGATCCGCTCGGCCCGTTCCTCCAGCGGCCCATACCAGCCAAGCTGGATATGGACATAGGCGAGCCGCGCATTGGCCTGGGCGAAAGTGGGCTCGAGGGCGACGGCACGCTCGAAGAGCTGCCTGGCAATCTTCAGGTCGTCGAGGTTGAACTTGTAAAGGTGCCAGAGGCCCTTCAGGTAGATGTTCCAGGCATCCATGTCGGCGGCGGTATGTCCGCGCAGCGCCGCGAACTCGATCATCCCGAGTTCCGGCTCGACGGTGCCGGTGATCTGGCCGGCAATCTCGTCCTGGAGGACGAAAATGTCGTCGAGCGTCCGGTCATAGCGCTCCGCCCAGAGCAGCATGCCGCTTTCGCCGCCCAGCAATTGGGCGGTGATGCGGATTCGGTCTCCTGACCGGCGAACGCTGCCCTCGATGACGTATTTGACGCCGAGGTCCTCGGCCACCTTCCTGACGTCGACGGACTTGCCCTTGTAGGTAAAGGACGAATTGCGGGCGACGACCCGCAGCCAGCGGCAGCGGGCCAGCGTGGCGATCAGTTCTTCCGTGAAGCCATCCGAAAAATGCTCCTGCTCGCCGACGCTCGAGAGGTTGGTGAAGGGCAGGACGGCGATCGAGGGGCGCTTGTTGTCCGGTACCGGCCGTTCATCCGGTGGCGGTGCGGCTGGGGCGGGCTCAGGCGCTTCACCCGGCTGCCACCGCCAGATGCGAATGGGACGGTGCATGTCGCTGAGTTTCCGCTTGCCGAAGTCGATGGCCGGGAAATCAAGTTTGGACGCGACCTGATCACGGACCTGCTGTGAAACGCAAATTCCCCCGGGCGAAGCAATTTCCTGGAGGCGCGTTGCGACGGTGACGCCGTCGCCATGAATGTCGTCGTCCTCGACGATGATATCGCCAAGGTGGATGCCGATACGCAATTCCAAACGCTGGACGTCGACCTTTTGGTTGTACTGCAGCATCATCTCCTGAACCGCCATCGCGCAGCCGACGGCGTCCACAACGCTCGCGAACTCCGCCAGCAATCCGTCTCCCGTCTGCTTAACGATCCGACCTCTATGCGCGGCGATCGTCGGGAGGATCAGCGTGCTGCGACAGGCCTTCAGCGCTTTGAAGGTCCCAGCCTCGTCGAGCCCCATCAAACGGCTGTAACCGACGACATCTGCATCCAGGATGGCTGCCAGCCGCCTCATGCGGCAATCTCCCGGACCTGGTGCGGTGATGGGCTTTCACGAATCCAAATCATGGGTGCGATCGATTCCGAGCCGCGGGATATCGGCGAATTCGCCGCTTTAGTTCTTTTTCCACGGGCGGAGCCTAGCAACCGCACGAGTGCCTGTGAAGTGGTATCGGCACCCTCAAAAGCATGGCGGGCGGCAGCCGAGCCTCAGACATGACCGAGTCTCCGACCGCTCGGTGTCATTTCCCGCGGCGGCTAACCCGCCAGATGATGTTGCCGACGTCGTCGGCAACGAGCAGGGCACCCGTCCTGTCGATTGCTACGCCGACCGGCCGGCCCATGGCCTTGTTGTCACGGCCGATAAAGCCGGTGAGGACGTCTCTTGGCGGCCCGTTGGGTTCGCCATTGCGGAAGGGGACGAAGACGACCTTGTAACCGCTGTAGACGCTTCGGTTCCAGGAGCCGTGCTGGCCCACGAAAGCGCCGTTGCGATAGCCCAGGCCCAGTGAGGCGCCCTTGGAGAATGTCAGCCCCAGCGAGGCGGTGTGCGAACCGAGCGCGTAATCGGGTTTGATCGCCCGTGCGACGAGGTCGGGACGCTGCGGCTTGACACGTTCATCGACGTTCTGGCCGAAATAGCTGTAGGGCCAGCCGTAGAAACCGCCGGCGCGGACGGAGGTCATGTAGTCAGGGACGAGATCGTCACCAATCTCGTCCCGCTCGTTGACGGCCACCCAGAGCTCGCCGCTTTCAGGGTTCCAGGAGAGGCCGTTCGGGTTGCGCAGCCCCGAGGCGAAGACCCGGGTGCGACGGCTTGCCCGATCGACCTCGAGCACGGCTGCGCGGTTTCTCTCCGCCGCCATGCCGTTCTCCCCGACATTGCTATTGGAGCCCACCGTAACGTAGAGCTTGCGACCGTCGGCGCTGGCAATGACGTCCTTGGTCCAATGGTGATTCAGATCTCCCGCGGGCAGATCGACGACTTTCTCCGGTCTTGCGGTGATCCGGGTCCGGCCGCTCCTATAGGGGAAGGCGACCAGCGCATCGGTGTTGGCAACGTAAAGTCTGCCGTTCGACAGCGTCATGCCGAAGGGCGAATTCAGTCCCGCGAGAAATGTACGGCGCAGGTCGGCGACGCCGTCGCCATCCGTGTCGCGCAGCAGGGTGATGCGATTGGCGCTCTTCGTCGCGGCACCGGCGCGCTTCATCGCGGCGTCCATCACCAGCTTGCGAAGGCTGAAGCCGCTATCCTTCTTTTCCGGGGCATTGCTTTCGGCGACCAGTACGTCGCCGTTCGGCAACACATGCAGCCAGCGCGGGTGGTCGAGGCCGGATGCAAAGGCATTCACCTTCAGCCCCTTCGCCGGCTTCGGCGTCGCACCTCCCGGCCAGCCCTTCGCCTCGGCAATCCTGATGGTCGGGATCAGCGTCGGTCTCGGCTTCGGCAGCGTGGGGTTCGGGCCGTAGCCGCCCGTCCCGGCAATTGCGCCCGTCCGTTGCGCGGAGACGCTGCCGCAGCCGGCAAGGAGCACGCTTACGAGGATGAAAATGACTGAATTACGCGGGAAGCCGGTCTTCATCGGATGCCCTCCGAATGTTTTGTGCCGCTCGGCGTTAGATGCGCGGCCGCTTCGCAATATTCCTCGTCAACCCACCAAACAGCAGCGTTCCCGCCTTGTTCCTGCAATCTTTGCGTGGGGCAGCATTCGGGAGTATTCTTCAATCAGCTCGAAACGACTGGGGCCCGACGCCTCGCAGTGGGCGCGCAGCCTCTTAGAACTTTGAATCGCCTGCGGAAACTTTGTTCCTAACCTGCGCAGGCTCTGGGAGGAAGACATGAAGCAAGGAACCCGGACCCGGGGGAAAACGTCGCGTCGCCAATTCCTGAGCGGCGCTGCCATGGCGGGCGCAGCGGCAGTCGCGGCGCCGAGCGTCGTCAAGGCGCAAGGGCCGACCAACATGCGCTGGCAAAGCACCTGGCCATCGAAGGATATCTTTCACGAATTCGCGCTCGACTTCGCCAAGAAGGTGAACGATATGACGGGCGGCGACCTCAAGATCGAGGTGCTGCCGGCGGGCGCAGTCGTGCCGGCCTTCGGTCTGCTCGATGCGGTGTCTCAAGGGACGCTCGACGGCGGCCACGGCGTCGTCGCCTACCACTACGGCAAGCAGTCGGCGCTGGCGCTCTGGGGCTCGGGGCCTGGCTTCGCCATGGACGCCAACATGCTGCTCGCCTGGCACAAATACGGCGGCGGCAAGGATCTGCTTGCCAAGCTCTATGAATCGATCGGCGCCAATGTCGTTTCGTTCCTCTACGGGCCGATGCCGACACAGCCGCTCGGCTGGTTCAAGAAGCCGGTTGCCAAGGCCGAGGACATCCAGGGCCTCAAATTCCGTACGGTCGGCATTTCGATCGACGTCTTCACCGGGCTCGGCGCGGCCGTCAACGCCTTGCCGGGCGGCGAGATCGTCGCCGCACTCGATCGCGGGCTGCTCGACGCGGCGGAGTTCAACAATGCCTCGTCCGACCGGGTGCTCGGTTTCCCGGACGTATCGAAGATCTGCATGCTGCAGAGCTATCACCAGAATGCCGAGCAGTTCGAGATCCTGTTCCACAAGGCGCGATACGACCAGTTGCCGGAGCAGATGAAGGCGATCATCTCCAACGCGGCGGAGGCCGCCTCCCAGGACATGCATTGGAAGGCGATCGACCGCTACTCGCGGGACTATGTGGCGATGCAGACCTCCGACCAGGTAAAGTTCTACAAGACGCCGGAAGCGATCCTCAAGAGACAGCTGGAGGTCTACGACGAGGTGGTGAAGAAGAAGGCGGCGGAAAACCCGCTGTTCAAGGAGGTCATCCAGTCCCAGATCGCCTTTGCCGAGCGTGCGACTCGTTGGGAACAGGATACCGTCGTCGGCCGGCGGCTGGCGTTCGACCACTATTTCGGAAAGGACGGAGTGGCGAAGTCGCTCTGACATTCTCACCTTTCACGCGCCACCGGGCCGATGCCGGTGGCGCGTGATCGGAGCATGAGGCATTCTGGGGGGGCGCGTGGACGTTCAGCGTTTTCTGATCAGGATCGACGAGATCAGCGTTTGGGTCGGCAAGGCCGCCGCATGGCTGATCATCGGGCTGATGATGCTCGTCTGCGTGGAGGTGTTCAAGCGCTACCTCCTGAACGCGCCGACCGCCTGGATCTTCGACGCCAGCAACATGCTGTACGGCACGCTGTTCATGCTGGCCGGCGCCTATGCGCTGGCGCAGAACGCCCACGTGCGCGGTGATTTCGTCTATAGCTCGCTCAGGCCCCGCACACAGGCCGGGCTCGATCTGCTGCTATATGTCTTGTTCTTCCTGCCGGGCATCGCCGCCCTCATCTATGCCGGCTACGCCTATGCAGCGTTGTCCTGGCGGATCGGCGAACACTCGACCGTTACGGCGGAAGGGCCGCCGATCTACTACTTCAAAACCGTTATTCCGATCGCCGGCGTGCTCGTGATGCTGCAGGGGCTCGCGGAGATCGGCCGCTGTGTCGTCTGTCTCAGAACGGGGGAGTGGCCACAGCGGCTTAAGGACGTCGAGGAGCTTGACGTCGTTGCCGAACAGCTTGCGCATAGTGAACACATCGACGCTGCAACGCGTGAAGCGGCCATCGAGCGCGCCCAGGAGATCGAAAGGGCGGCGCGGCAGCGCGGCATGGGGGGAGAGGCTGAACCGTGAGCGACCCTTTTCTCGGGCTGACAATGCTGTGTCTTATCGTGGTCGTCATCATGATGGGTTTCCCGACGGCCTTTACGCTGATGGGACTCGGCATGCTGTTCGGTTTCTACGCCTTCTACAACCCGACCGAGCACTGGATCGACAATCGCGTCTTCGACCTGATGGTCCAGCGCACCTACGGCGCCATGACCAACGACGTGCTGATCTCCATCCCGCTCTTCGTGCTGATGGGCTACGTGATGGAGCGCGGCGCGCTCGTCGACAAGATGTTCTACAGCGTCCAGCTCTCCTTCCGGCGCGTGCCGGCATCGCTTGCGGTGACGACGCTTATCATCTGCACCTTCTGGGGCATCGCGAGCGGTCTGGTCGGCGCGGTGGTGGTGCTGATGGGGGTGATCGCCATGAACCCCATGTTGCGCGCCGGCTACGACGTGAAGCTCGCCTCCGGTGTCATCACCGCGGGCGGCACGCTCGGCATCCTGATTCCGCCCTCGGTGATGATCATCGTCTATGCGGCGGTCGCCGGGCAATCGGTCGTCAAACTCTATGCCGCGACGATGTTCCCGGGCTTCTTCCTGGCTTTTCTCTATCTTGCCTATGTTCTTGGCTGGGCGGCGCTCAACCCGAAGATTGCGCCGGCCCTGCCTGAGGAACAGACGCGGGTTCCGGTACCCGGCTGGATGAGGCGCTTCGAGGCGCTCTATTCGCGCAACATGTTGGTCGGGCTTCTTGCCGCCCTGGTCTCGCCGCGGCGGGCACTGGCGATCGAGATGGAGGAAGGGCGGCTTACTTATTGGAAGCTCATTAAGAACGCGGGCGCGGCGTTCGTCCCCTTTCTGTTGACGGCGTGCACGCTGGCGCTCGTTTGGTGGTATGTGGTCATCCATCCTGAGGGGGCTGAAGCCGAAGCGCCCGAGGGTCTGGAGGAACTCGGAGCACCTTCGGCAGATGCCGGGCCGACGGCCGTCGACGGCCCGGCTACGAGCTTTTACCTGTGGTTCGGGCTGGCGGCGGTGGCCATGCTGATCCTGCTCGTCCGCTATTACCGCAACATGACTGCGGAGCGGCTCCAGGTCGTGAAGCTTCTGGCTTCCTCGGTCATGCCGCTCGCCATCCTCACCATCCTCGTGCTTGCCGTCATCCTCTTCGGCATCACAACCGCGACGGAATCCGCCGCGGTCGGGTCGGCGGGGGCGTTTTTGCTCGCGTTGCAGGCCGGAACGCTCAACTGGAAGCGAACCAAGGAAGCGGTGTTCCTGACGGCGAAGACAACGGCGATGGTCTGCTGGCTCTTCGTCGGCTCGGCGCTCTTTTCTGCCGTCTTCGCGATCCTCGGTGGCCAGGCGCTGGTCGAGCAATGGGTGCTTGCCCTCGATCTCACGCCGCTGCAGTTCATGATCCTGTCGCAGGCGATCATCTTCGTCCTGGGCTGGCCGCTCGAATGGACGGAAATCATCATCATCTTCGTACCGATCTTCCTGCCGATGCTCAGGCACTTCGACATCGATCCGATCGTCTGGGGCGTTCTCGTCTTCGTCAACCTCCAGGCGGCCTTCCTGTCGCCGCCGGTCGCGATGTCCGCCTACTATCTCAAGGGCGTTTCCCCGCCGCACGTCACGCTGAAGCAGATTTTCGCGGGCATGATGCCCTACATGCTGATCGTCATCCTCTGCATGGTCATCATGTATATCTGGCCTGGCATGACGCTGTGGCTGCCGAACTATCTCTATGATTAGAGCGAATTGCGTCGAACCGTTGCAGCTCTCCGGAGAGAAAGAAAGGGCCCGCTGTCAGCAAGCAGGCCCTTCAAGACAGCGGTGAAATGTCCCACCTATGGCGCAGTCATCTTGGCGGTAATGTCGCGCCCGCCCTGGAATGTCTTGGGCTATACCGATCAGCACGTTTCCCCGAGAGCCGCCCGCGAACTCAACCGGTTCCCTTCTCCAATCAGAGCTCGCTTTCGCAGCGAGCTCTGATCTAAATTGATACTGAAATCAATTCGCTGATTTGCAGGCGTATCTTCGCCACATCCGCGGCTTCGGTCCAGTAACTTTTCAGGGCGAATTGTAACGATGCACGATCGATTCTTGCGCAACCCGACGTTTTATTCCCGAAGCGGTCAGGCCACCAACATCCCGACCTGATGGAGGCGGCGGCGAGAGCGTCAGCGGGAGATCGGCGTCCTTTGGACCGTGACGCCATTCCTCAGAAGCGATGTTCGAGGCCGACGGCCAGGAAGTAGCTCTGCGTGGGGTCCGTTCCAAGCTTGCTTGACCGATAAATCGGCACATCGGCGAGGAAACTGGTGCCGGCCTCGAACTTCAACGCGAGGCTTTCATGCGACGAAAAGATCATGGCAGCGCTCAAATCGGCAAGGAAGGTGCCACCACTTCGCCGTTGCCCGGTGGAGGATAAGGTGATGTCGGCCTCCGGGAAAATTGCGGTAGTGCGATTGTCAAGGCGCGCCTTGTAATGCGCAATACCTGCACTGAAATTGATCCGAAGCCAGACGTTTTCAGAAACCGGTGTCTCTGCGCTGAAACCGGAGACGACGCCGTAATAGTCGGCGGAGAGCCTCACCGTCTCATGGTAGCCGATTGCCGGAATTGCGGCTCCCGACACAATGCTCTCATCGATGTCGACTTCCGTGCGATAGACGGTGTCCTGCCTTGTCGATCGATACGTCGGGCCCAGCCTCGGCGTGATCGTCCAGCCATTTGCAAGATCGAGGGATGCTCCGAGCCAGAGCGTCTGATCGAAATGGCTCGCCTGTTGCTCGACCGTCGATTTTATCACAGTTCCGTCGAGGTCGCCGAGGGCTTGAAAGAATAGGCCGCGGTCGTCCACGAAGGCGGCGTAAGCCGCGGCCGATGGTGTATTGCCGCTGGTGACCAAGGCCAGGAAAGCGGCACCCGATTGCGTGCCGCTGATGGCATGTTGTGTGACGACATTGCCGTCTCCCGCGGGCGAGTGGGCGAAGGCCATGATTCCGGCATCGTCGCCCAAGGTATCCGTGAAATGGATCGTGCCGGCGGCGGTCGCACCCATCAGGTCGGAAGCCGTCGCCAGGGAGATGTTGCCACCGGCTGGTTCGCCGGCGACGAAGTCGAAGCTGCTGCCGGTCGGCTGCACGACCTTCCGGGAGGAGCCACTTGCATGCGAAATCGTTCCGTCCCATTCGAGGAAGAATCGACCAATCCCAGGATATTCGAGCGGCAGCCTGAACGAGAGATTCGTTCTGGTGCCAACAAGATCGGGGGGCTCAAAACCCCTCGGTTGCGCGCCGGGAAAGGTGACGTTCGAGAACAGGTCCGGCGTGTCGACGTCTTCCCACCTGGCACCAAAGTCCCAGGAGAAAGTCGGGGCGTCTGCTGAACTCAACATCGTCTTGATCGGCTCGTCGGCCCTCACGTTGGTTGACTGCTGCCAACAGACGACCATCGCCAAAACACCGGCGAAGTGGCTCGGCAATCGAGCAAGAAAAGCGGTGATGTTGCCGTGCGGCCCGTCGGTCGAGGGATGCCGCCCCACATCGTCGGCGTTCAGAACGTTTTCCCCTTATCCACTGATACTCAGTACTGCTCAGTCGTGCCGCTTGGATGGCGCGCGGTTGGCGGATCCATCTTGAGGCGAACAAGGCGTTCATCGGCAGTATTTCAGCAATTGGTAAAAAAAGAGTGGCGCGACTGCACGCCTTCGGTCTTCGAAGCACGTCGCCGCCGACGAACCGGCATCGGCAAACATAATCCAGATTGCAGATTTCGAAGTTTGTTAATCTTGAAGTTGGACCAATTTCCGTGGCTCAATGGTATAATTCTACTAAGGGCACGAACGTTGGAGCATATGGTTCTGATATGAAACGCATAGTGTCCGCCTGAAACGTATCCATCTTCTAGCTAGATGTTAATGAGTACTAAACAGAGTAATTCTGCGACGGTTTCCTTGCGCCATGATGGCGTCCAAGGGAGACAGGTCATGCTCAAGACACTCGCAATATCCGCACTTCTCGCATTCTCGACCGTTTCTTCGGCCTATGCCGGCAATAACGTATCCGTCACCAGCCAGAAGGGCTTCGGCAACATGTCTGCAACCGGCCAGTCGGGCTGGGGCAACTTCTCCGGCACAGGACAAGTCGGCAAGGGTAACCACTCCGTGTCTGTCCAGGATGGCAAAGGAAATGTTTCCGGAACGGCGCAGTTCGGGAAGCACAACAAGGCGATCACCTTGCAGAGGGGCAAATACAACGCGTCCGGCACGTTCCAGTTCGGCGTGTACAACAAATCGCTGACCCAGCAGGACGGCGAAGGAAATCTCTCTATCACGGTGCAGGACTGATCGATTTCGATGCACCGGCCGCCACCGCATGTTCCTTAAATCAACCGGTTAAGGAAAGCATGCAGCAATTTCAAAGTGCTACAGCGCCTTTGCGCGTCTGATAAGACGCGCCGCGCTGTAGTGGCGGCCGGTCTTCTGTTCTTGAAAAACAATCTGCCGGAGACGAGACCATGATCAGCCTGGACGCAGTTGCTTATGCTCCGATAGAATGTGTCATCGAGCATTCCAAAACCCACACTCTGACCTCCTTGGTCGCGACATTGCATAGCGATTGGAGCGAAAGGGGCACCTATCACTTCAAGGTCACGACGGAATCGTCCACGAATGTACAAGCCGGCGCGTTCGCGAGCGAGCAGGCCGGACGGCAGGAGCTTTCGACAATCCTGGTCAGCACCGCACCTGATGTGTGGACCGCTCGCTTGTCCGTCTATCGCGCCGATGGGACGTTGCTGTGCGAAAGTTCGGTTCCGTGACGCGCGATGCTCAAGGATGGACGTACGGAACGCTCGCTGTCACTTCGTGAAAAACGACAGGACGGCGAGCGAACTCAGGAGCTGCGCCTGTCGACGAATGCCGAGTCGCCCCATCGCCGATGCGAGCTGATTGTGCACGGTATTCTTGGAAACGCCCCGGCGTTTCGCGATGTCGGACGGCGCATCGCCGTTGGCAAGGGAATGCACCAACGCAGCTTCGGTTGGCGTGAGCCCGAACACTGTCTTGATATCGTCGGGGGTCAACAAGGTGTTTCGGCTCAATTCCCGGATCGTCAGAAGAAAACTCGGCTCATTGCTGGAGAAGACGTTGCCGAATCGATAGGTGTCGCTGCCAAACGACAAGAAATCGACGCTGACAATCCAGCTCACGCCCGTTCGCTTGCTCTTCGCCCAGCGCAGGTGGTGATCGTGCTTGTTGACGCGCGCCTGTTCGATCAGATCCTCGACCTCCGTCTGGAGCTCCTCGTCCTGGAATTCAAGCACCTCATCCCTGAAGTCGATGAACGAACCTGGGGCATCGACGAACCGACCAAACCGACGATTGGCAAATTTCACGCGAAGATCAGCGGTGACGATGGCCGACGACGTGGCACAGCTTCTCAGAGCCCGTTCCGTGCGGGTCGACTTTTCCCGTTCGTTAACCATCGCCTTCTGCAAGGCGAACGCCGTCTGGAAATGGGGGAGAACCTTCATCAGCGTTTCGGCGGCTATCGCCAGGTGGTTGTCGGCTGCGTGCGGGAAGAAACAGGCGACGACAATTCGCCGGCTTCCTTCCTTCGACACGAGCAGAATGAGAATCTTGCCATCCTCGCCAAAGCAGCGGCGCAACGCGGATGACCACGGCGCGCTGTTCGCCAGGTTTACTGGCAATGTCGCAATAGCTCCCAAGCCCATCGCGAGCGTGGCCTCGTCAAGCGCCGAAAGCGTATCCACGTCCAGCAGAGCCGACCTCTGCACCCCCTTGACCGCGAGGCTGATTTTCCTGTTGTCCGGCCCCTCGAAGCCGAGGATAGCGCCCGATTCCGCCCGCGCGAGTTTCGTCAGATCTGCGACAATTCGGTCCCAAGCGGAGGGTAATAACACCGTCTCGTAAATCGCTTGAATGAGGCTGAGCAATAACTTGTCTTGGTACGCATCTGACATCGTCCAGTACTCCGGTTACAAAACGCCCCTTTCAATGTCGACACACGCAATAGAAACTTTGTTCACAATTTGTTCGAGATGAATCGGTGATGTAGCAATTGGCCGCTAATAGAAAAAATCTCTGCTCTCGCAGGGCGTTAAAGAAGATACAGAATGTCCCTCTTGCGGAACGCGAATATGGCAGCCTACAGACGTTACTCTGGGCTCGGTACAGCAAATATTTATCTTATCACTTCGATCAATCCCCAGAGTTCTTCCCCCTCTCAAGGATGATCTAGCTCGAAAGATACATGTATTTTAGCAATTCCTCCAGAATAATCTTGAAATTTCGGAGGAGGAGTTGCCTTGCAGTGCACCAATTCGGCGACGCGGCAGCGCGGGGGCTTCCTGGACTGCCACTGGTTTCAGGCATTTAGCACATGCTGCACTGCAGTGCGATCGGATGCGCGATGGAGGACTTTTTGCCCGTACCAAGGCTGATTATTGGAGACCCGCCCGTTGCAATACTTCTATGATGCGCTGACGCGGAGCTGATGCCATTCGCCCGATCAGATTGTCGAGACTGGCGATCGACAGGTTCGGCATCAGCGCTTTTGCCTCGGCCACGGCTGCCCGTGCCTCGTCGGTCCGACCGCTCTCGATGAGTGCTGCGGCGAGCCCAAGGCGCGACCAGCTTTCGCGCGCCTGACGACCGATCGCCGCTCGGGCTGCGGCCTCCCCACCGGTCGTGTCGCCCATCAGAAAAAGACAGACCGAACGAACAGTCATGAACATGCTGAGAAGGGGATCCCGCGGACTGAACCGGATGGCGCGATCGATGTGGGGAAGCGCCTCGGCCGGCTGCCCCGACCAGATATGCACCTGCGCCACCGCGTAATGAGCGTGGGCGTAGCTCGGGTTAAGCTCTGTCGCGATGCGAAGGTGGTCATGCGCAAGGCCAAGTTCGCCCCGGCAGGTGAGAAGCCTCCCCAGCATGACGTGCGGGTAGGGGTGGGCGCCATCGAGGGCTACGGCGTAACGGGCATGCACGAGGCCGGACTCAAGTGTGGCGGGGATGTCGTCCGACATCTGCCAGACAACGCGAACGACCGCTGCCTGCGCCAAGCCGGCATGTCCGAGAGCAAACCGCGGATTGAGCTCTGTCGCGCGCCTGAAGTAGTGCTCCGCCGCCTCGATTTGATCCATGGAGAAATTGTAGACATGCCAGAGGCCGCGATGGAAAAGTTCCCACGCGTCCATGGTCTCGGGCAGTTTGCGTAGAGCCAGCTCGCGCTCGGACGAACGCACTTCTGCGTCGACGGCCGTGATGATGAGGCCGACGATTTCATCCTGAACCGCGAATAGCTCTGCGAGTTTGCGTGCATAGCGTTCGGCCCAAACAGTCCGGTGGGTAGCGGTGTCGATGAGCTGGACGCCGAGGCTCAGATCATCTCCTCGCCGCCTAAGATTTCCGGTAAGCACATAACGAACGTCAAGAGCTTGGGCGGCGTGCTCCGCAAGCCGCGGGCCGGCGCCGAAGGCGAAGGTCGATTGGCGGGCAATGACGAGGAAATCCTTGTGGCGCGAAAGCTCGGTGATCAGATCCTCGGCGAGCCCTTCCGCGAGGAACGACTGATCGGCATCCTCCGCCGGACGAAGAAAGGGCAGGACAGCGATGGAAATGCGGAAATCGGTATTCGCACCGCGTGCTGCCTCGTGCTGGATGGGGGAGGGTGCGAGCTCCAGGCGTCTGGCTTCCCGCGCGGGCGTTGCGTCCAACGACAGCTCATGGGCCAGGGCGACGGTCTGCGGCGAGGGCGCGGTTCCGAGCTCGTCGGCAAGCAGTTGGCGACAGGTCTGGAATTGCGCTGCGGCAAGCGAACGCTCCCCTTGGCGTGCATAGAGGCGCATCAGCAATCGATGACTCTTTTCTCGAAACGGGTCGAGCGCGACTAGTTGCTGGGCGAGCGCTACGGCTGCAGCTTCGTCGCCGTGCTCGGCAAGCTGTTCCGTAGTTCTGGAAAGCAATGCTTCCGATAGATTGCGGCATCGCGTGCGTTCAAACTCGAGCCATTCCGTCAGCTCCTCCCCCGAGACCGTCAAGCCTTCCAGAAGCTCCGCGGCCAAGCGTCGCGCCGTCTCGGCGTCCGCGATGGCCGGAGTTCGGCCCAGGAGCGACTTGAGTTCATCGACGTCGGTAGAAACGAAATTCGGGTCGAGCATGACCGCCTCGCGGTTGGCGATCAGAACGCGGTCGCCCAGGACGGCACGGATCGCCGCCAGCGCATTGCGCAGGCTTGCCCGCGCCTGCTCGGCGCCCCGGTCCTCCCAGAAAAGCGCGCACAGCTTGGAGCGAGCCTGATACTGGCCCGCCGACAAAGCCAGATAGGCGGCGAGAAGCCGAATCTTGGCGGTCGGCAGGATCAGCGCCTCACCGGTGGCGGAGCGCACAGCGAATCCTCCCAGCAGATTGAACTCTATCTGCAACCCACGGAAGTTCTCTGAAAACCGCGGTATCTCGTTCATTTCACGCTCTTTTCACGAATGGCTGTTGTTCAATTTTCAATTGGGATGCGCACCGGTGCGACAAGCGGCATCGGAGCGCGACGCCCTCGGCGCCAAGCGATGAAATATGCACGCGGCAGCACGGAGCAGGTTTCGGAAGGAACGTTGTGAACAGCCATTGTCGCGTCAGAGTAAAGCACAACGTGCATCACAAACGGTAAAGAAACTCAAGTCTTTCAGCATGATCCGCTCACTCCATAGGCGGTATTTTCGAGGATTGAAGTAAATTCATTGCCTATCGCCGGCTGTATCCAGGGGAACACCGCGACGGTTTTTTCTGAACAATATGGCGGACATGGACGTAAGGCGTCCGATTCGAAGAGAAAGATTAGGGATGATCAAAATCCGCTAGCCAAGCACATTCCAACCGCATGCCGCCATGTCCCAGCTGCGGCAGCAATTTCAAAGAGTTCAATTCGCTTCGACGCCGGACGCTGCCGGCGAACGGAGTTTCTATGTCAGCAATCCTCAGGAGATACTAATGGCAACAAATATAATGGGCACGGACGGGGCCGATACGCTGAACGGCAATTTCGGCGCTGACCAGATTATCGGCCTCGGAGGCAATGATACTCTCAGCGGCTCGTTCCAGGGCGATTTTATCTTGGGCGATACGGGCAAGGACACGCTGAACGGCAATAGCGGCAATGATTTTCTCGACGGCGGCGGCGAAAGCGATATTGTCAACGGCGGCTCCGGTCAGGACATGATTATGGCCGACGTTCCGTCTTCCGGAGTCGGTGATATTGTCGATGGCGGTTCGGGCACCGATCGACTCACGGTCGATTATTCCGACCTTGCCGCTGGCGTGAACATCGCGATCAAGGACTGGATCGCGCCCCAGACGCTGATCGGCAACATCAAGACCACCAATGTCGAAGCTTTCAGCATTACCGGGACCGACTTCGCCGATACGATCACCGGCGGCAACTACAGCGACATGTTCACCGGCGGTGCCGGCGACGACAAGCTGACCGGTGGCCGCGGCGCCGACCTCCTGATGGGAGGGCTCGGCAAGGACACTCTCAAGGGTGGCTATGGCACGGATTTCCTCAACGGCGATGACGGTGACGATATTCTCACTGGCGACCAGGGAATGGACTTCCTTTCCGGAGACGGCGGCAATGACAACGTTCGTGGCGGCACGGGCGATGACACCGTTTCCGGAGGTTTGGGCATCGACAGCCTGTTCGGCGATGATGGTAACGACGCACTCGATGGCGGCGCCGGCGACGACAAGGTCGAGGGCGGGGCAGGGAACGACACGATCACCTACCGCTATGGCGACGGTAAGGACACGATCACCGACGCCAGCGGCAACGACCGTCTCGTGCTGACGAACTTTACCGGCAATTTCACCGCGAAAGCAGCGAATGTTGTCAATACGATTGCCGGCGGAACGACCTTCATCGGCATGGAAAATTACACCATCACCGCGGCGGGAAGTGGCGCCAACACGATCACCACCAGCACCGGTGCCGATTTCATCGACAGCGCGGCAGGCGACGACATCGTCAATGCCGGTGCCGGCGACGATCATGTCAGGAGCGGTCTCGGCAAGGACAGCGTTGTTGCCGGCGACGGCAGCGACCGGGTGGAATTGGGCGATGGCGGGGCAGACAAGGCCGATGGCGGCCTCGGTACCGACCACGTGACTGTCGATCGTCGCTCGGCGACGGCGGACCTGACCTTCTCCGCGACAGGCGCCAGCGCCGCTCTTTCCGAGGAGACTTCGCTCAAGAATTTCGAGCGCTACCAGGTGCAATTCGGTTCCGGCAATGACGTCGTGAAGTCGGTCGGCGCCGCTCAAAGCGTCAACTTCGCCGGCTATGCCGGCAACGACACGCTGATCGGCACCAACGGATCCGACGTGCTCGACGGCGGCACTGGCAACGACAATCTGTCTGCCGGCGCCGGCAACGACCGCCTTATCGACTTTGGTGGCACCAATGTCATCAAGGCCGGCGACGGCAACGACACGGTCACTGTCGGTGACAGCAGCGGCGTGGCCGCGCACAACACGGTTGATCTCGGCACCGGCAACGACTCTTTCGAGCGGAGCGCATCGACCGGCAAGCTGACGGTGGATGGCGGAACGGGTACGGATTACGCGTCGATTGATTTCTCCAAGTACTCCGCCGGGATCACCTTCAAATTGTCGCCCTCGGTCACCGTCAGCAATGCTCCGGTCACCGTCAAGAACATCGAGCGCGTGAAACTCGTCGGCGGCAGCGGCAACGACATCTTCGCCGGCGGCGCGTTGAATGACGCACTGCACGGCGGCAGCGGCCACGACAGCCTGACCGGCGGTGCCGGCGACGACGTGCTCGCCGGCAATCTCGGCAACGATACGCTGACCGGCGGCCTCGGCAACGACACGCTTTCTGGCGACGGCGTCGGTTTTTATGGCGGCCGCGACAAGATCTCCGGCGAGGACGGCAACGACCGCGCCTATGCCGGGATCGGCGACATGGCCGATGGTGGTGCCGGCACCGACACGCTCGATCTCGATGCGAGCAACCAGACGAAGGACATTACCTTCAGCTTCGCGACCGGCAGCGCCACCGTCGACGCGACCACGTCTTTCAAGGCATTCGAGGTGCTGAACTATCTCGGCAGCGCCGGCAAGGACACCGTCACCGGCGGTAAGCTCAATGACCGGCTGGAGGGCAATGGCGGCAACGACACGCTTCGTGGCGGCGACGGCAACGACGTGCTGCGCGACGGCGCCGGCAGTGACAGTCTGTTCGGCGATGCCGGCAACGATACGCTGACCCGCACCGTGTTCAGCGGTACGGATGCGTTCGACGGCGGCGCCGGCACCGACACGTTGTCCTTCGCGGACGCCAGCGACATCTCGGTTGTGCTCGATCTTCAGAACCAGGCTTCGAACAGGGGCATGGCACAGGGGCTGACGGTCAAGAATTTCGAGATCATCAACGGCAGCGCAAATGACGATGTCATCCGCGGCGATGCTCTCGCGAATACCCTCAATGGCGGCGGAGCCGACGACGTTCTCGACGGTCGCGGTGGGGCGGACCGGCTGAACGGCGGCGCCGGCGACGACTGGCTGACCGGCGGTACGGGCAACGACCTCTTCGTCTTCGACCGCGCCGGCCGCGACGGCGAGGGCGACGTCATCACCGACTTCACTCGCGGCCAGGACAAGCTGCTGATCGATCGCAGCGACTACGGCATTGCCGCCGCCGACGCGACGGTCACGCTCGTCGTCGGCGCCGATCCGGTGGCGACGAGCAGCAAGGGCACCTTCCTGTTCGAATCCGATAACGGCCGGTTGTGGTTCGATGCCGATGGCAAGGGCACCGAGGCGGACCTGGAACTGGTGGCGATCCTCAAGGGCGTCACGACGCTGTCGACCAGCGATTTCTCGCTGTTCTGATAGGCTTCGTTAAAACCATTCTGATTGCGAAATGGGGCGGGGCGGCAGCATCCCGCCCCGTCATTCACCAGGATATGCGGAGCTTTACAGGGGAGGCGATGGTGCTCGCTCTCTCGTCTTCCAATGCTCTTGTCCAAGAGATTGGGCATTCGGCGACAGGGGCGTTCAGTGCTATTCTCAAGGCTGAAGCCGCAATCCTTCGCAGAGCGCAGGGTGCGGTCAGTCCGGGGAGGAACGAATGGAAACCCCTATTGCACTGCATCCATCGCTCGACAACGGCCTGACCAAGGGCGATCCGGGCTTCAGCGACGGAACGCTGGTCTGCGCCTGCACGGACCGGCCGGTCAAAGTCAGGATCTCCGGCGGCATCGCGCATAATCACGCCTGCGGCTGCACGAAATGCTGGAAACCGGCCGACGCAACTTTCTCCATCGTGGCGGTCACCTCTCAGCAGAATGTCAGCGTGGTTGAAAACGGCGACAAGCTGGAGATCGTCGATCCGACGGCGCTGATCCGGCGGCATCGGTGCCGCGAATGCGGCGTGCACCTGTATGGACCGATCGAGCGGGAACACGCCTTCCAGGGGCTCGCCTTCATTCATCCGGAACGCTTCCAGGAGCGCGGATGGCCGGAACCCACTTTCGCGGCCTTCGTCTCCTCGATCATCGAGGCGGGCGTCGATCCATCGAGGATGAATTCGGTGCGCAATCATCTAAGGCAGCTCGGCCTTGAGCCCTATGACTGCCTGTCGCCCGATCTCATGGACTTCATTGCCGCCTGGACTGCGAAGAAGAGTGGCGTTCTGAAGCAATAGCGCGCCCTTTTTGCATGCGGCCACGCGCGCGCTGCGGGTGGCTCGCCAAATGTACACGCGCGCAAAATCTCGGTACTTCGCGACGAAGGCGCACCATTTTTGGGCCGATCCAGGCGGATCGGCGTAGAAATGAGCGCCTCGCGCACGTTGGGCGCGATCCCTGCCACAATTTCGCTGCACCTCACCGGCAAAGTCCTCATCGCTGACCAACGGCTGGCAGGGGAATTCCATATCTCGCAAAGCGACCGCCATCAGGTTGGGGTACGGCCATTTGCAGTTCGTGGGCCGGCTGCAACGTCGGGCCTGGAAACCGACATCGGGTTCCAGCGACAGGAGACGTGCAGCCTCAAAGCGCTAGAGAGTCTTTCGTACGTCGTAGCGTAGGCGTGGTGCAGTTTGCATGGTTGCCGGAGCGGAGCGCTCTCGGGCGAAGCCATGCGAAGGTTCGATCTTGCGGTGACTTGGGCTCGCCGGGCCCGCAGACACGCCTCGATAAAGGACGCTCTAGCCCTTTGATTCCGGAGCATTTCATCTGCGTTCGGGACGCTCTTCCGGACGCGGGCGGTGCTATGCGCGCGCATAAATTTGCGCGTCTGTGGAGGGTGAACTTGCTGCGATGGACGGAGGCGCAGAGCGGGCGCAAGCCGGCATGAGGCCGGTCCGCGCACAAAGGAGACCCAACACATGAAGGTTGTGGCGTTTCTGACTGCGGCATTTGTCGCGCTTACATCACCGGAGACCGCATCGGCAGGCATGCTGGCGCAGGCCCAGCAATATGCGGGACTGCACGAGGTCAAGCACAACAAACGGCTGCGCGCCGCCCTCGGCATCAATCCGGCACGCACGCCCTGGTGCGGACACTTCATGGGCATGATCGCCCGAAAAGCCGGTCGGCAACCGCCGCAGAGCTATAGCTTTGCGCGGTCCTGGCTCAGATTCGGCGCGCCGATCAAGCTCTCTTATGCACGCCCGGGCGACGTGATCGTCGTCAGAGCCGGCCGGAGCTATCACGTCGGCATCCTGTCCGCGCTGTCGAAATCGACCGCGCGGGTGATCGGCGGCAACCAATCCGGAAGGGTGCAACTGTCCTATTTCAGCCGCGGCCAAGTGGTCGCCGTCAGGCGATAGACCGGAGAAGGGCTGCCGCTCTGATCGACATCGGGCTGGAAAGGGCGGGTCGCGCTTTACACCTTTGCTCGTCCCGCACTAATCTCCGCGGCATTTCCAATTGCGGATTGCCCGATGTCGCTTCGCCTCGCCACTTTCAATATCGAGAACCTCCTGAGCCGCTTCGATTTTTCCGGTTTCCGCAATCAGCTCAAGCAGGACCGGGTGCTGAGGCTTTTCGATGTGCGCAGCGAAGCGGAATATCAGCGGCTGGAAGAGACGCGCACGATCGCGCATACGGACGACACGCGGCAGATGTCGGCGCTCGCCATCGCCGACTGCGACGCCGATATCCTCTGCCTGCAGGAGGCCGACAACATGGCAGCCTTGCAGGCTTTCGAATATGGCTATCTCTTCCGCATGGTCGGCAACGGCTACCGGCAGAAGTATCTGATCGAAGGCAACGACTCGCGCGGCATCGACGTGGCGGTGCTGATGCGAGAGGAAACGCGCGACGGGCAGCAGATCGAATGCCTGGAGGTCAAGACCCATGCGGCGCTGACCTATGAGGATCTCGATCTCTTCAACGACGAACTGGCGCTGACCAGCCGCCCGCGCGATCGCATCTTCAAGCGCGACTGCCTGGAAGTGGATTTGCGGATCGGTGGCCGACCGCTGACGCTCTATGTGGTGCATTTCAAATCGATGGGGCCGGCACGCGACGGCCTCGACGGCCGCCAGGCGACGATGGCCATGCGCACCGCAGAGGCGAGGGCGGTGCGCCATGTCATCGAAAGCCGGTTCGGCCGCGGCCATACGGCGGACAAGATATTCGCCATTTGTGGTGACATGAACGATTATCAGGAGAAGGTGGTTATCCTCGGCGATCGTCGCAACGGCTACGAATTCGTGCCGCACGCGGAAGAGATGAGCGCGCTCGATATTCTCAGCCATGACGGCTTTGTCGAGAACCCCATGTCGAGGCGGCCGGTACTTGATCGCTGGACGCTGTTCCACAGCCGCGGTCCGGAGGAACGGCACCTCTGCCAGCTCGACTACATCTGGTTGTCACCGGCGCTGGCGCGGCGCAACGCCAGCCGCGTTCCGGAGATCGTCCGCGCCGGCCAGCCCTTCCGAACGATCTTTCCCGCGGGGCAGGAGGTGGAGCGTTATCCGCGCACCGGCTGGGACAGACCTAAGGCCTCCGACCATTGCCCCGTCGTCATGGCGCTGGACATCTGACCATGGCCTTTCTTGAAAGCAACCGGCCAGCCTGGCCGGCGGAAGGCACGATCTTCCCGGTCTCGGAGATCGACATAGAGGTTTCGGCCGAGCCGCATCCGTTCCACCTTGCCGAGGCGGAGCGGGCGCGAGAAAGCTGGCAGCGCGAGATCGCCGCCAATCCGCATCTCTTCGATGGCAGGATGGTGCTGCAGCGGTCGGTCCGTATCGCCGAAGGACGCATCGTCGCGCGGGCGCATATCGTTCCCTACTCGACTTTCCTGTGGTGGCGAAAAACGCGCGAGTCGGGCGCCTACCATATCTTCGGCATGCCCATGCTGCTTTCCTCGGACGGTGCCTTGATCGCCATCCGCATGGGCCCGCACACGGCCAATGCCGGCCGTGTCTACAGCCCCGGCGGCTCGCTGGAGCCGGAAGACGTCGTTGACGGGCGTTGCGATGTTGCCGGCAATATCGCTCGCGAGGTCAAGGAAGAGACCGGCATCTCACTTTCCGAGGCGATCGCCGAGCCGCGCTGGCACGCCATTCACATGGACGGCACCGTCACCGTTTTTCGCGTTTTCCGGCTGGCCGCCACAGCAGACGAGGTCATCGCGCGGGTGGCGGCGCATGTCGCCGCCGATCCGCATCCGGAGATCGACGAGGCGCTGGCGATCCGTGGCCCGGAACCGACGGCGCACAACTATCCGGGGTTCATCCCGCCGATCCTCAAATGGCTTTTTGCGCGGTGATTCCTCAACGGAGCGATTAGAATTCGGTCTATGGGTCCGGCGCGACTTCTCTGCCGAGGCGACGGGTCGGGGTGAAGGTAGTCATGCTCTGTCACGCTGGCCGAGCCGGGAACTGATTGGAATCAGCCCGGCAATCGTCAATAAGGAAAAGACGGCGCCGGCGATGAAGGTTGCCTGCGGCCCGGCGATGTCCCAGAGCGCGCCGGCGATTACGCTTGCCAGCAGCAGGGCGATGCCGGTTACCAGGTTGAACATGCCGAAGGCGGTGCCACGCAGTTCCGCCGGCGCCGTTTCGGCAATCAAGGTCGCCAGCAAACCTTGAGTAAAGCCCATATGCAGCCCCCAAAGCGCCACGCCGATGCCGAGCGCAGCGATGCCTGTCGCGAAGGCGAGGACAAGGTCCGCCAAGACCAGGAGGGCAAGGCCGAGCACGAGCAGGGTCGAGCGGTTGACGCGGTCGGAGAGCGCACCGGCGGGATAGGCCGAGAGCGAGTAGGCGAGGCTCATGATCACGAGAACGACCGGCGCCAGCGCTGGGGACAGGCCGATCGACTGGGCGCGCAGAATGAGGAAGGCTTCGCTGAAGCGGGCCAGCGTGAAGACCGCGGCGACGGCCACGACCCACCAATAGGCCGATCCGAGCCTGCCGAGTTCATCACGACGCAGCGGCATGCGCACCCGGCGCAATTCCTTCGGCCGCTCTGGCTCCTTGACCCCAACGAGAAGCACGCCAACGGAGACAAAGGCGGGGATCGCCGCAAACCAGAACACCGCCTGGAATTGATCGGCCGTCAGCCACATGAGGCCGATGGCGAGGAGCGGCCCGACGAAAGCGCCGATCGTATCGAGCGACTGGCGCAGGCCGAAGCTGGCGCCGCGCAGGTGTGGCGGAGCGAGGTCGGCGACGAGAGCGTCGCGCGGCGCGCCGCGGATGCCCTTGCCGACACGGTCGATGAAGCGAGCCGCCACCAGCCATTCGAGGGAGGTGGCGAGCGGAAAGATCGGCTTGGTCATCGCCGCGAGGCCATAGCCGAGGACGGCGAGGAACTTGCGCTTGCCGAGCCAGTCGCTGAGCGCGCCTGAGAAAACCTTGGTGATCGAGGCCGTCGCTTCGGCAATGCCCTCGATCAGACCGACGGCGAGCGTGGATGTCCCGAGCGCGGTGACCATGTAGAGGGGCAACAGCGCGTGGATCATTTCCGAGGAGATATCCATGAACATCGACACGAAGCCGAGAGCCCAAACCCCGGCCGGAATGCCTCTGCGTGACATCGCGTCGCTTGTCATGGTGCCTCAGCAGCCTCCTATTCCGCCAAGCCATCGGACTACGCCACTCCTCGCGTTCACGCGTAGTGAGGCCGGACGGCAGTTCCTCATAGCCATTGTTCTGGAGGGCGCATAGGCTATGCCTATGACTCAAGCAAACCCTGATGCTCTCGAGGTAATGATTTCCGATCGCCTCGACGTCGCGCTGGACGGCCCTTTCTCAAGCGCTGCAGCCTTGTCCTCGATGTTTGCATTTCAAACGCGGGCTGGCCACCTCACGACTTGCGGAGCGCCTCGATTTACCGGCAAGAGGAGCAGTTGTGCGGCCGATTGCCATTGAGGCGTGATGGGCCAAAAAGCCGCCGCAAGTCGCGTTACATCGTCAGTTCAGGTCAATCAGAAGATGTTTTTTGCCTTGCCGCCCGGGCGAGGTCGTTGCAAGCTTCGCGCCGGACCGGATCTCGGATGACGGGGCATGGGGAAACACGCGCCTCACGAAGGGGAGATGCATGGGACGACGCTACGCGATCTACGACGTCTTCACCGAGAAGCCTCTCGAGGGCAATCCGCTTGCCGTCGTGTACGATGCCGAAGACCTGAGCGAGGCGGCCATGCAGGCGATCGCCCAGGAATTCAACCTTTCGGAGACGGTCTTCATTCAGCGATCGGGGAATGCCACCCAATTGGTGCGCCTGAGGATCTTCACGCCTTTGCACGAACTGCCCTTTGCCGGCCATCCGACCGTCGGCGCGGCGGTCGCGATCGCGGAAGCGCTCTACGGCGACACTGAGAAACCGCTCGATCTCATGCAGGTGCTGGAACAGAAGGTGGGGCCGGTGCGCACGGCGGTGCGGCTGCGGCCCGGGAGGGCGACCTTCGCCGAATTCGACCTGCCCCGCAAGCCGAGCCGACTGGATGCGCGTTTCGACAGGCAGGCGATTGCCGATGCGCTTAGCCTCAAGGCGACGCAGATCGGTTTCGAGAACCATGTCATATCCTTCTGGAGTGCTGGCGTTCCCTTTGTCATGGTGCCCTTGCACGACATCGGTGCGGTCGCGGCCGTGGAGTTCGACCCACAGCGCTGGGAGCAACTTGCGCCGCTGGCGGAAGGCCGCCTTGCCGCCGCCTATCTCTACTGTCGCGGCGGCATCAACCACACGGCCCGCTTTCATGCCCGCATGTTTGCGCCGGAGATGGGAATCACCGAAGACCCGGCAACCGGCGCGGCGGTGGCGGCGCTTTCCGGCGCGATTCACCTGTTCGACGAGCTTGTCGATGGGCATCACCCGATCTTGGTGGAGCAGGGGGTGGAGATGGGCCGGCCCTCCTTCATCCACCTGCATCTCGACATTACCGGCGGCAAGATCGCTACCGCTCGTATCGGTGGTCATGCGGTGAAGATTGCCGAGGGGGAATTGGCGGTCTAGGTGGAGCGGGGCATCGATGGTTACCGGCGGGGCTCCTCGTTCAGCGGACCCGTTCATCTTTGCGCGGCTCAACCCTCGGCGCCATGCGCAGCAAACGAGGCGGCTCACTCGGTCGCCGCTTGACCGGAGGCGGCGCGAAATTTTTCCTAACAAATTTGCAGAGGGTGCTGGACAAGCCAGGCGAAGGCCATTATACGCCCCACCAGACCGCTGCGACGCGGTCCTGGACGGGTGATTAGCTCAGTTGGTAGAGCAGCTGACTCTTAATCAGCGGGTCCACGGTTCGAGCCCGTGATCACCCACCAAAGCCTCTTGAAATCATCGCGCAATTTCCATGTTATCCGGGATTTCCGGATTAATAGTTTCCACGTTCCGTTCTTGTTCCTAAAAGCGGCCGGCTCAATCTCGCTCCAGCGTGATTCCGTGAGCTTCATCACGTCCTTCGCGAGGCTTCTCAAAGCCACCTCCCAGTGCTGCACGATCTGCGCAGACATGTTGCAGATCGTCTTCAAGCCCTTCCGGGAAACCGGATCGTCTTCCACGGTCTGCGGAAGAATGCGGTGATCAATTTTCTGGAGATTGGCTGCACCGAAAATCAGGTGGGAGCGTTGTAGCCCCCTTAAGGCCGCACTGGTTGCACGTCAGAACCATGTGCGGGAGCGTGAACTCGGCGATCCTTTTCGGCATGCGGGAATCCTCCTCGACTCGAGGCTTAATGGGTTCCGCATGTCATGGATGAGCGCCCGCACAGCGCCGGGGTGCTGATATGTTTTCATGCGCCGGAAAGTCAATCCAGCGTTCTCTGTTTGTGGCAGGGCTGCCACAATTTTGGTGTACAGTTAGTTTCGTCAGGGGCCTTGATTAAAGGGTCCCGCGTAGAAGGGACGTCGCGCTTTTCGCCCCCAGTGAGGGAGGGTCGCGTCATGAATCCTTTCAGTGTTCACTCGTACCAGGATCCTGTCGGGCCGGATGATCTCTGCCTGCTTCAGAAAATCTTCGACTGCGAGTTGGAGTTACGAAAGCTCCGGGTCGACAGCGAAGAGGCGGAAATGCTCGCGCAAAGGCTGATTGATCTGTTCCAGTCGGGCGTGAGACGAGAGGATGCCCTGCGGGGGATGCTCACATTAGGCAGTCGGTAACAGGTGCACTTTTCATGTGTTAATGGCGCATGGCCAAGTCACCCTCGAAAAAATCACCTGATGCACCTCCGCCGACCCCATGCCGGTGCGCGTCGATCCTTGCATCAATGCTCGTCGACCTGCCGCCGAAGGGGCCGGGATGGGCCTTCGAGTTAAATGGAGTATCGGCTCGCCGTGCACATCGAGCCTGGCCGGGTGTGGATACTCACGCGCGGCGGCTACGACTGGACCGATCGCTTCGCCTCGATCGCAACAGAGGCACAGCAGCTTGCCCAACTTTGGCTGTTCTAGATTGCACCGCTATTCGGTGCAGCAATTGCCGGGATCGTCTGGAAGAGCCTCGGCGAGGAGATTTAGACCGGTAGCAGGGGCGCCAAAGCGGCGCTCTAAAAAAGCCGATATTTCTCCCTAGCTCACCCAATGGCTGGGAAGTTGCAGGACGAATCTGACGGAGCACTATGCGCGGTTATTTACTTTTGACCGAGGCGAGAAGCGGCTCGAATTGGCTTGGCTCGCTTATCAACAATTCGGGAGATATGGGGCGGTCAAGCGAATGGCTGTCGCCGAAAATCCATCGCCTCGACACCAGCTCGTTGTCGTGGGAGGAATTTTTCGAGGAAATCATCAGAAAGAGTTCTACCGGAAATGGAAATTTTGGGCTGAAGATATTCCCCAGCCATCTTTTCATCACGCGCGAAACCTATGGAATGGACTTCATTCAATATTGTCTTTCCGTTCATGATATCGGGCTCGTCTTCCTGCGTCGTGAAGACACGCTGCGCCAAGCAATTTCCTTCGCCAGGGCAAGACAAACGCGCAGTTTCGCTGCTCACATCGAAAATCGGACTGAGCCACGATACGATTTTGAAGAGATTGCGAGATGCTTTTTCTATATTCGCGACAGCTATAGTTTCTGGCGGAGCTATCTGGAACTCACGGGTGCGAAGTCCGCAGAGTTCGTCTACGAGGACTTGGTGCCGAACCCTTCTGCGTTTATCGCTTGCATTGCCGAACACCTGAGGGTGCCTCTGCCGGGCAATATCCAGACCTCGATGGCGGTTCAGCGCGACGACTTGACAGACGAATGGGTGACGCGCTTTCACGAGGATTGCAGATCCGCACACTTGTTGGACGCTTATGATCGCCGCGAACACATACCCGGAAAGATCAAGAACTTCTTCAAGCTGGCGACCCGGAGGCTTGAGCCGCGATATCCCTTCGCGTTCTGATGGGACAAGTTCGAGATCGCGGGCAGCGCGCCACTTACGCTCCTACCCCTGTGGAGTTGAATTGTCGGGGCGATATGGATAAACGCTCGTACCGTGGCGGCCGACTGGAGCGGATTTTGGGCGATCTTGATTATCCTTTTCGTCATTCTGGGACCGAGCGGAACCAAAGGAGTCTTCTGGACCGGTTGCTGACCCGCTATGAGACCTACAAGCTCACGGCTCGGGTGCGCAAAAGAAAGCGCTCGATTGAGATCGTTTGCCTCCGCGAAGATGGGTATCGACCTCTCACCAAGGCTGATATTCCGCTCGTTTTCAATACGCATAACGACCTGAAGTTGATGCCGTCCTTCCTGGCGCATTACAGGAAGCTTGGCGTGTCGCGTTTCATCTGCGTCGATGACGTTTCATCCGACGGGACGCGCGAATACCTGCTCTCGCAAGCGGACGTCGATGTGTGGAGATCACCCCTGCGTTACCGCGATGCGCGCCGTGGTCGCGAGTGGCGCGAAGCTTTGTTCGATCGTTACGGGGGAGATAGATGGTATCTCAACGTCGATTCGGACGAATTTCTGGTCTATCAGGATTCTGAGCATCAGCGCCTCGACAAGCTCATCCGGGTACTCGAACGGCGGGGCGAAAAGCGTCTCGCCGCTCCCATGATCGACATGTACCCGATCGCGCCGCTCGGCTCAGCCGCCCTCGGCCCCGATGATCATCGCATGCCTTGGGAAATCGCCGACCATTTCGACGGCAGTGGGTATGAACTTACCTACACGAAGCGGGCGATAAGTATCACGGGCGGGCCGCGGAAGCGCAAGTTTGCGCATGTGCTGGAACTTATCAAATATCCGCTGATCTTCTGGGACAGGAATTGTAGTCTCAGCGTCAGCATTCACCAGCCGCTGCCGTGCGAGAGAAACTTCCTGGAGATTTCCGGGGTGCTCCTGCACTTCAAATTCTTTTCAGACTACCGTGAGAAGATCGAGCAGGCGGTAAGCGACGGGCAGTATTTCGACGGGGCGGCCATATACCGCAAGATGTTGAACGACCTGGAGAAAACCGGCGAATTCGATTTTGCTTACGAGCATTCCGTGCGGTTTTGCGGATCAAGGCAATTGCTTGACCTCGGTTTCATCGCGCCCATCCCCTTCGCACTTGAGCAAAACGGGGCGCGGGAAGCAACGAAGCAGAGATGACGCAGCGATTGGCAGGCGAGATGATGGTGAGGAAGATGATGCGAAGACCCTCGAGCAGAGCCTGCAATGCATGTGCGGACTACAGCGCCGTGCGTCTTCTCAGACGCACAAAGGTCGTTGCAGCACTTTGAATTGCTGCATGTTTTTATCCTTAAATCGGCTACGACTTAAGGAAACATGCAGTAGGACCTCAGGGAATTCGAGCGACATTCTGGGAGTGCTTTGGGGTTGCACGCTGCGGCCCCTTATAATTCGGTCCAAACCCTTAAACTCCAGCGACATAAACTCTATATGCCCCTTGCGTGGCCGCGCGCGGGCGGCAGGATTAAAAACGGGAAGAGATGGAAATGCACGGTTTTGGACGGGTTCTGTCGATAATGGCGGTTGGCCTTGTGGTCATGTTGACGGTGGTTGATGCTGCCGAAGCACGGCGGGCGGGCGGCGGCTTCGGCTCGCGTGGCAGCCGGACCTTTTCTACGGCGCCTGTAACGCGCACGGCGCCGACCCCGGCCGCGCCGATCGAGCGGACCATGACGCCACGGCAGAATGCACCGAACGCGACCAACCCGACGACGCAGAACCGGACGGCAAACCGTCCCGGCTTCTTCAACAGTTTCGGCGGGTCGATGCTGGGCGGCCTGCTCATGGGCGGACTGTTCGGCATGCTGCTCGGCCACGGTTTTGGAGGTGGCATCGGTTTTCTTGGTTTGCTGCTGCAGCTTGGCCTGATCTTCCTGGTCGTTTCCTTGGCGATGCGGTTCTTTGGCCGCGGCCAACGCCCTGCCTATTCGACGCCATCTCCGTCGGCGCAGTCTTCCGCATCCGCAACCGCGCCTGCATCCTTCCGCATGCCGCGGATCGGTGAGGGGCTCGGCGCGAGCGCCGCCGCTGCCTCAGCAACAGCGTCTGCGGCCGCCGGGGGTGGACGGACGGACGAGATCGGAATCGAGCAACGCGACCGCGACCGGTTTGAAGCGATGTTGAAAGAGTTGCAGGGAGCCTATGCGGCCGAAGATTACGCGGCCTTGCGGCGGCTGACGACCCCGGAGGCCATGTCCTATCTCGCCGAAGAGCTCGGCGAAAACGCGACGAAGGGCGTCAGGAACGACGTCCGCGACGTTCACCTTGTCCAAGGCGATGTCGCCGAGGCCTGGAACGAGAGCGGCACCGATTACGCAACGGTCGCAATGCGCTACGAAAGCATCGACGTGATGCTCGACCGCGCGACCGGCCGAGTGGTCAGTGGCGATGCCGAACGTCCGACCGAAGCCGTGGAATTGTGGACCTTTGTGCGCAAGGCAGGCGGCGACTGGCAGGTCTCCGCGATACAGGCGGTTGAGGAATAGGGAAGCGGCAAAGGCCGGACGGTGCTGCCAACCCGTCGAGACGCTGGCTTGTCATATTTTCCTTCGTAGGAAGACAGCGCTCGGCGGAGAAGATATTCGAAGCGACCGCCGGCTTTCGTCCCGGCGCGTTGGATAATAAAATGGACATTCCTCTCGGGGGCGGACTGACATGGCCTTGTGGGCACCAACATTGGCCGAGCACGGAGCGGCTTTAAGCAAGGGCTTTAAACGGCGCGCCATGGCTGTATGTCTTGTCGCTATCGCCTCGAGCTTTGCCTGCAGCGCGGCAGCGGCGGATTGCAAGAGCTTGCCGGGACCGGGGGCGGACTGGCGGGAGTGCAACAAGAGGCAATTGATGCTCGGTGGGAGCGATCTGAAAGGCAGCCATCTGGTCGATACGGATTTTGCCTCCACGGACCTGAGTGGTGCCGAGCTTACTGCGGCAAATCTGGAGAAGGCCACGTTGGTGCGCGCCTCGCTCGCCGGCGCCAAGGCTGACAAAGCGAACTTCTCCAGGGTCGAGGCCTATCGTGGCGACTTCTCCGGTATTTCCGCCGAGGGTGCGTTATTCGTCAGTTCCGAGCTGCAGCGCGCCGATTTCACCGGCGCGCGGCTGACGGGGGCCGACTTCGAAAAGGCCGAACTCGGCCGCGCCAATTTCGGCAAGGCCGTTTTGACTGGAACGCGTTTTTCCGTGGCCAATCTCTCGCGCGCCAACTTGAGCGGCGCCCTTTTCGAAGGGCCACTCGACTTCGACCGGGCCTTCCTGTTCCTGACGAGGATCGAGGGGCTGGACCTTTCGGCTGCGAAGGGTCTTACTCAGGACCAAGTCGATCTCGCTTGCGGCGATGCTGCAACGAAACTTCCCGCTGGCCTTACGGCGCCGTCCAAATGGCCGTGCCCTCCCGATGACGACTGAGTGGCACAGGCTCCCGCGAAAGAGTGCGGGTACAGGTGTTACACCGACGCATGTTTCTTGAAATCGAATCAATTCGACGACAACCGCAATTCCTTGTAGGGATCAGTTGATCCGTTTGCCGAAGGAACACTCTGGAAACAGGCAGAATACCGGCTTCTGCCGTAGAGCGACGGCCGATTTCGCATCGGAAGCCAACCATCGCCGCACAGCGTCCTCGGGGTTTTCGCCGCTGACCACATCGATCGATCGCCCCATGAGATCGAGGCGGCGGCCGGAATAACCGGCATCGTCGGGATGCTTGCCGAAACGTGACGGACCGAGGTCGGTGCACCATCGTTTCCGATGCGGAAACGGCTTTGCAGGACCGGCCTCGAAGAACGCCCAAACGTCGACGTCCTTTATGCCGTTTTTTCCATTGAGATAGTGGAGCGCGCTCCCTTGGGCGAGGGCCAGCAGGAGCAGACGCTTGCGATAAAGGCCGGCCACTGGTGCGCGATCAAAAACAGCGCGAAGGCTGCGCATAGCGACAGAGGCGATCATTCGAAGGTCCCCCGGGCCCAGAGGTTCGTAAGATCTTTCCGAGACTGCGCCGGTCATATTTGCTCCAGCCGCGAATTTGGAGGTCGGATAACTGTATACCAGTCATTCGACGCATGCGTTGGACACGAGCCTCAAGCCACGATGGGTAGAGGGAGGGCTGCCATCCGGATCTTCTCCGGGTTTCCCGCTGGAGACAACCGTGGCCACTTGGTAACCCAATGATGCCGCGATTTTCTTCAGCATCTCGTGAGCACGGAACTCGTGGCGGGCCGCAACTTCCTCCTCCGTGACATAATAGGCGGCGCTTACCGCCTCGATGAGGTTCAAGGCAGCGAGATTGACGACGGCATAGGTCTCGGCGCGCATCACAAGGATCCCCCGAACTGCTGGCGATGGTTGTGTGTTCCGTGGGAATTCTGCGATTGATCGTCTCGCGCGCCAGCAAACTCGTGCTCGAGATTTCTTTCGAAGTAGGCATCGTCGGTGATTTCGGACGCGGGTACGGCTTCGCGCTGAAAAACGTCACCGTCGGCGCCGAGATGCCAAGCCAGCGAGGCGAGACTGGAGTAGGTGGAGGAGAGAAATGTCTTCAGCGCCGTCTGGTTTTCAGCGTCGCTCGATAACAGGAGATCGGCCGAGAAGAGTTCTTCCACGTGACCGTGTAGATTGGATTTTATGACTGGTATGGACATCCGTGGGTCCCTCGTTTTCTCAAGCCGGCAGCGTCCCCGCCGCGGCTGCGGTGTGTGTCGCCCCTACAACATGACACTCAACATGTTTAGTGTCAACACGAATCGTGTTGATGCGTGTATCACGGAAGGAGTCGTGTGCTCCGGTTTCGAAACGGCAGGCAATGGCAGGGCATGCCCAAGATGTTCTTTGGGATGTGGTACCTCCTGACGAGGTCTTCAGGCGTTGCCGGCTAGAGCGATGTAGTGGACGGAGTGTACTGTGTGCGCCTCGAAGCGCAATTCTTTCTGGGGATTGAACTGCTCAAGCACCAGTTCGGAACTGTTGTGCCGGACGAATTTCTTCACGTAGGCGAGCAGGGCGCCGCCCTCTTCCAAGCGGATCTGCGCGATCACATAGTCGCCCTTCCTCACGCGGCGTTCGGGGTCGACGAAGCAAACTTCGCCGTCCTCGTATCGCGGATACATGGAATCCCCAGATATTGACACCGCGTAAGCGCCAGTAATTTCCGAGAGAATGGGCGGCGCCAGGACTTCATACAACACAGTACCATTCATCAGAAACTCACCATCTACACCGCCGACGGCTTGGCCGAAGACAGGGATTTTCTTCCCCCGTCCGACCACCTTGGTGGGAGGGCCAGCGTTCGGTGGGTCGACCACTCCCGGCTCGGGGACTGGGATCGGAGCGCTGATCTCTGCGCCCGCTGCGTCACCCATGAGCCAAACAGGATCGACATTAAACTTGCGCGCGTAGATCTTGGCCTCGGCAAACTCAAATTCGTTCTGGCCATTCTCGTGGGCGCGATAGGTCGAGGCGACGATGCCAAGGGCGTTCGCCGCATCGGAGGCAAAGCGGTATCCCGCCTTGATGCGCGCCCGCCGCAGTCGTTCAGCTTTTTCATTCATAACATGGAACATAGCAACACGCATAACATCAATCATGTTGACATTGCAACATGCATGATGGCATTTATGGGTGAGTCAGCAAGGGAGACGAGCGCCTATGAACCATCCATATCCGATCTCCGAAGGAAAGGACGCAATCGCCCAACGTGCGATCGAGCAACGGGCTGAATGGGAGCGTAGAAGGAGCGACCGAGTCTGGCCCTGCGGGACTTGATTCCTACGTATGCTCTTGAAGTGGCCGCGTGTTTCTGCGGAGGCCGGGGATCGGAGCGGGGAGGAACGTCAAGCGGCGCTCGGGACTGCAGCGGGGAGGGATGTATGACGAATTCGCAACTCGCAAGGCAACATCGGCACTATCGTGACGTTCGCGAGCGGCTGGTCGGCGCGATGAGAGAGGCAGGCCGATCGGCGGCAATTGCCGAACTCGAGGCGCAAGTAGCTGAACTCGCCGCGGAGAATGTCGCAAAAACACGCCGGATCGTTGCACTTGAGGACGACCTGGCCGATGCGGAGGCGCGGTTGCTCGCGCAGGCGCAAACGCTGCTTTCCGGTCGGCGAGCGGAGGGAGGCGACGAGGAGCCGGAGGACGACCGAGCCACGATCGAGGAGATCGTGGCCGCCGTGCTTGTGGACTTTCCGGGGGTGACCTGGGCGGACGTCATCAGCGTCCGGCGCGATCGTCGGCTGGTCGAGCCCCGGCACGCTTGTATGCGCGCGGTCTACGAGAAACGAAGGGATCTATCGCTGCCTCGGATCGGTCGCATTTTCCACCGCGATCACACGACCGTACTTGCCGCGGTGAAAGGCCGGGTGCCTTAACGCGCGTCCGCTCAGGACAGTTTCGTTCTGCCAACCACGGCGCAAGCTGATGCCTCGCCGGCCGCGCGACGGCGCGAGCCGGCAGAGGCGGAAAACCGCTGCCATTTTTCTCCCTCCATTGTCGAAAGGATAAACATGATGAGCAAAGCCCAGAAGCTCCGCGCAAAGCGCAAAGCCCAACTCGGACGTCCGCGCAAAATGAATGCCGAGCGCTTCGCCTGCGGCAAGATCAAGCCGGACTGGTCGAAGCGCGAGAGCGAGAAGGAGGTCATGGCCGTGGCGCTCGCGGCGCGGAAGCGCATGCACGGGCTAGCAACGAGCAGCAACTTTGCCGGCTATACGCTTGGGCGCCTGTTCCTGGATGGGCGGATCACGGAAGCGCAGCGGGAGGCGGGCGACGACTACGCGGCCGTGATGGCGCGATACTATCACCTTACTGGCATTCCTTTTCCGAGCGTACGCGCCCAGGCGATCGATCGGGTGCACGGGCATCCCCCCGAGACGAACGGGGAACGGCACCATCAAATCAGAATGATGTGGCTCGAAGGCCTGTTGCTCGGATGCGACGAGGGGCGGCAGGTCAAGACCACGGTCTTCAATGTCTGCGTCATGGACTATGAGGGCTTGCGGATGATGCCCGAGGCACAATTGCTGTGGCTGAAGCGTGGCTTGAACGCTCTTGTCTTCGATAAGGGCTTGCGCGACTACGGTGAGAGAGAGTATTCATTTAATCACCGGTAGGAAAAATATCCTATAACAGTTTGGCTGGCAGAGGGTGAGCTGCAACCAGCCGGCCAAGCGCTTGGCCTAACGCGATCAATACTTCGTGATCAGTCTCTAAGTGCTGGCACAAAAACAGAATTCGGCCATTCTCTCTTTTGAAGGGATTAATATCCTACGAAAGGTGTAGGCAATGAAAAGGCTAGCAATCATTGCCCTGTCGCTGGCGACGGCGATGAGCAGCGTTCCGCCGCCCGCAGAGGCGTTTCCCACAATGCCCACGATAAGGGCGGAGACCGCCGATGTTCAGCGGGTGCAGTTTTCCTACGAACGGGGTGAACAATTCAAAGGGCGCGGATGCCGATATCCCTGTTTTCGCGGGCGGGACCGCGACCGCTGGCCGAGGTATGGCTCGTATCGGAACCGAGGTGGGTATTACCGCCATCGTCGCTACCGCGATCGCGATGACGATTTCGGTGCAGCCCTCGGCGGTTTTGCGGCAGGCGCAATCATCGGCGGGCTGCTAGCACAGCCCCGATACTACGCACCCCGGCCATACTATGCACCCCGGCCATACTACGCTCCACCGGCGTACTATGCCGGGGGCAGTGCCCATACGCGGTGGTGCTATTCGCGCTATCGATCGTATAGGGCATACGACAACACGTATCAGCCCTATTACGGCCCACGTCGACTCTGCGTTTCACCTTATCTGTGAGCAAGCTGTAGCCGAAGTCCCCGTCATGGTCGTTGCCCGCCTCGGGAAAGGAGGCGGGCAGGGCGATCTGCCGTTTGCGGTGCTACTGGCGCGAGAAATTGAAGCGCAGTGCGGTTGATACCCTGCTAAGATGAGTGACAACCCACGCTTTCGCACGATTTCTTAAAGACACACGCGCAGCACTGTTGCGCGAGAAGATAGCGAGCCAGTGAAAACACCATCGATCATCGCTTTGTCGCTTGCGAGCACGCTGGTGAGTGCTGTGCCGACGGAGGCACAGACATGCATCGGGGGCGCCTGCGGGGGCATGACCAAGCATGAGCTTTTTAACGAACGACAATACCGGGAATTTATCCTGCCACGGTATCCGAGCTATGGCTCGCGCTACCAGGGACGAAGGCCGGACATCGGGGTAGGCCCAGGGGCGACGGTTGGCGGGCCTCTGCCGGGGAGACCCGAGTCGCGCGTGCAACCGCGCCGCGAGATTCGCCTCGACTTGAATGCCCATCTGCGCTGGTGTCTCGAGCGCTATGCCTCGTATCGCCTGGACGACAATAGCTATCAGCCGTTCAACGGCCGCCGCCGTCAGTGCAACTCGCCCTACGACTGACCACGGAAGGCAGGCGGGTCCGGATCGTTTCAGCCCCGCTTCTCAAGCAGCTTCATCGCGGCCTGGGCCGCTGCTTGCGCCTGAAGCTGGCTGCCAAATTCGCCTTGGGCAGGGTAGGTCACGCCGCGATAGGTGAGTACGAAGGCCCAGCGGCCATTCATCCGCTTTTCGACCGTTATCGTCGCCGCGGCCTTATTGTCAGAATTCAAGGCAGACTCCCTCGCTTCTCGTGTCGGCCGAATGGCTCGGCGCGAGTACCTTGCTCATCCGCTGACGAAAGGCAAGGGTGAGAGGTCGAGGGAGCTGTCGAGTTGCTATTCTATCGCCTTGGCAGGGCCGAAGCGCTCCATTACGAACGAGGTCTGGATGGAGGGGGCTTGCAGGCGGCTGGTTTTTTCGATCTTGAGGGTGACTTCCTGGACCGGCGGCGTGCGCTGCCAGGCGGTGGAGAGAAACAATGCAGCGCCGGCGACAAATCCGATGGCGACATAAATCCAATGATTGCGCATGTGATCAACTCCTTCTCCCGCGAAGGCAATGCGTGGGGGCCTTTCTGGTTCCCGGCGCGGCCGGGACGCGGGTAATATGTTTAGGTTCTAAAATAGATGCGGTTCGCACCGCGTTTTTGGCAGTCTGTTTAAATAAGGCCGTCAGCTTAAATGGTGCTGACCGCCGGCACTCAGATCATAATACGGCGCGTCCGGCGCCAGCATGAGCCCAGCATCCGCAAATTGTGCAATGCCGGGCTATCTGGTGGTATTATCCGGTTTAAAGCATCCTTCAAAAGACCTAGGCCCAGCCCTTCTGCATCAACCCTTTGAGGATTGAAACAGAGCCTAATGTATTATGCAAGAAGTTTATAATATACGTTTGTATAACAGTTTCCGCAGACGCGATTGGTTCCGCCGTGCAGACCGATCGCACAAATCTGTGGCTAAACGGGAATTCGACCTTCCAGTCTATGCACGGCGCTTGCGTGATGAGGGCAGGTGGAGTATTCCATAAATCAACGATAGGAATTTTGTCCTTAAGTCGGCTGCTCCGACAGCCGCTCCGGTTTCCGCACAGACAGCTCTGATTAAGCTAGGCCCCGATGGTCGCCGGCGGCTTTTGCAGTTTCTCCTTTCATGGCTTACGGCGGCCTGCGCGTCTCAAGACGCCGCGGCGCTGTATGCGGCCGGCGATGCGCCTTCGCGTCGATCTGAACCCGCAAGGGGCTCGGAGGCACGACGCGTCGACCTCATGCTCGCACGATGCAACGCCGACAACGGCGCGGCGTGTGAGCGTGACGGCATCGCCGGCCGCTCCGGACTGTCGGAGTGAGGGTCGCGGGCAAAGAGACATACCCTGCTTGCCCCCGAGGCCTGGATGCATGAGCCCGGCGGAAGCAAGAGCCTATGTGGAAAGCTTAGAGGTGCACTGTTCAGACCCGACAAAAGAGAGCACGACCGCAGCAGACGCACGGCTGCTATCATTCGTGTTGGGTTGTGCTTACAGGCGTGGAGCCGGTGTTGGGTTGAGCGACGGCGTTTACCGCAGATCTTCCAACGCGATGTAAATGGTGCCGAATTCGACGCGGCCGGTGGGTAGTCGATAGTAGAGGAGCTCGGCGTGCGGATTTCCGCCATTAATGAAGGCTGTTTCCATCTTGTCGGCGAAGACACAGCAGGGGGGCGGGATCGTCCGGATCGGCGTAGACACTGAGGCGATAGCTGTTGCCAAGCCTTAAAAAGGTAGCGCGGTTCGCCGCTCTGGCCCGCCGCGAACGCGGGCGAAAGTGAAGCGGCAATGAGAAAAGCTGACGGAAATACAGAACGCATGTTTCGATCTACCAATGTCGGGCCGCGGGGTCGCAGCCGGTCGCGTCTCGGATTCAATCTGAATCGCGATTCCGGTGCAATCATGGATTGCGATTGCGGCTATACACACGCCGCGCGCCCAATGACCCTGCGAGCGCCTGATACGTGAACAGAAGGACCGATCAATGCTGGACGATGAAAGCACGGTGCGCGAGGCCGAGGATATCAACGAGGATGGGGTTCCGGCACTGCGGGTGAGGGACGGCCGCGGCCGTTTGGGCGGCACATTCCTGGACGCGGTGCAAGCGGATTTCGGGGCGCATGGTGCCGCTGTGGTCGCGCGCATCCGCGAGGAGAAGCCGGAGGCCTACCTGAAGCTCGTCTCATCGATCCTGCCAAAGGTTATGAACACCGCTCCCGGGTGCATGGATGGCCTGTCCGATGAGGAGCTGATCGAGCGGATCCGCGCGCTGGATGCGGTCATCCGGCCGTTGCTCGAACCAAAGAAAACCCGCTCGCGGCGGCCAGGACGGCCGGCGCGCGCTGGTGGCTTAAGTTTGCGTCCGCGGGTCAAGCCCGAGGACGACGGTGATGGGCAGGTGGCGAGCGCTCAGGACACAGTATGACCGGGGCGAGAGCCGACCGCCTTCCCCATTTCCAGAGAATGGCTCAGCGCGCCGGCGAAGGTGCGGTTGCCACAGCCGGTTCGCTGCTCGAGAAGATGATCACGGCGAACAGGAGAACGCCTGCAAAGGCGATGAGCGACGAAATGGCGACAACCGGTTCCATTGCGGCATTGCCCGAGAGCATCAGGTAGAGCGACGGGATCAGGACGGCCACGCCGAAGGTGTAGACGGCGTACTGGATCATCGCCAGGCGTCTTGCCGCCTTTTGCGGATTGAGTGCGTGATAGCCGCCGAAGATCGCCATCGTTACCCAGCCCAGCAAGTTGGCATGAGCATGCGCACCGGTGGCACTGTGGTCCCCGGCGATGGACATATGCAGGCCGATCGAAATGCCCAGGATCAAGAAGATAATGGCTGTTTTGAAATAGAGATTTGCAATACGTGGCATTTGGTTTCCCCCCTGTTGCCGGTGGAATTTTAGCATGTTCTCCAACTGCTGAGAACGAGCTGATAAAAACGCCTTTGCAGCTTGCATGCTGTTCCCTTCGGCACATCCGTCATTCGCTCCGGACGTTCCGGCCGATATCGAAAACGGAACCAACCGAGACCTTTCGGCATTCGATAGGATGTGAATGCAGTTTGCAGCGCCCTCGTTCTCTAAGACGCGATAAAAACGCTGCAGTAACTTACATTGCTGCATGATTTAGTTGCCAGAGCAGCGAGTCGTGCAGCGGAGGATCGCGATATGCTTGGAACTGTCCTTCTCATTATTCTGATCCTGCTCCTGATCGGCGCCGTTCCGGCCTGGCCCTATTCGGCCAGCTGGGGTTATGGCCCTTCCGGACTCCTTGGAGTGCTTGTCGTAGTGCTGTTGGTTCTGTTGTTGATGGGCAGGATATGACGCTCGGCGGGAGCCCCCGGAGGCACCCGCCGGCTTCACCAACTCACCCCATCGATCAGGCGGTGCGGGATATCTTCCCACACAGCGCGGTCGAACATCCGCAAGTTCACGCCCATCTTTGTCGAACCGCGACCAATCGGCGACCAGTGAGTGGTACAGCCGCAGTTGCTGCAATGGAATGCAGTCAGCGTCTTGTCACCCTGGACATAGCCGACGAGGCGCTTGTTCTCGTCACTTACCGTAACCTCGCTCGGGGTGTAATAGCCCCAGAGCGCGCCGAGCCGACTACAGAGCGAACAATTGCAGTCCCCAAGCGTCTCGGGGCGGACCGGTACGACGATGCGGACCGACCTGCAATGACAATGGCCTTCGATCATGATTGCGTCTCCTGGTCGGCGCCCGAGTAATCAACGGGCATAATCGCCTGACCCATTATTGAACTTATTCCATCGCAGTCCAGCGCCGACATCATCGGCCGGCCTCTACTGCTGCTCGCGCTTGTCCAGAAAACAGGACCTCCCCGCGGATGACACCACCGAGCACATCCGGGGCGCCTACGCTTGAGATCTCGGCGTTGCTGAAAGAGCAGGTCATGCTCATGGCGGAGCTCGACCGGCGTCGGCGGACCGACATTCTGGCGCGTTATCGGCCCTACGCAAAGCAACGGGAATTTCATGCGGCGGGTGCCAGCTATCGAGAGCGGCTGTTCATGGCCGGCAATCAGCTCGGCAAGACCCTGGCCGGAGCGGCAGAAGCAGCTATGCATCTGACCGGGCGGTATCCCGGTTGGTGGCAAGGAAGACGCTTCGACAAGCCGATTGTCATGCTCGCCGGTTCGGAGTCCTACGAACTGACGCGCGACGGCGTGCAGCGGCTACTCGTCGGGCCGCCGCTTACCGAGGAGGACTGGGGCACAGGCTTCATTCCGAAGGCGGCGATCAATGCCACCAGCCGGCGCTCCGGCGCCTCCGGGGCACTCGACAGCGTGACGGTCCGGCATGTCGCCGGCGGCGTTTCGACGCTGCTCTTCAAGGCCTATGAGCAGGGGCGCGGCAAATGGCAGGCGAACACGGTCGATTTTGTCTGGTTCGACGAAGAGCCGCCGGAGGATGTCTATTTCGAGGGCATCACCCGCACCAACGCAACGCGTGGCTCTATTGCCGTGACCTTCACGCCGCTCAAGGGCCTGAGCAGCGTTGTGGCGCGATATCTGATGGAAAAGTCGCCGGATCGCGAGGTCATCAACATGACGATCGAGGATGCGGAACACTATACGGCCGAGGAGCGGCAGCGGATCATCTCGAGCTATCCCGCACACGAGCGGGAGGCCCGCACCAAGGGCGTCCCGGCACTCGGCTCGGGCCGGATCTTTCCGGTGACGGAAGAAAGCATTCGCGTCGATCCTTTCGATGTCCCGAAACATTGGGTGCAGATTGGCGGGCTCGACTTCGGCTGGGACCACCCTTTCGCTTCTGCCGGCTGCGCCTGGGATCGCGACGCCGACGTCTTCTACGTGACCAGAATCTATCGGGAGCGGGAGGCGACGCCGATCATCCACGCCGCGGCGCTGAAACCTTGGGGCGCCTGGCTTCCCTTCGCCTGGCCGCATGACGGCCTGCAGCACGACAAGGGAAGCGGCGAGCAGCTTGCGGCGCAATATCGCGCGCAGGGACTGGCGCTTCTTAGCGAGCGGGCGACCTTCGACGACGGCACCAATGGGGTCGAGGCGGGGCTCTCCGACATGCTGCAGCGGATGCAGACCGGCCGCTGGAAGGTGTTTTCCATCTGTACGGAATGGTTCGAGGAATTCCGCCTCTATCACCGCAAGGACGGCCGGATCGTCAAGGAACGCGACGACCTGATCTCCGCCTCGCGCTACGCGCTGATGATGAAGCGATACGCGAGAGCGAACAACGGCAACACCAACTGGAATTTCACCGCCCGAAAGGTTCTCTGATGGCCGCAATGACCGATGAACGCCTGTGCGCCCTTGTCACCGAGCTGGTGAAGGACTGCGAAAACTATCGCGACGAACTCGCGATCGAGCGCATCAAGGCAATGGAATACTACGACGGCACGATGAAGGACGTGCCGACGGATGCGAACCGATCCAAGGTGGTCTCGCGCGACGTGCGCGCCGCGATCAAGAAGGTGCTGCCTTCGCTGATCCGCACTATTCTCGGCAACGACAAAGTGGTGGAATATGCGCCTGTCAACGAGGGCGACGAGGCCGCGGCAAGCCAAGCGACCGACTACATCAACTATGTCGTCTTTCCCGAAAGCGACGGTTACGACGCCGTGCAGGACGCGGCACATGACGCGCTGAAGCTCCGGAATGGCGTGATCCGCTGGTGGTATGAGAAGCACACGTCGATGGCCGTCTCGACCCATACCGGTCTCGACGAGGCGGCGCTCGTTCAACTCGTCGGCGACGACGAAGTCGAAGTGCTGGAGCAATCGCGGACGATCGAAAAGGTGGAAACGCCGCAGGGCGTGATCGATCAGCCCAGCTATGGTGTCAAGATCAGACGGCGCGCGGAGCGGGGGATGCCACGGCTGGCGGCGGTTCCGCTCGAGGAATTCCTGATCCATCCGGATGCGATCTCGATCGGGGACAGCCCGATCACCGGCATTGCCACGCGCATGCGCCGCTCCGACCTGATCGCGATGGGCTACGACCGCGACCTGATTGAAGGACTGCCCGCCTCGACGAGCGACAGCGGCCGCGACGACGAGGAGTTCACCCGCCGGCGCGGTGCCTTCGAGGCGCGTGATGCGGTGCCGAAGGCGCTGGAGGAGGTGGATTACTACGAGCTCTACGTGAAGGTGGACGCTGACGACGACGGCATCGCGGAACTGCGCCGGCTGGTCTTTGCCGGCGGCACAGGCGAGGAGCACCTGCTCTCCAACGACGAATGGGACGAGGTGCCCTTCGCCGATCTGATCGTCGAGCGGCGGCCGCACCAGCGCGAGGGCGGCTCGGTCACCGACGACATGGCGGAGATCCAGCGGGTGAAAACCGTGCTGATGCGCCAGACGCTCGACAATCTCTACTGGCAGAACAACCAGCAGCCGATCGTCCAGGAGGGGGCGATCGCCAACCCTGAAGCGGTGCTCAACCCGAAGTTCGGCCAACCGATCCGCATCAGCCAAGGGATCGATGCGCGTGCCGCGCTCGGCTACACCATGGTGCCCTTCGTCGCCAAGGAATCCTTCGCTATGCTCTCCTATCTCGACCAGGAGGCGACCGACCGCACCGGGATTTCGGATGCGTCGAGCGGGCTGGCGCCGGACGCGCTTCAGAACATGACGGCGCGCGCGACGGCACTGATCGAACAGGCGGGCATCGGCCAAACGGAACTGATGGTGCGCACCTTCGCACAGGGGCTAAGGCGCGTTTTTCGCGGATTGTTACGGCTCGTCATCAAGCACCAGGACCGGCCGCGCGCGGTTCGCCTGCGCGGCCAATGGGTGACCTTCGACCCGCGCCACTGGAGCGCCGAGATGGATGCGACGGTCAATACCGGGCTCGGCGCCGGCACGCGCGAGCGCGACATGATGACGATTCAGATGATCCAGCAATTGCAGGAGAAGCTCTTGATGACGCTCGGGCCGGACAATCCCTATGTCTCGCCGGACAACCTCTACAACGGTATCGCCAAATCGGTGGAAGCGGCGGGGCTGAAATCGCCCGATCTCTATTTCACCAAGCCGACGCCCGAGGAGATCCAGCGGCGGATGCAGGCCGGGGCCGAGCAGCCGAACCCGGAGATGCAGAAATTGCAGATGCGGGTTCAGGTCGAGGCCGAGAAGGCGCGGCTTTCGGCCGAAACCGACCGGCGGAGGCTGGAAATCGAGCGCGAGCTGAAGCTTGCAGAGCTTCAGCAGAAAGGCGCGCTGAGGCGATACCAGATCGACGCCGAACTGAACCTGAAACGACAGCAGAATATGGCGGAGGCAGTGAGCGGCGAGCCGGTCACGGCGGTCGATATCGGAGGACTATCGGGATGAGAAGTTGGAGGGTTGAAACCTGCCGCGCCTCAGAATATGGCTATGGCATGAAAAACGTTCGCTACCTCTGCTTGTTCCTTGCCACGCTTCCGCTCATCCTTTCGTCTTGCAGCGAATCGGCTACGCCAGCGGTGTCCGCACGCGCGTCGGGCAAGGTCCAAGCGGCAACCAAAACGGCAGCCAAGCCAAGCCCCCGACAATGCTCGACGCCGGCTCAGGTTTGCCCCTATGGCACCGGTCCCGCCGGTGAGCCATGCTCCTGCTGGGCAACCGACGGCACGCCGGATGTAGGCGTTACGACGATGGGAACGCAGCTTTCTCCCGAGCGCGACTAAAAGCTGCCCGGCGGCGGCTGGTCGTCTTCGGGGCATACCCACTCATCTTCGGCAAATCGATGCCGCTTCTATCCGGCTCGCATCCCGCGCAGCCGAGGGTGCCTGCACGACCCCCTCCCGAGCAGTCGGTAAAAACTCCAGACAAAAAGCAATCCTGTCGTGTGCGCTGCTCGGTGGGTCGGTCGGCTCGCAAGAAGGGCACTGAGATGAAGCCAGAGGAAAAACAGGCGGCGGCGCGGGCGCTTCTCGACAATCCGCTGTTCGAGCGATTGATGCAGGAGTTGGAGGCGGCGGCTATCAACGGCTGTATCAACGCGAAACTCACGGACCACGAAGCGCGGGCCGCCTTCGCGGCCGAAGCGCGGGCGGTCCGCAATTTCTGCGCAAAGCTGAAGTTCCTGACGGAGCAAGCCAAGGCCGAAGGCGCGAACGCGCCGGTGTGAAGCGAGGTACATTGGGCGGCAGGCCGGCCGCCCTCAAGCGCCTTATTGCCAAACTGATTCATGAAATCGGTGCAGCATTCTGAAACTTCGCGAATTTCACGGTGTGGGAAAGCGCGAAAGCGGCACTTGCACGCCGAAATTCTCTCAAGAGGTCTTTCCATGATGAACGATAGTGCCAACCCGCCTACCCGCGGGAGCAAAACCGTTGTCGGCTCGCATGATCCCGCAAGCTTCGACAAGCTCGACTTCCGGGAGCCGCACGAGGCCAAACTGCCAGATGAGGACGAAGAAGCCCGGGACCGCGAGACCATAGACGACGTTCACCAGCCGGATGATCCTGCCGGGGAAGGCGATGAGCCAATCTTTCCTGACGAGGAGGAGGCAACCGATGAAACCGAGAACATCATCGTGACGCTCGAGGGCGGGGAAGCAATTCCGCTCGAGGAATTGAAGCTCGGCTACATGCGTGACCGCGACTACCGGCACAAGACTCAGGATCTCGCCAACCGCGAGCGGATGCTCGAAAGCATGAGCAGCCGGGTCGCGGCTACGGCCAACACGGTTGCGGAGCTGATCGCGGCCGAGATCCCCGCGGAGCCGCCGGAGGAGCTGAAGCTCCACGATCCGGAGGCCTATCAGCGACAGTGGGCGGTACACCAGGCGGGGCTGGAGCAGCTTGCGCGGGTAATGGCGCTGGGCGAAGGATCGGCAGCCGTTGCGGCGGAGCTTCAAGCCGCTGCGAGTGAAGATAGGCTGGAGGCAGAGAACGCCAAGCTCCTCGTGGCCTTTCCGCAGACCGGGCAGGATGAAGGGCGGCAAGCCTTCTTCGCAGACGCTTTCGAGGCGGCGAGGGAACTCGGCTTTTCCGACGAGGAGGTTCGCGAGGTCGTCGACCACCGACTCTTCAAGCTCGCGCATTATGCCAGGCTCGGGCTTCTTGCGGAACGAGCGAGGGCAAAGGCCTTGCAGAAGGTGGCCGTGGCACCGGCCACGGCGCCGCGGATGAAGGCGAAGAACCAAGCACAGCGCCAGCAGCGTGAAAGTCGCGAGGCAATGCGGCGGCTCGCGAGAAGCGGGTCGATCCGCGACGCGATGGCGGTCGATTTCGAATAGCGACAGGAAGACCTGGGTGGACCGCGCCCCCCTTGCGTGACGGAGGGTAGCGGATGCGAGAACGGCTACCCACGGCAAAGGCAACCCATCAAAAATCGGCTTCCGCGCCTCCTCGGCCGAGCGGCCGGTGCGTCTCATCATCATAGAAGGATCAGGAAATGGCAGTTCTAACCAATACATTTCAGACGACGCAGGCCGTCGGCAATCGCGAGGAGCTTTCCGATGTGGTGTCGCGCATCACCCCGGAAGACACACCGATCTATTCGCTGATCGAGAAGGGCAAGTGCACGACCTATCACCCGGAATGGGAGACGGACGAACTGGCCGCGCCCGGCGCCAATATTCGCGAGGAGGGCGAGGAATACGCCTTCGGCGCAATCACCCCGCCGACAAGGCTCGGCAACTATACCCAGATCATGCGCAAGGACTGGATCATCTCCGCGACGCAGGAGGTGACGGCGGAGGCCGGCAACGTGCAGAAGCGCAAGTACCAGAAGCTGAAGAAGGGCGTCGAAATTCGGAAGGACGTGGAGTTCGCGATCATCGACACGAACGCAACGGTCGCCGGCAGTACGCGTGAATTCGGATCGCTCAGCACCTGGATCGTCAGCAACGCTTCCAGGGGCGCCGGCGGCGCCAATGGCGGCTTCAACATCGGCACCGGTCTGACCGTGGCGCCGACCGACGGCACGCAGCGTGCCTTCACCAAGGCGATCCTCGATTCCGTAATGCAGCAGGGCTACCAGAACGGTGCCAACTTCCGTCACGTCTCTGTCTCTCCCTATGTCAAATCCGTCTTCGTCACCTTCATGTCCGACAGCAACGTCGCGCCTTTCCGGTACGCGGTGTCGCAGGGCGGCGAGCGCAACACCATCGTCGCGACGGCCGACTACTACGAGGGCCCGTTCGGCACGGTGATGATCCACCCGAACCGGGTACAGGCGGTGAACGGCGCGGTCGCCCGCAACGCCTTCTTCATCGACACCGACATGCTCTCCTTCCTGTGGCTGCGCCAGATCCAGGAGGACCGCGACGTCGCCAAGACCGGCGATGCCGACAAGGGCGTCATCATCGGCGAGGGCACCCTGAAGGTACACAACGAGCGGGGTCTTGGCGTTGCCGCCGACCTCTTCGGATTGAGCTCCGCAAGCTAGCCCGGGTTCCAAGTTTCGGCTCAAGCGCACCGACTGCGCGTCGGTCCCTGTTTTCGGGAGAAATGAATGGCAGACACAAAGACGACCACGGTACCCGTCAGGCTTCTCTATGATACCTGGGCGATTGACGAGGAACGGATTCCAGCCGGCACCGAACTCGATTTGCCAGTCAAGGCGGCAAAGATCCTGATCGCACAGGGCAAAGCCGAGCGCAACGATCCTCTTCCAGGTGACGAAGGATGATTGTACGCGACGGCGACTGGAAGCTCTTCGATTACGATTTTCACACCGGTCGCTCCGTCTGGGTGATGGAGGACGGCAACAGAACCCATTGGCGGACGGACTATCCGGTCGAAAACCTCGTCCGACAGAACGAATTCACCCGCCATGCGACCGCCGGCAATGCTTTCGGCGAGTGGACCAAAGTCGCCTCGATCCCGCTCCACCTCGCGCATTCCGAAAACCTGGTGCGAGCCCATTCCGAAGGCGACGACCGCTATGTGAAGCGGTGGCTCAACGACGGCGACAATCGCGCCTGGCGCAGCTTCGAGGGACACCTATGACAATATCCGACTATGCGTCGCTCCTCGTCGATGCCGGCGACTATTCCGGCCGCGATGACGTCGCCCATCTTTTCCCGCGCTTCCTCGCGCTTGCCGAACTCAAACTCAACCGCGTCCTGCGCGTCGCCGACATGGAGAAGACGATGACGATGCCGCTTGCCGAAGGCGAGGGCACCCTGCCTGCCGATTTCCTGGAGGCGCGGCAGGTGCTTGGCTCCGATCATCGTGCGCTGCGGGCGCTGGCATTGCAGGAACTGAGCGGTCACGTCACCTCCGGCGGTGCGTCGATTGGCTACGCGATCGTCGGCAGTGCGATCCAGGTGCGGCAGAAGGGCGGCGAGAATCTCTACCTGACCTACTACGCGAAGATTCCACCGCTCACTCCCACGGCGCCGAGCAACTGGCTGATCGAAAAGGCGCCAGACGTCTATCTCTACGCGGTCGTCGAGGAGATCGCCGTCTGGGAGCGCGACGCCGCCAAGGCGGGCGCGGCCGAGACGCTGAAACGCCAGGCGATGGCCGGGCTCGGGCTTGCCGACGAACGCCTGCGCTGGGGCAATGGCGAAATCGTCATCGGAGGGCTGACGCCATGACGCTGCTGAGCGTAATCAACGAAGTCGCGGACATCGTTTCGCTTGATCGGTTCGACAGCGTCTACGGAATGAACGATCCGAACGCGCAGGCGATGGTGGCGTTGGCCGAGGAAGCGGGCGCCGAGATCGCGCGGCGCGTCGACTGGAAACGGATGCTGAAGACGCATGCCGTCTCGGCGTCGCCGGAGATCCTGCCCGCCGACTACCAGAGGCTGGCACCCGGAGGTGCGGTGCAAGCGTCGGACGGCCGCTTCTTCCGGACGGTCACCAACGGTGCGCAATGGGCCGTGATCGTCGGCGTTGCCTCGGGGGAGCCCTATTGCCACCTCCGCGGCAAGGAGATGCTCTTCTCGCCGGCCGCCACGGCCGCCGGCGCGACGATCGACTATCTCTCGAAGAACTGGGTGCTCGGCGACCCTTACGAAGAGCGCGATACGTTCCGGGCCGACGACGACACGACGCTTTTTCCCGAACGGCTGCTGAAGAAAGGGCTGATCTGGCGCTGGAAGCGGCAGAAGGGGCTAGCTTTCGAGGACAACCTCGCCGAGTTCGAGGCGGATCTCCTGCAGGAGATCAATGCGGACAGGGGGTCATCATGACAACTATTCGCCCCGGCCGCCTGCCGCAGACCAACCGCGGGCCGGCGAGCATCGGCCGACTCCAGATCTCGAAGCCGCTGACCTTCCCGGCGCCGAAAGGCGGACTGGTGACGACCGCTGACATGGCCTCGCAGACACCGGGCTCGGCCACGGTGCTGGTGAACTTCCTGCCGACGCTTGCCGGCTGCAGGATCCGCGGGGGCTCCCGGAAGGTTGGACTCGCTGCCGATGGGGGCGCCATCCGCAGCGCCTTCAAATACAAGTTCGGCAGCAACGAAAAGCTGTTCATGGCGACGACCAGCGCGATCTACAATATGACCGCGCCGGCAGCCCCACCGGCGACGACGGCGGCGGCGGTCAGCGGGCTGAACGGTGGCGACTGGTGCGCGTTCCAGCACACCACAGCCGGCGGCTCTTTTCTGGTCTGCCTGAACGGGGCCGACACGCGACGCATCTATGACGGCAGCGTCTGGACGACGACGCCGACGATTACCTTTTCCGACAGCACGACCATGGCACAGCTCAACCACGGCTGGCTGTTCAAGAACCGCGAGTTCTTCCTCAAGAACGCGACGCTCGACGTTTACTATCTGCCGGTAAACGCCATCGGCGGGGCTGCGGCCGTGTTTCCGCTCGGCGGCGTGATGAAGAAAGGCGGTTCGCTGCTCACTGGCTTTTCCTGGTCGCTCGAAAGCGGCGATGGCCTTTCCGATCTCTGCGTCTTCGTCTCGACGGAAGGGGAGATCGCCGTCTATGCCGGCTCGGATCCTTCGGGCGCCAGCGATTTCGCATTGAAGGGCGTGTACCAGATCGGCAAGCCGCTTGGGAAAAATGCTTGGATCCGCGTCGGCGGTGACGTGCTGATTGCGACGTCGGACGGGCTGACGCCGATGTCGCAGGTGTTTCAGCGCGATCGTGCCGCACTCAGCCAGGTGTCGATTTCACGGCCGATAGAGGACGACTGGAGGCTAGCGGCGAACGCAACCGGCTCAGGCTGGACGCTGAAGCCATGGGTAGAGCAGAACCTGGTCTTCGTCGCCTTTCCGGACAACAGCGTCGTCAGCGACACGACTTTCGTGTTGAATGTCTTGAGCGGGCGATGGGCGACGATCAGCAACTGGCGGGCCAACTGCTTCGAGACGCTGCAAGGCGGGCTCTTCTTCGGCTCGCGCGAGGGCTATTGCTGGCAAGGCGACACGGGCGGCACCGACGATGGGCTGGCCTTTGCGGCCACCTATCTGTCGCAGTTCACGCCGGCCGGGCAATTCGGCCAGCGGACGGCGGCGACAATGGCGCATATGTACTTTCGCGCCAAGATCCGGCCCAAAGTGCAGCTCTTCGCCCGCGCCGACTTCGACCGGACCGCGCCGCCGTTTGATCGAGTGACGGAAGGCGACACGGCCTCTCCGGAATGGGACGTCGGCCTTTGGGACGTGGCGCGCTGGGACGGCGTATCGCAGGCGCTACGCTACGATTTCCGCCAGAACGTGCGCGCGAGCGGCGACATGCTGGCGGTCGGCTGCGTCATCACCTCCGGCGGCGCGGTGAAACTCGACATCGAAGTGGACCTCGCCACACTGCAGGTCGCGGCCGGGGAGGCGAGCGCGTGAACATCATCTGGGGCGGGGCGGGCGACCCCGCGAAGAACGACGCGATCGCCGGCTTCGTCGCCGCCCATATCGACGGCTGCGAGAGAGGCTTTGCCGACTTCACCACGCTCGGCGTGACGGAGGAGGGCAGGCTCGTCGCCGGCGTCGTCTATCACAACTATTCACCCGAAGCGGGCGTGATCGAGCTTTCGGCCGCCGCCACAAGCAAACGCTGGCTGACGCGGCCGGTGCTGAAGGCCATGTTCGATTATGCCTTCGACGAGATCGGCTGCCAGCTGGCGGTGCTGCGCGTCTCGGAGGAGAACGCCGGCATGGTCGGGATCGCCCGGCGCTTCGGGTTCACGAGCCACCGCATTCCCCGCCTTCGCGGGCGGGAGGAGGCGGAAATCATCTTCACCCTGACAGACAACGACTGGCGGGCGCATCCCGTCAATCAACGATAGGTGCTCTATGGGAAAATCGAAAGCGCCCACTCCCCCGGATCCGAAGGCGACGGCGGCGGCGCAGACCGCGACCAATGTCGGCACGGCGGTTGCCAACGGCTACATGGGCAATGTCAACCAGGTGACGCCGGACGGCAGCCTCAGCTACAGCTACACGACGCAAAAATGGACCGATCCGCTGAGCGGGAACGCCTATGATCTGCCCGTGGCGACGGCGACCCAGAAGCTTTCGGAGATGCAGCAGAAGATAAAGGATCAGAACGATTCGGCGAACCTCAATCTCGCGACGCTCGCCACCGCGCAGTCGAGCCGGCTGAACGATCTGCTCGGCAAGCCGATGGACATTTCGAAGGCCCCGGCCGCCGGCGACCCTTCGAAGCTCGCCTTGCCGCAATACCAGCAGTTTTCCAGCGGTCCCGAACTTCAGACCTCGGTCGGCAATGCCGGCAACATCACCCGCAGCTACGAGGCTGACTTCGATACGTCGAAATACGAGAATGCGCTGATGGCCAGGCTCAACCCGCAACTCGCGCGCGACCGCTCGGCGCTGGAAACGCGGCTCGCCAACCAGGGTCTTCAGCCGGGATCGGAAGCCTACAACAGGGCGATCGACGAGGCGAACCGGACGTCGAACGACGCACGCATCGCCGCCGTGCTGAACGCCGGCCAGGAGCAGACGCGGCTCGCCAATCTCGCCGGCCAGAAGGCGAGCTTCGAGAATGCGGCACAAGCGCAGGCCTACGGCCAGGCGCTGCAGAACGCCGATTTCGGCAACAATGCCAGACAGCAGATGCACCAGAACAGCCAGTCTGTGACGGCCGCCAACAATGCGCTGAAAGACCAGAGCTTCAACGCGGAGCAAGCACGGATCAACGCGCAGAACACCGCGCGTTCCAACTATCTCAACGAGCAATATGCGCAGCGCAACCAGCCGATCAACGAGATCTCTGCGCTGCTTTCCGGCGCCCAGGTGACGAACCCGAATTTCGTTCCGACGCAGGGGCAGAGCATCCAGCCGGTCGATTATGCCGGGCTGGTGCAGCAGAACTATCAGAACCAGATGGCGTCCTATAACGCCCGGCAGCAGGCGGGCGGCAATCTGCTCGATTCTCTACTGGGCTTCCTTCCGAAGTCCGATCGCCGCGCCAAGAAGAACGTCGAGAAGGTCGGCAGGCTCAAGGGGCACAATCTCTACGAGTTCCGCTACAAGGACGAGCCCGCCGGCGGGCCGAAGCATATCGGCGTGATGGCGCAGGAGGTGGAAAAGACCCACCCGGACGTGGTGAGCCGCGGGCCGGACGGCATGCGCCGGGTGGATTACGGCCGGCTTTTCGCGGCGGGGGAGGGGCGGAAGTAGAGGCATCGCGGCAAGACGCGCATCCGGCCTGACGCGCAATTTGGTCTCGCGGAGGTGACGGGCGGCAGTCCGCCCAAATCATCGTTCCAATCGCTAAGCGGCCTCCCATTCGGAGGCCTTTTTCATGGAGGCTATCTTGCCAAGAACAGGCGGAGTCTATTCCCCACCCGCCGGCACCAAGGGGGTGCCGAACACGACGATCCAGAGCGTGCCCTATAACGCGCTGATCGACGACCTCACCGCCGACGCCAATGCCGCGCGGCCGGTTACCGCAGGCGGAACGGGCGCCACAAGCGCCAGCGCGGCGCGTACAGCACTTGGTGCTCAAGCCGCAAGCGCGGCGCTCGCTTCGATTGCTGGTCTTGCAACGAGCGCGGACAAGATGATCTACACGACCGCGTCGGACGCATATGCGACGACGGCTTTGACGCCATTTGCACGGACACTGCTGGATGATGCGACCGCCGGCGCCGCACTTACGACGCTCGGAGTTTCAGCTTTTGCGCAGACGGTGCTCAACGATGCGGATGCCGCTGCGGCGCGCGTGACGCTTGGCGCCAACAGCGCGTCGAATCTCACGACCGGTACGATACCCTCAGCTCGACTCGATGGCGCCTATGTCGATTTCACCCAGATCGCCGTAACTACGGATAGCGAAGCCATCAAACTCATCGGCTCGGCGACGGGCGACCCCTATGTAGGTTTCTGGAAGGCGACGGCTCGCCAGGGCTACATTCAGCACCGCGACGGCACGGCGAATGGTGACGGTCTTCGCGTTGCGAATGACTTGACCGGAGACTATCTGTACCTATCGAATGTGAACAGCATCGACGCGCTGAAATTCTACGACAGCTCCGTGGCGGCGCATAACACAGTCTGGCATTCCGGAAATCTCGCTGCTGCCGATGTCAACGCGCTCTATGGTTACACGCCTGCGAGCAATGCAATACAGGTGATCGCCGGCAGCGGCCTGACCGGCGGCGGCGCGATTTCGGCAAACCGCACGCTGACGCTGGGCACGCCATCCGACATCACCAACTCGACGACGAATTCTGTCAGCGGGACGAGCCATACCCATGCGTTGGGGTTTATAGCAGCGGAGGTTTACACCGGAACGTCCTCCACTAATACCAGCTTCCCGATCGGGACAATCCTCACGATGGCGCAGAACGGCTCCAACCCCGCGCGGCAAGCTTCAGTTATCCCCTGTTTGTACAGCACCAACGCTTACGTTCAAAGCGGCTATTCCGGGGCAGGCACAGCGCTTTCAGGTACTTGGCGTGTGCGGGGGATTGTCGCTACGTCTGATTGGCTTATCATTCAAAGGACCGCATAGACATGACTAGCACTACGCACTGTAGAATGACGCTCAATGAGGTCCATGCGATCTTTGCGACGGCGGAGCCGGAAGTTTACGAGCTCTCGATCAACCTGACCGACATGAGCGGACAAACTTACGACGGCGAATATCTGTCAAGACCCGATGATACCTTCGGTTTGAACCCTATCATTCGCAAGTGGCTCGCCGAAAATCCGAATTTCCCAATCCAGTCTCACACACCGCCGGCGGCAGAACAGATACGCGCTTCCATGCTTTCGCTTTCGGCGCGGCAATTGCGTCTCGGACTCGTCGACGCAGGGATTTCTCCGACCCAAGTGACGGCTGCCATTGACGCGATGCCGGACGGCCAAGAAAAGGATCGGGCGCAAATTGAGTGGGAATATGCTACCTCGTTCAGCCGATTGCATCCGCTGACAACAATGGCCGGTCGGGCGCTCGGCTTAACCGACATGCAAATCGATGCGATGTGGACTGTCGCGCTCGATCTTTAACGCGCGCTCTTGCAATGTGCTGTCAGCAATTGTGCGCAGCTCAAAGTTGTCGGGACCTTCCACCGTTGCTGCACGACCGAGCGATAACCTCAATTGCCGTATTGCAGGTGATCAATGATACTCTGCTGGAAGCCAAAAGCTTTGATCAGAGGATGCATTGTTAAAAAATCCAAAAAATCTTGTAACGCGTCTTTCGCCGCGCATCGTTCCAGCACATCCTCAAGAACTTCAATCTTGTGATGAAACTGACCTTTGGAAGTTTCCTCCTTAACTTGTAGCATCCTAAAGTATAGCTCAAGCGTTGATTGAATTTTTCACGGAGAATCTTTGCTCCATAACGTTGCTCTGATCCGGACCCTTCGGTGAAGTCGTATGTTGGTCCGGGCACGTACGCCACCAAATCACGAACAACAAGCTCTGATACGACATAGGATGCGAGACACCAAGGATTTCCCAGTTCGAACCAGCGTGCCATCAGCATGTCTTTCGCGCTGGTCCTATAGAGCCCGTAAATCCATTCTGCCGGAAACGTAAGGTTTCTTGGTACGCGCCCGGACACATACGCTTTGGTGAAACCAAAAATAGCATCATCTGGGGATTTGATTCGATTTCCGTTCGGCCCAACCAGTTTTGTCGAGCACGCCGCAAGTAATTTCGTGGGGTCGCGATCAAGTGCCTCGACCAGACACGCTAAGAAATCTAAAGAAGAATGGTCATCACATGCACGCAGACAGAAATAATCGCCACGCGCTGCACCGATTTGGACAGCGCGAGCGAAATTCTCCGGCGCACTCACATGCTGTTCTGTTCGGACAATGGAGAAACGACTATCCATTTTGCAAAATTGCTCAGCGACGCGGAGTGTGTCGTCTGTCGATTTATTATCGAGAATAATCGCTTCGAAATCTATAAATGTCTGATCAGCGATGCACTGTAGACTGCTGCTGAGGGTTCTTTCGCCATTGTAAACGGGAAAGACGACCACGACTTTAGTTTTCGCCATTTATATTGTCTCGGGATTGGAATTGTGTTGCTCATACAGAATGTTGCCACCACCCGCAACAGGACACATCCGCACCAGCATCACCCACGACATCCGGTTGCCCCGGTCATGGCGCCCGCCCCAAGGCATGCACTGAAGCCTCGGCTTCCGAGATAAACTGTGGGATGTGCCCGCCGAGAAAGCCGCTTGCTCCTGTAACAAGGACCCTGTCCACGAAAAGATGCCCCGCCTCAACAAGAGGCATCCCTACAGCAAGTAGCGCGGAAAGAGAATACGCCACTCTCAATTCCCAAGGGATCGATCATCCTTTTCCCCAGCAGCAAAGGTAACCACATGACCAACACCATGCCTCACGGCGCGGCGCTTCTGCTCGGCTTCATCCGCGAAGCGGAAGTCGGCAGCAGTGACCGCGCCTCCTATGATGTGATTTATGCCCACAAGCAGAATGCCTTGGCGAAACCGTTGACCGCCATGACGCTTGGCGAGGTGATTGCGGCCCAGAAGACGTGGTCGAGGGCGCATGGGTCGAGTGCCGCCGGCGGCTATCAATTCATGCGCGCGACGTTGCTTGGCCTCCTGAGGGAAATTCCGGGGCTCAACGAGGAGCAGATCTTTGATCCCGCTTTGCAGGATAGTTTGGGACTTCATCTCCTGAACCGCAGGGGCTTCGAAAGCTTCGTTTCTGGCGAAATCAGTCTGAGCGAGTTCGGCCGGCGGCTGGCGATGGAATGGGCATCGCTTCCCGTGCTTGCCGAGAGCGAAGGCGAGTGGCGGCGGGTGAAGCGCGGGCAGTCCTGCTATGCCGGAGACGGGCTCAACAGGGCGCTGGTGAAACCTGGAAAGCTCGAAGCGGTGCTCCAGGAGGTGCTCGCTGCCTCTCGCTCCTCAGATGCGGCGTCAGGATCGGCGGGGGACGTGCTGTCCTCGACGGTGAGACCCGAGTTGCGGCGCAAGCCGGTTGCCCGTTCCGGGCGGTTCTGGACATGGCTGTTGACCGCCGGTGGAACCATCATCACAGCGCTCAAGGAATTGAACCTCGTGGCGCTCGACTGGCGCGTACAACTCGCCATCCTGATGACGATCGTCGGCTTTGCAATTTACGCAATTTCATCCATGCCGGCGGTTCGGGTAGCCATAGGGCTTGGGCGATGAGTTCTCCCTGGGGCAGGCTACTGGGCGGCACGCTTGTGCTGGCCGCCCTCTGTTGGGTCGTGCTGCAAATTCGCGAGGATGGTGCGCAAGCGGTCCGCAACTCAATCGAAAGGCAAAACAATGAAGCAGCGAATAGCGCCGATGCGAAGCGCCTTGACTATGATGCCTGCTCTGCTTCTGGCGGGCTGTGGAACTTCGGGGCCGGCAAATGTCAGCGGCCTGCGCGAAGTGGTCGGCACTGACCTCGTCGGGGCTCGCGGTGCGACGGCGGCAGACCAGCGCAGGATAGACCGGACGGTCGTCGGCCTCTGCGCCGCGTCCGTCTGGGCCAAGAGTGAATGCGTGAGACATGGGGAGCGCCAGGATGGTTGACGCCACGGTTCACCAACAGCTCGGGACGCTGATTGCCGAGGTGAAAAATCTGCGGGAGGACTTCCGCCGGTCCGAGGACAGGTCCGATGCCGGGCGGGCGTCGATCAACCGGCGCATGGTCGAACTCGTCGAACGCGTTGGAACGCTCGAGGGATCGATGACGCTCGTCAAAGACGAGATCGCCGAGATGAAGCCGGTGACCGAAGACGTCCGCAAATGGAAGCTGATAGGCATGGGCGCGCTCGGCGTCATAGGCATCGGCGGCGCGGCACTCGGCGTCACCTTCGCCGATGTGGCGAGACGGGCAATCATGCTGCTCAGGGCAGCGTAGCTTTGTATGTGTGGGCGCCGGCGGTCTGCGAACGCCGCGGTGCCGTCGGAAATCTATCCCTCGACGCCCGGTTCGAACGTCTGCTTTCGGGTCAGTCGTCGTCGTCGAAGAGAAGGAAATCCCGATACCGCCGGCTGACCAGCCGCAGCGAGCGATCCGGCTCGATCACATAGGTCTCGTAAACGCGACGACCGAACGGACCGATGAACTGGTGCGGCACGATGCTGCCGACCGGCGCCTTGGTGAGTTTCGTACGCGGCTGGCCGCCATAGGTGATGCTGCCGGGAATGGGCTCAAGGCCGTATGAGTAGCCGACAGACGATGTCGTCATCTCGCAGCCGGCAAGCAAAAGGGCCGTGCAGAGCGTGGGAAGTGTGTGTTTCATGGCAATCTCCGGGTTGCAGAGTTCCTGCCGAGTCAGTCGAAGATATCGTAGTCGATGCGCCGGCTCGTCAGCCGCAACGAGCGATCCGGTTCGATTATATAGGTTTCCGAGACCTGGCGCCCGAAATCGTCGAAGAAGCGGTGGGGCACGGTGCTGCCGACCGGCGCCTTGGTGAGTTTGGTGCGCGGCTGGCCGCCATAGGTAATGCTGCCGGGTATCGGCTCCAGGTTGGGCCCATAGCCAACGGTTTGTGACGAGGTGCAGGCGCCGATCATCAGAGCCGCGAAAATCGCGGGAAGGGCACTCCTCATGGCAATGTTCTCCGCTTCGGCCGCGACGGCGCAGCGAGCGCGGCGCCAGCAGGTGCTGTTTGCACGTCTAACTGGTGCGCCATTGTATTCCCGAAGCAGCAACGAGCAAAGAGAGGCAGAGGTTTCTCAGAATTCCTGGTGACGCACGGCAATTTGGCGAAAATTCTTGAACATTTCGGTTGCGCAGAACCGACGGATTGGACGATTTAGACAGTCGGACACGCAAGCTGCGGCGTGCGGGGAAACGTGGACCTTTTCAAGGAATGACGCGTTGCAGCCCTGCGGGCGTCTCAGCGCGTGTCGCGTCCAGTCCGCCGCAGGTATCGTACATGACTGCCGAACAGTCTCTTTCGTTTCTCGTCATTGGCACCATGATGGTTTTCTTCATCTGGGACCGCTTCCGCTATGACGTCGTTGCCTGTTCGGCGCTGATGCTTGCGGTCGCCGTCGGCATCGTACCGTTCGACCATGCGTTCGACGGTTTCAGCGACGATATCGTGATCATCGTCGGCAGCGCGCTGATCGTCAGCGCCGGCGTGGCACGGTCCGGTGTCGTCGACGCGGCGATCCAGCGCTTCCTCCCGGATCTCAACTCGGTGAGGGCGCAACTCGCGCTCCTCGTGGTCACCGTCACGGTGCTTTCGGCTTTCATCAAGAACATCGGCGCGCTTGCGATCATGATCCCGGTCGCCTTCCAGTTCGCTCGGCGCTCGAGCGTCCAGCCATCGGTCTTCCTGATGCCCATGGCTTTCGGCTCGCTGATCGGCGGACTTATGACGCAGATCGGAACGTCGCCCAACGTCGTCGTGTCGCGGATGCGGCAGGACCTGACCGGCGAGAGCTTCAGCATGTTTGATTTCACGCCCGTTGGCGCCTCGCTGGCCCTGGTAGGAGCGATCTTTCTGCTCTTCGCCTATCGGCTGGTGCCGGAGCGAAAGAGCCAGCAGGTGTCGGTGCAGCAGGCGATCGAGATCACCGATTATACGTCCGAAGCGGTGGTCGCGCCCGGCTCACCGGCGATCGGCAAGTCGCTAAGCAGCCTCGTGAAGCTCGGCGACGGCGGCGCGGTCGTCATTGCGATCTTCCGCCGTGGCACCCATCTGGCGCCGCTGCCCGATGTGGTGATCGAGGCCGAGGACATCCTGCTGCTCGAAGGTGGGCCCGCTGCGCTCGACCGCATAGTTTCCCAGGCGAAGTTGAAAATATCCGGCGACCGATCGCCCACATCCGCCGAGACGGCGCGCACCGAAATCGAAGCGATCGAGGCGGTGATTGCCAGCGGCTCGCCACTGATCGGCATGTCTGCGGAGCGGCTTGCTCTCTTTCACAATCATAAAATCAACCTGCTAGCCGTAAGCCGACAGGGCGAACGGCTGAAGCAGCGCCTCGGCAGCATAAGGTTGCGGGCCGGCGATATCGTCGTCCTTCAAGGGACGCGGGCGGACCTGCCGGCCTTCCTCCAGGATTTCAGCTGTCTGCCGCTTGCGCAGCGGGACATTTTACTCGGGACCATCCGACGCGCCCCCGTGCCGCTGCTCGTGTTGGCTGCCGCCATGGGAGCGACGGCGGTCGGCATTCTGCCGGTGCAGGTCGCCTTCTTCGCAGCCGCGCTTGCCATGGTGGTCTTTCGGGTCATCCCGCTGCGGGAGGTTTATCGGGCCGTCGACGGGCCGATCCTCGTGATGCTGGCGGCGCTTATTCCAGTCAGCGACACTTTGCGTACGACCGGCGGTTCAGACCTGATCGCGGGCTGGTTGAGCGACATGGCAGTCAATCTGCCGCCGGCCGGTGCACTCGCGCTCATCCTGGTCGCAGCCATGGCGGTTACCCCCTTCCTCAACAATGCCGCCACCGTGCTGGTCATGGCGCCGATCGCCGCGAGCTTCGCATCCGCGCTCGACTACCGGCCGGATGCGTTTCTGATGGCCGTGGCGATCGGCGCCGGCTCCGACTTCCTGACGCCGATCGGCCATCAGTGCAACACGCTGGTCATGGGGCCAGGGGGTTATCGCTTCAGCGATTATCCGCGGCTCGGCCTGCCGCTCTCCATCGTCATCATTATTGTCGCCGTACCGATGCTGATGTGGGTCTGGCCGCTGCGGTAGGGTTCCACTCCGACTTTTCAATGCAGGCGGACCGAGCAGACCCATCTCGCATCGGGGCATATGTAAGACTCAGCAATTCGCGGCGCGTTGAGGAGAGCAGAAGCGTTGTCGCATTGCTGGCGCCGGCAAGTTGCGGCGAGGCTTCAAGGCGGCGCTTAACGACATTGAAGATCGACGTTGGAAACCGGAAGATCGGCGCCTATCTGAAGAACGAGTCACAGGAGAGGCGGTCACATGAGCGATGTAGCGGAAATCTGCACGCCGGAAGAGGTGTTGAAATTCTGGTTCACGGAGCTTTCCTATGACCACTGGTTCACGCCAAGTGCCGAGCTCGATAAGCAGTGCATGCAGCGCTTTCAGACGTCGCATCTGGTGCTTTCAAGAAGGCTCGACGATATCTGGCGCCAGACACCAGGCAACTGGCTCGCCGCCATCATCCTCTTCGATCAGTTGCCGCGAAACATGTATCGCGGCTCCCCGCTGGCCTATGCGACCGACTGTCTTGCGTTGCGCGAAGCCAAGCTCGCCATCGGTGCCAGCGCCGATATTGCGGTGCCGTCGGAATGGCGCCCTTTCTTCTACATGCCCTTCGAGCACTCCGAAAACCTCACCGATCAGACGATGTCGGTGAAGCTATTTACCGCGCTCGGCGATCCCGGCTATCTTGATTATGCCATCCGCCACCGGGAGGTGATCGAACGGTTCGGGCGCTTTCCCCATCGCAACACGATCCTGGGACGTATTTCGACCCCGGCCGAGGAGGAATATCTCGCGCAGCCGGGCGCCGGATTCTAGATCCTGCGTGGTCATCACGGGGAGCCCATTGAACGAAACAAGTACAGCCGCCTTTGTACGCCTGAGGAGACTTATGGCGTCGTGGGGATCACGTAGGGAGGGAAGGTCATGAGCATCAAGACGCTGCCGTGGGAAGGCGGGTGCCGCTGCGGACAAGTGCGCATCAAGGTCAGCGCTCCGCCGCTGCTCACCATGGCATGCCATTGCACAGGGTGTCAGCGCATGACGGCGAGCGCCTACTCACTGAGTGTCGCGGTCCCCAGCGAAGGCTTCGCCGTAACCAAGGGCGACCCGGTGATCGGCGGGCTGCACGGCGCGACGCGCCATTATTTCTGTCCGCACTGCATGAGCTGGATGTTCACGCGGCCCGAAGGAATGGACTGGTTCGTGAACGTTCGCGCGACCATGCTCGATGACGCTGGCCGGTTCACACCCTTCATCGAAACCTGGACGAGCGAGAAATTGCCGTGGGCGATCACGCCTGCCATTCACAGCTACGCGACGGTGCCGGCTATGGAGGACTATGAAGGGCTGCTGCAAGAATATACGGAATGGGCCGCGAAGCCGGAGGCGTGAGACTTTCTATCAACGCGGACCTGGTCTGTCTATCGAGGCGGACCTGGTCTGCTTACGGTGACCCGCTCGGTCGTTACTCCCGGCGTTGCAAAGATCGCAGCAAGGACCGCGGCGAGCACCGTCATCGTTGCCGCGTCCGGCCCGACGATGAGCTTCCGTGAGGGGCCGAGGAGCGCATAAGCGACAGCGGCGCGATGCTGGCGTAGAGCCCGGTTTCCGGCGGAAGGCCGGCGATCGCGGGATAGGCGATGGCAGCGCTTGGCAGGCCGACTGCGGCAATCGCCAGGCCGGCAGAGACGTCGCTGCGCAAGGCGCTCGTTTGGTAACCGTCGAGACCGGCGAAAAGGGGCAGTCGAGGGATGTTAAAGGGCATTCGGACGCCCTCCGGATCAATGCCCAGTCAGAACAAGTGTCTGCACCGGCAGGAGCAGCGCTTGCAGCCTGAGGATCATCGCGTGCACGAGCCCGACCGCATCCACCATATGCAGGAACAGCCACCGCGAGGTGCCTATGTCGGGCGACTGCAACTCATCGTGATTGCTGGTGTAAGCATTGGCGATGCAACTGCTTCCCGGCGGTATGTCCGAGAACTCGCCCAGAAACAGCGGTTCGAGAAATGTGGTCAGCGTTCCCGGTCTAGCCATTTGTTGCACGTCTGCGAGCTGATCGGTCGGGCGAATTTGCCCGGTTGCGATGACCTGCTGGACCTCGGTGACGACCATCGGGATGATGGTGAAGGGTTTGCCGATGCAGGTCGCCTCGGCGATCATTCCGGGTTTCATGACCTGGGCCTCGATCTGGCCGAAGCCGGCAATCAGCCCTATGCGGCGATCATCGGGCACGAGAATGCCGGCCGACCGGATTGCCGGATTGACGATGTCGCCGGGCCGCAAGGCGAATTGCTGAACCATGCCGGCCGTTCCGGCACGTATAATGGTCTTGTCGAGTTCCACCTGAGCTTGGGCCAGTGTCGCCTCGGCGCTTGCCTTCTGTGCCGGCAGCAGGGTCGAGATCTTTGTCTCCAGCGTCTGCTTGTTCGCAATGGCCGCATCGAGTGCACCCTTCCGAGCGTCCACGGTAACCTGGCGCCTTTCGATTTCGCGCTTTGCCACCACGTTCGGATTGCGCCGATTGAGTTCGACCTGTGTGGCCAGTTCATCGAGGGCCTGCTGGTAGGCGCCCTCTGCCTGCGCGATCAGGCCGTCGGCCGATGCCAGTTCGGTCTTGGCGACAGCCGTTTCGGCGTCGATTTCCGCGACGCGCCGTCGGGCCGTTTCAAGCGCCGCCTGCTGTTCCTTGTTATCGAGGCGGAAGAGGGGAGCGCCAGCGGCGACTTTCTCGTTCGTGCCGACGAAGACCTCAGCCACCCGCCCATTTCTCTCAGGCAATATGGTGACCGTACGGAAGACCGCCGTGACGTTCTTTGTTGACGGATGATAGTAGAAAATCAGGGTTATCAGCGACACCGTCAGGATCACACAGGCGGTGATGCCCCATCTGAGTTCGAACCACATCGAATAAAGATTGATCTCTCGCCCGATCCGCTTTCCTTGAACGTAGCGTCGGAAGAGGAAATCCGGAAGGATCGTAAGCATCGAACAGATCAAGAACTCCAGCATGGCTCACCCCCTCCGCTCTGATAAGGTGTCGTTCGGCGAAGGCTCCGGTTCGAACGGTGCCCATTGGTGCTCGGGCTGCGCCGGATGAGGTTTTGACGGCGTGACGGGAGGTTCCGTCGCCGCGGTTTCGAAAAGCCGTTCGTCCCGATGGGCGATTTTTTGCAGCGAGTCGGCCATCGAACTCATGGGCGTCGAAAAGTCCGGAAATTCGATCAATGCCAGGAGCAGCGCGGCGATCCAGAAGAGGTGATTGTGCGTGAAGAGCGCAATCAGCGACAAAACAGCCACCAATTGCAACTGCACCTTGCTGGCGCCGTGCGCCATATGCTCCGGCAGAGCGTGCAGCCTGAGGTACAGGACGCCGACCAGAAGGATCAGCAGCAGCACGAACACGACCATGACGTTGAAGAGGATATCCGTGTCGCCCGGTGCTGTGATGAATATGGGTAGATGATCGACTGCGGCCGAATGCATCGAGTCTGCCATTTACGTTCCCTCACGCAGACCGCGGTATCGCGCAGTTCATCATACCTCTTTCTTGTTTCCCAGTCTCCCATTTGGGTGAATGCGTCGATAAAGGTCCGATTGAAGCCGGTCCCGCGCACGACCGAGAGGTGTGATAATTGTGAACGGACGGAGATTCACGTAGAAATCATCGCCCCGCTACGGCTTTGCATCTTTTTGCCGTGTTCCGTATGCACATCGGACGAACTGATCGCTTCGGCGACTCCGCCTGTGCGGCCCCCGGATTTCGAAGGATATCGAATTGCATTCCGCTGGAAAGTTGACCGTTTTGTTGATTGCTGTCTCATTCGTCGCGCTGACGCTGGCCGGCGGAGGATCCGCGGCGGCCCAACAAGCGGCGCAACCGCAACAGGCCACGCCTGCGGCGCCGGCGCCCTCGCAGCAGCCCCAGCCCGCGCAAACCAAGCCTGCGCAGGCCGCTCAACCGGCTCAAGGTGAGGCAGACGATGCCGGGGCAGCAGCTGGTTCTCCATTGCTGCAGCAGGCGGAAGAGCAGCTCGCCCAGGCCGAACGCGACCTCAAGCGGCTTACCGATCGCGTCCAGAGCGCCAAGGATGACGATACCCTGCTCGCCGAGCTGAAGGTGCAGGTCGATGCGCTTTCCGGGCAGATCCTCGCCGCGACCGTCGCGACGCGGCCCCGACTGGAGGAAATCAAGGCGAGACTTACCGAACTTGGCGATCCGCCCGGCGAGGGGCAACCGCCGGAAGCCGCCATTCTGACCGAGGAAAGGAAGGGTCTGCTCGCCGAGCGCGGCGCGATAAACGCCCTGACGGGGCGTGCGGAGAATCTCTCGGTCGAGGCAAGGAAGCTTGCCAATTCCGTCACCGCGACCAGGCGTGCGCTCTTCTCGAACACGCTTCTGAAGCACACGGAAATCTCGGCGGCAACGCTGGGCGAGGCGGTTACGACGACGATCGGCGAGACCCAGGCGCTGTCGCGCAGCGTCGGCAGCTGGCTGACATTTGCCTGGAACTACAAGCGTGTGCCCTTTCTCACCGCGATCTTCCTCTCGCTCTGCGCTGCGCTGATCTTCCTGGCTGGCAGCCGCCGGCTTTTCTCGCCCTTCCTCCGGCACGACGGCGATGAGGAGCAGCCGAACTATTTCAGGCAGCTTTCGGTGGCGTTCTGGTCAACCATGATCCCGACGGTGTCGGCCTCCGCCTTTGCCGCGTCGAGCTACTTTTTCCTAAATAGTTTCAACGCATTGCGGCCGGATATTGCGCCAATCCTGGCGGTCATCCTGGCTGTTGGCGTTGCGCAGCTCTTCGTGACCAGCCTTGCCAAGGCCGTGCTGTCGCCACGGCATTCGAACTGGCGCCTCGTGCGCGTTTCGGATCGCGGCGCGAGAATGCTGTTCATTTCAATCTTCGCGATGGCGCTGGTCAATATCCTCGATTACCTCGCCGGAAGCATCAGCGAATCCCTTGGCTCTCCCGTCATACTGACCGTCGCCAAGAGCTTCCTTGCGTCGATCGTCATCGGTCTCATCTTGATGTCGATGGCCTGGATCCGGCCGACGCTGAGGCCGGAGGAAGCCTTCGACGCGCCGGGCAGGCCCTGGCCACGGGTCATCTGGATTTCGCTTCTCCTCATGGGGGCGCTGCTTATTGCCGTTGCGCTCGCCGGCTATGTCGGCCTCGCCCGCTTCATCGCCTCGCAAATCATCATCACTGGCGCGATCCTGGTGACGATGTACATCGGCATTCTCACCGGCAGATCGGTTTCCAAGCAGGGCGCCTTCGCCGAGACGATGGGAGGGCGCTACCTCGAACGCCGCTTCAATCTAGAGCAGGTGGCACTCGATCAAGTAGGCCTTGCCGCCGGGCTCGCCATCTATGCCCTGGTACTTTCGTTTTTTATCCCGCTGATCCTGCTGCAATGGGGCTTCCAGATCGCCGATATTGAGTCGTGGGTCTATCGGTTCGTCACCGAGATCAGGATCGGAACGATTACCATCTCGCTCGTCGGCCTTCTCGCCGGCGTGCTTTTCTTCGCGCTGGGCTTTGTCGTCACCCGTTGGGTGCAGCGCTGGATCGACGGCAACATCATGGCGCGCAGCCGCGTTGATGCCGGCGTGCGCAATTCCATCCGCACCGGCATCGGCTATATCGGCGTCGCCCTCGCCGGGCTCATCGGCGTTTCGGCGGCGGGCATCGACCTCTCAAGCCTCGCGCTTGTTGCCGGTGCTCTCTCGCTCGGCGTCGGTTTCGGCCTGCAGAACATCGTCTCGAACTTCGTCTCCGGCCTGATCCTGCTTGTCGAGCGCCCCTTCAAGGTTGGCGACTGGATCGTCAGCGGCACGACCGAGGGTTTCGTCCGGCGCATCTCGGTCCGCGCGACCGAGATCGAGACTTTCCAGCATCAGTCGATCATGATGCCGAATTCGCTGCTCATCAACGCGTCGGTCGGCAACTGGACCCACCGCAACAAGCTTGGACGCTCCGAGATCTCCGTCACGCTCAGCTATGGCAGCGATCCGCGCCGGGTGATCGATCTGCTTCACGAAATTGCCGCCGCCCATCCGATGGTTCTCAAGAACCCGGCGCCCAATGTCGGCTTCACCGCGTTCGGCGACGAACGCATGAGCTTCGAATTGCGCATCTATGTCGCCGACGTGCTGACGGCCGGCAATGTCCGCAACGACATTCGTGTGTCGATCTACGAGCGTTTCCGAGACGAGGAGATCGGTGCCCCGTTCCCGGTGAAGGTAGAGGACACGACGCCTGAGGAAGCAACGCCGTCCGACGTCGAGTTCCCAGCGCTTGAGGAGGATAAGGCGGAGATGCCGGCGGAGGAGAGTGAGACGCGCGGCCGGTCCGTTGGAAAGCGCAGCAGCAGCCGCTGAGAAGAATGATCCTCGAATATCGTGGCCACCGGCGAGGCTTGCGAGCAAGGGTGCGGACGGGCAAGGGGTGCCGGAATGCCTGGCACGGCCACCTGTATCACCAGCTCGACTTGCCACGCTTGTCGGCGCCGTCCTTCGCTACCGCTGCCGTAAGGGCCGGCGCCTTCACGGCACCGGCTCCCGAACATGGTGACAAAAACGAGCGAGCGGCGCGAGGCCGCCCCGTCAGAAGCCGCTGCTACAGCCCGGCCAAGGCCTGGGCGACCGGCGCGACGTGTGGCCATACTTCCAATGCGCCGCGATAGATCATGTCGATAGAGACATAGAGAATGATGGCCAAACCGACATAGGCGATCCAGTGGTAGCGGGCGAGCAGTCTGGCGATGAAGCTCGCGGCAATGCCCATCATCGCGATGGAGAGCATAAGCCCGAAGACGAGGACCGTCGGGTGCTCACGCGCGGCGCCCGCCACGGCGAGGACGTTGTCGAGCGACATCGACACGTCGGCCACGACGATCTGGGTCGCCGCCTGTCTGAAAGTCTTCTTCGGCGCGTTGGCGGCGTCCAGTCCAACCTCTTCGTGCCCGCCGGAACGAATCTCACGCCACATTTTCCAGCAGACCCAAAGCAGGAGAATGCCGCCGGCGAGGAGGAGCCCGATGATTGCCAGAAGCTGGACGGTGAAGGCCGCAAGCACGATACGAAGCACGGTGGCCGCGATAATGCCGACGAGAATCGCCTTCTTGCGTTGCTCGATCGGCAGACCGGCTGCCGCGAGGCCGATAACGACGGCATTGTCCCCGGCAAGTACGAGGTCGATGACGATAACTTGCATGAGCGCCAATAGTCCGGCGGACGTGAAAATCTCCATAGGCGGTAATCCTTATACCCTGTATCCCCGAAACGCCGGGCCGGCGTTGCAAACGCATAGACCGTGAACAATCGAGGGATCAAGGGGCAGGGAAGATATCGCCCAAAAGATATTGCGGAGATCGGCGATTAGCAGTCGCATCGGGCATTTCGCCCGTCCTGTCGTGAGCTTCCCCGCGGGGTGGGGGTCGCGACTGCTTCTGAACAGCTGCTTGATATTCCATTCAGCGCCTATTCAGCACTTCTCTTGTAAAAAGCATGCAATTCACCCGCCACCGTTTGGGCTGGCGTCGGCTGAAGGGGGTGGCCGGTAGTTTTGCCACGGGCGAAAGGATGACCGGCCAAAGGGGCGGCGCGCGGGTAGCGCGTCGAAGGCCATGAAAACAGTTGTTGCTGCCTTGCTTTGCGGCACGTTCGTCGCCGGCGGTGCGAATGCTGCGATGGTGACCAATAAGGATGGGCAATCCGCCATATTGGTAATTGTCGAGGGGGAAAGCCGGATCGAAGTGGTCGTCGATTCCGGCGCTACGGAAATGATCTGCCAAAGCGGCTGCTTCGTTACCGCGCCGAGCGGCGATCACATCGGTCTCCAAGGTGATGAGACAATCGAAATCGTTAACGGGTCCGTTGTGGTCAAGTAAAGAAAAACAGCCACCAATAAACGAGCGGCGGCGCTTTTCCGCCGCCGCGGTCTTGAGCTGGACATTTTTTCTTACTGCAGCTCAGGCGTGGTGGGCGCTGACCGCCTTGACCAGTTCGCCTGCCATTTCCTGGCTGGAGCAGTGGGAAATATCGCCGAGCGACAGCATGCCGACCATGCGCTTGTCTTCGTTGATGACCGGCAGCCGCCTGATCTTTTTCAACTCCATCAGATGAACGGCGTCTTCGACGGACTCATTGGTGCGGCAATAGACGATTTCCTCGGTCATGACGTCGCGGGCCGTCAGGGAGGCGACGTCCCGGCCGTTGGCCAGCGCTCGTAGCGTGATGTCGCGATCCGTCACCATTCCGATCAGGCGATCGTTCTCGCCGACCGGGAGCGCGCCTATATCCTCTTCCTTCATGATGCGCGCGATCGTCCGCAAATCCGTTTCCGGGCCGACCCACCGAACACCGGAATGCATGGCTTCTTCGGTTCTCATCATATCCTCCCATGGTTCACGAACCCTATTATACGCCTGAAATCATGGCTAATGGTCGGAAACTGACGGCCTGACGGGAAATTCGCACGCGCATTCTATGCGCGCAGACGGTTGCGGTCACAGGAGCGAATGCGGTCGCTCAGGTCAACTTCCGTCGCCGTTCCAGCTCTGCTTCGGATGGCTGCGCGAATTCGAACGAACCCGTGACGACCGGTCCGCCGCGGACATATTTGTTGACCGTGACGCCGGTTCCGGAAACCTTCGAACTGACCAGTTTCAGCGCCATTGGCGTCGCTCCGTCGCCGAACAGCTTCTTGCCTTTTCCGAGAATGACGGGGAAGTACGAGACATACATCTCGTCGACCAGATCATTGCGGAAAAGGGTCTGAAGGAAATCGGTCGAGCCCTGCGTCAACAGATCCGGTCCTTCCTCGCTTTTCAAATTGGCAAGCGTGGCGAGCACGTCGCTGCCGAGCGTCTGACTGTTTTGCCAATGGAGCTTCAAGTCCGGATTGCGCGTCGCGACATATTTTGTGATTCGATCGAACAGCGAACCGATCGGGTCGCCGGCGCCGGCATAGGGCCAATGCGCCGCGAAGATGTCATAGGTTTTCCGGCCGAGCAGAAGGTCAAACGGCTCGGAAAACATCTCGTCCACCGCCTTTCCCATGGCTTCGTCGAAATAGGGGAAGGCCCAGCCGCCATACTTGAAGCCGCCGACAGGATCTTCGTGCGGCCCACCCGGCGCCTGCATGATTCCATCAAGACTTGCGAATGCACCAACAATGATCTTTCTCATTATCGCTCTCCTTCGTCGCCATGTTCCTATGGATCAAGACGGATTGCAGCGGCTGATTCCGACAGTCGCCAGGCGATAATTTCGATGTTTGATCGACCCTTCCTGTCGCGTCGCTGGTGGGGCAAGGGGACTTCGCTCGCGATAGGTGCTCGAGTCTCGGCGGTGAAAGCCTCAATAGAGGGGATTCTTCTCGTAGATCGTCGTCCCCGGCGGCAGTTGAACCCAGGAGTGCCGGCGGCAATCATAGACCGAATCCTGCGGCGGCGGAAAAGTGGGGTCAGCAAAGCCGCCGACTGCGACACCAACCGAGGATTCATCGCCGCCTTCCTCCGTGTGGAACAGGTTTGTCCCGCAAACGGGACAGAAGCGAAACCTGAACTTCGCTCCCTGGTCGCCGACGCGAACATATTCAGTCGCGGTGCCGTAAACCTTGTAAGGTGCTGCGAAGCCGGCGAGGGCTGCAAAGACGCTACCGGTACGACGCTGGCAGGCAAGGCAATGGCAAACACCGATGCCGAGCGGCTCGCCCTGGACCTCGATGCGCAACTGGCCGCATGAACACGTGGCTGTTCGAGAACGCATTGTGCATCACCTCGATCCGCGTCGGGGGCAGGCCCGATGTGCCTCTTGGGTTTCCGCTCAGTCATCGTATTCAAAATAGCGACGCCATTCGCCTTCGCCGCCATGACGTCGTTCGCGATATGTCCGACGGAAAACGCGGCGTTCGCAATAGCCGTCTTCACAATAGGTATCGACGATCCGCTCGTTCACGACCCCGTTATTGGACGAACTGTTCGAGCTTGTGTTCGATGATTGGCTGCCGGCCTCGGCCGTGCTGGCCACCATTGCCGCGGCGGTAAATAGAATCAGCGGGATACGCATGGCTTACTCCTTCACCTGCCACCACATTCAGCCGTCAAGCCTGAACCTCTCCTGAACGATGGATATCTGGTTTGGCGGCCTCACGGGATCGCAAAAATGCTGATCTCGTTGGCGATGCCGCGTAGTGTGACATTGTGCGACATCGGGCTTAGGCCCCGGTCCGAAAGAAGGCCGGAGGCGCGCGGGTCTTCGAGCACTGAGCCCGTCGCGAAGATCTCGCGCGCGGTGGCAAGGTGCTGGACGCGCGAGGCGATATTGACGGTCTGGCCGAAATAGTCCTGCCGCTCGTTCAGATTGACCGCGATACACGGCCCTTCGTGAATGCCGATCTTTAGTAGCAAATCCTCGCTGCCGCGTTCGTCGTTCAGCTTGCGCATGGCGTCGCGCATCCGCATGGCCGCGGCGACCGCCCGGTCTGGTGTCGGGAAGGTCGCCATCACCGCATCGCCGATCGTCTTGACGACGGCGCCGGCCTCGGCCGCGACGATTTCGTTCAGGACTCGAAAATGCGCGCGCACGAGGTCGAACGCTGCCAAGTCGCCGACACGCTCGTAGAGCTCGGTCGAGCCGCGCAGGTCGGTAAAGAGGAAGGTGAGGCTGGTGATCTTCAGCCGCTGGTCGACGTCGAGCGTATCGGTGCGGTAGATGTCGCGGAAGGTCTGGTTGGAGAGCAGCCGCTTGGCGGTGAGGAACGGTCGACGGCGACCGAGCATGCTATGCAGCGCCTCGTTGGCGATGCAGACCGAGGGGAGGGTGCGGACCTCCGCATGGTTCTCCACCTGGATGCGAAGCGGGCCGGGCTGCATCTTCAGCGTCTCGGCATGCCGGTGTGAGCGATCGAAGACGAGGCCAAGGTTCCGACGCTCCCTGGTCGGCTCGCCGCTGACGTCCAGAAACTGTGCCGCATGCGTCACCGGCTCGAAGACGATGATGAACTCCGCCGGAAGCTGCAAAGAGATGACGGCCTTTTCACCTGGCGGCAGTTCCAGCGTCTCGATAATGAACTCGTCGAACTTCTCCTCGTAATCGTCTTCCGGCAGATCGATGCCGGAGCCCCAATACATCTGGCGGAAATATTCGATCGCCGGCAATTCGTGAGGGTTATGGGCCTCGATGTGGCGCACCCGCGGGCTCACCGTGAAGGTCACCTCGACCATCTCGTCGAGGGTCGGCTCATAGCCGGCGGCGCAGAGTGCGCAAGTATATTCGGTGCTCTGCACTGTCTTCAATGATGTATTGGCATCGAGCACGCCGCCACAGCCGGGACAGAGGACGTTCCAGGAAAGCTCGAAAATACCGAGCCGCGAGGCGTGCAGGAAGGCGGCAATCGTCTCCTCCTCGTCGAGCCCTTCGGCGGCGGCAAAGGCGAGCGCATTGATGCGGCAGAGCTTGCTGTCCGGCGCATTCCGAACGAGCCGCTCGAAGGCATTGATGACCTCCGGCTTCACCGACTGGCGCAGCACTTCAAATAGAGTCTGAGCTTCACCCATGCGGGCATTCTATACGGAAAATCCACCACGGTCAGGCGATTTGATCGCGATGGAGCAAGCGGAAGTTCCGTGCAACCAGACCGGATGGCGCGGCTTCGCCCGGCGACGGCAAAGATGGCTTTTTCCGCAAGCCTCGCTGTCGCGCTCAGTACCTGCGGGGCCTCCATTAACACCCAATAAAGTCTCTTCCCCTACGATGCTTGCGGGGACACTCTTTCACATAGGCGATCAATGTCATTCTTCGGCGTTTCCGGAATGTATTATTCCGGCGAATCCCTTGGCGAGCACCGCATTGTGCTTGCCGAGGACTCCAACCTGTTTTCCTCGATGGTGTCGAAGCGACTGAAGGAGTTGTTCGATATCGACGTAATCGTCTGCCGCGACTACGAGGATCTGCAGTTTGCCGTCGAGAATGCCTCCTTTCCGGCCTCGCTTGCCATTTCCAATATCAACCTGCCGGGTGCGGAAAACGGCGAAGCGCTGAACTACCTGATCGACATGAGCGTGCCGACCGTCGTCTTCACCGGCTCCTTCCAGGAGAAGACGCGCGAGGCGATCCTGGCCAAGGATATCGTCGACTATGTCATCAAGGACAGCGTCTTCGCCGTCGACATGCTAGCGGAATCGGTCTGCCGGTTCCTCACCAACAAGAAGCATCATGTGCTGATCGTCGACGACAGCCCGACGGCCCGGGCGCTGCTTACCACGCAGTTAAAGCGCTACAATTTTCGCACGAGCTCGGCCGAGAGCGGGGCAGCAGCGCTGGAAATCCTGAAGAACAATCAGGACATCGCTCTGGTCATCACCGATTACAACATGCCGGACATCGACGGCTTCGAACTGACGCGCCGCATCCGCTCGGCCCATGGTCCACATCAGTTGCGCATCATCGGCGTTTCGTCGTCGACCAACCGCCTGCTTTCCGCGCGCTTCCTCAAGGCCGGGGGTAACGATTTCGTCGTGCGTCCCTTCGTTAACGAGGAGTTCTATTGCCGCGTCAATCAGAACCTCGATACTCTGACAAAGATCAAGACATTGAGCGAAAGGCCGAAAATCCCCGCCTGACGCGCGTATAATTTCTTAAGCAAGCGATTGAAATTCCGTGCTGCTGGTTGCCCTGTTAACGAAATTGCAACCGGCAGCCCGTTCAATCGCGACAAATAGAAATGGGGAAATTCCCGAATACGCGCTTCTCACCGAAGGGGGTTTGGTCAGCGGCGCGAACGGGCGCAAATACAGATTGGGCCATGGGGGCTCCGCCACAGGGATCAGTACGCGCCGAGGCGAAAAGCCTCAGCGTCGCTGCGACTGAAGCACGGGGTTGCCGAAGGGGATGGGGTTGCAGGGATCGTGAGATTGCGCCGCGCGTCGGGACGGGCGAACCATATTCAGAAGCACCGCGACAAGCGTCTGCTGCTCGTCGAGGATTCGCGAATGTTCGCGGCCGCTCTCAAGCACGGGCTGGAGCTCACGCACGGAATAAATGTCGCCCATTGCGCCTCGCTCGCCGCGGTGAAGGCTGAGGTCGCTGCGGCGGGGGAATGGGCGTTTTCGCTTGCGGTTCTCGATCTCAACCTGCCCGACGCGCCGAATTGCGAGGCATTGGACTTTATCCTCGCGAACAATGTACCGGCTATCGTCTTCACGGCCGCCTTCAACGACCGCACCCGCGATCAGATTCTGAATCGAGGCGTTGCCGACTGCATCGTCAAGAACGAGCCGGAATCGATCGAGCGACTGATCGCGGCGGTCGACCGGGTCCTCACCAAGGGTCGAACCACGGTGCTGCTTGTCGACTCCTGTGCGACCTCGCGACAGGACCTTGCGGGCATCCTGCGGCGTGGGCTGTTTGCGGTGATCGAGGCGTCGGAGGCCTGGGAAGCACTGCAAGTCCTGGACCAGGGCGAGATCATCGACGTCATCGTCACCGATACGGGTCTCGCCGACCTAGCGGGTCTCGCCCTGCTCGAAGAGGTGCACAAGCGTCAGGGCGATGATGCCGTGCCGATCATCGGCCTTTCGGACCAAGGAGATGCGCGCCTGGCGGCGCGCTTCATCGAAGCCGGCGGGGCGGATTTCATCCGCAAGCCTTTCCTCGAGACTGAATTCAGCGGCCGCATCCGTCACGCCGCCACGCTACAGAAGCGTATTCAGGCCCTGAAGCTCGCGGCGGCCAGCGACTACCTGACGGGGACATTCAACCGCCGGCATTTCTTCATGACCGGGCCGCGCCTGGTTGATCAATATCTCAGACGCGGCGAGGGGACATCGATCGCCGTCCTCGACATCGACCATTTCAAACGCCTCAATGACACCTACGGCCACGAAATCGGCGATCTCGTGCTGAAGCACGTTGCCCGGCGATTGAAAACGCTGGTCGGCGAAGAGCATCTCCTGGCGCGCCTGGGCGGCGAGGAGTTCGGCATTCTTTTCGATGGCCTCGGCGTGCGTGACGCCTTCGCCTTTTGTGAAAGGCTGCGGGCGGAGCTCGCGAAATCAAAGATCGTCGCCGACGACGAGGAACTGGCGATCACCGTCTCGATCGGCCTTGCGACGATCGAAGCGCCGGAAGCTTTCGAGAATTACCTGCACGCCGCCGACCAGTTCCTCTACATGGCGAAACATGCCGGGCGAAACCGCGTCATCTCCGAGCTCACGCTGCTCGATGCTTTGGCGTCGTAAGCGGCAGTAGGCCGAACGTCGGCCTACTACCAAACTCGTTCAACGCGCCATTTGCAGCGTCAGCTTGCGCTCGGCGCGCTCCTGCTGCGGCGAGCGGTTGTAGAGTTCGCGATAACACTTGGAGAAGTGTGAAGCGGAGACGAAACCGCAGGCGACGGCGACTTCGACCACCGGCATCGACGACTGGATCAGCAGGTGCCGGGCGCGATCGAGGCGAATCTCCAGATAATAGCGCGCCGGCGAACGGCCCATCTCCTGGCGGAACAGCCGCTCGATCTGGCGGCGCGACAGGTCGGCGCTTTCGGCGATCTCGAGGAGCGAAAGCGGCTCGGAGAGGTTCGCCTCCATCAGTTCGATGATCGAGAGAACCTTGGCATTCTGCACGCCGAGGCGGGCGCGGAGTGGAAGCCGCTGGCGGTCATGTGGACCGCGAACGCGATCGGTCAAAGCCTGCTCGCAGACTCGGTTGACCAGGCTTTCGCCGAAGTCCTGGTCGATCAGGTTCAACATCATGTCGAGCGAAGCGGTGCCGCCAGCGCAGGTGTAGATGTTGCTGTCGATTTCATAGAGGTCGGCATAGACTTCCGCCTGCGGGAAGCTCTCGGAAAAGCCGGGCAGGTTTTCCCAGTGGATGGCGCAGCGCTTGCCCGTGAGCAGACCGGCGGAGGCCAGCACATGGGCGCCCGTACAGAGGCTGCCGACGGCGACGCCGCGATTGTAGACTTCGCGCAGCCAGGCATTGACCGATTTGTTCTGGAACTCCTCGACATAAACGCCCGAACAGACCAGCACCATGGACGGACGGTTTTCGCCCGCCAGAAACTTGCGCTCGTCCGCAAGCGAGGTGTTGACCTCGAGTGCGATGCCGGCGGATGAGAAGACCTTCTGACCATCGGTCGAAGCGAGGCGCCATGTGTAGGCCTCGTAGCCAAGCATGCGGTTGGCGATGCGGAGCGTTTCTATCGCCGCGGAAAAGGGCAGCATTGAAAAGTTCGGCACCAGAAAGAAGACGAGCGAGCGCTTTTTGGTCAGAGGCTTGTTCATGAGGCTTCCCATGCTGGACGAGGGTGTCTATTCGTCGCTTGTAATATGTCATGCGGCTTGTCGATTTGCGACATTGACATGGAAAGCCGCGACCGAGAAGAAATTTCGCATTGCGACATGAGGCAAATGGAGGCGTCAACGGCGATACTCCGGCGATTTGGTAAAAAGCGACAGAACGCCCGGCTGTGGTGGCGCAAACCGGCTAGAAACGTCCCCTCGCGACGCGGAGGTTCAACTTGCCTTCCCTGGTTGCAGTTTTGTCAATTGCGACTAATCCGACGCGGGACGACGCTGATGTCGGTATCTGACAAGATGCCGCCCGGCGCCCCGCCGCAGGGATCTTGTATTTGTGCTTATTATAGGGTAGGGGGCTACACTATGGCTCACACGATCAGAAACCAGGCGAAGCTCATCGCACGCGTCCGTCGCCTCAGGGGGCAGATGGAGGCGATTGAGCGTGCGCTTGAGGCCGAACGGCCTTGCGGCGACATCCTCAATCTCGTGGCGTCCGTGCGCGGTGCTGTCCAAGGGCTGACTCTGGAGTTGATCGAGGATCATCTCCTTGCGCACGTGGCAGGCCCGAGCGCGGGAACGGATCGGGAGCAGGGCGCTGCCGAATTGATCGAGGTCGTCAGGAGATACCTGAAATGAGCGAAGCCAGTCTCAACGAATCCGCACGGTTCGGCCATGATCATGTCTTTCTCGGCGGCGACCACCGGCGCAACGAGCGCCGCACCTGGTTCGTCATCGCGTTGACGACGGCGACGATGGTGGCAGAGATCGCCGCGGGCACCATCTATGGTTCGATGGCGCTGGTCGCGGACGGCTGGCACATGTCCACTCACGCCGCCGCCATGCTGATTGCGGCCCTTGCCTATGTCTACGCCCGGCACAATGCCCGCAATCCGCGCTTCACTTTCGGCACCGGCAAGCTCGGCGATCTCGCCGGCTTTGCAAGCGCCGTGACGCTCGCCCTTATCGCTCTGCTTATCGGCTGGGAGAGCCTCGTACGGCTCTCTAATCCGATCGCGATCAGCTTCCCGCAGGCGATCGCCGTCGCCGCACTTGGCCTCGTCGTCAATCTTGCCTGTGCCTGGCTGCTTCGGGACAATCACTCGCATCACCATGCTCTGCGCCATCATGACCATGACCATGCGCACCATGGCCGCGGTGACCACCATCATCACGATGACGCGGCTGGCCGCGACAACAACCTGCGCGCAGCTTACCTGCATGTGCTCGCCGACGCGCTCACCTCCGTTCTGGCGATTGTCGCGCTGGCCGTCGGAAGCATGAATGGCTGGATATGGCTTGATCCGCTGATGGGTGTCGTCGGCGCATTGGTGATCGCTCGTTGGTCGCTAAGCCTCATTCGCGACACGGGCAGCGTCCTTCTCGACTATCTCCCAGCCGGCGAGCGCCTGCCGGGGGACATCCGCGCGGCGATCGAGACGGATGGTGACCGGATAACCGACCTGCACGTCTGGCAGCTCGGCCCCGGCCATCACGGCGCCATTGTCTCGCTGGTGAGCAGAAATCCGAAGAGTCCATCGCTCTATCGCCGCAAGCTCGCGCATCTGCGCGAACTTTCGCATGTGACCATCGAAGTCGAGCCCCTGCAGCGACCTTTGTGCGTCTGATAAGACGCGCGGCGCTGTAGTCAGCCGGCGGGCTTGCCCTCGCGTGCCGTGATTCGTTCGTGCGCATCCCGGAGAGGCATTCGGCGGTAGACGTGACGACCAATCCCCTTAATCGGCAGCGCTTCGCCGCGGACCGTCTCAACGGGATCGCCGATGCGAAGACCTCTATGCAGACCCACCGACGGCTATTTTTCGGCGGATGGTGGACGCAATCTTTATGCATTGAAGAGGCGACAGTTTCTCTTCCTCGATCAGCAGGCAGCCGAAAACATGAAGGGCATTCCGTTTGCGGGAATGCCCTTCATCGTCTCATCACCCAGCAGTTGCGGGGCGTATGACAGGTCGTGTCACTTTTCATTGCTCCGTCTTATGCACCGCGTCATCGACCGATGGGTAGCCGATGTCCTTCAGCGTATCGTAGGAGAGGTTTTCCAGAATGCGCTCGTTGCGATGCCGCTTCCAAGCGGCCCAGGCGCGGGCACGCAGGCTGAAAAGGCCGGGCAAAGCGGCGAGGCTCTGGCTTGATGAAGGCGAGGAGTGCTGGTTCGTAGACATTGCTGGTTCCTTCTGAGCTTTTCAAAAGGTCGCGACCATGTGTCGTTTTATGGCGCAACCCTATTGATCAATCAAACGAATATGCTTGATGTTTTCCATCAAACATCGTGATCTGTTACGGCTCCACGCAACAGCTTGTATCAGGTGCCCTGATCACCTTCTGTTCCGCTTGTAACAGGTCGTTTCTGACCCTGGCCGGCAGTTTCGCCAATTGGCGCCGGGTTTCCACCCGGTTTCTCGCGACGTTGGTAGCGCGCCTTCTGTCAGCAATCCGCTCGATGAAGATTCGTGCTCGCGACAGCATTGCTAGAACGAAATCACCGTCGTCGACTGCCTGCCGGGTGAAGCCTCTTAATTGCAAGCCTTCTGCGTCCATCATCGGCACGCCTTTACGGTTTGCAGGAGTGCCACTGATCCGTCGTGCGGTTGCGGCGGCGTTGTCGATGGCCAATGTCAGGGCGGTCATGACCTTGCTCCTTTGCGTTATGCGGGGTGGTTCCCGCCTGCTTGCGAGCTTGACTATCGCTCCGATGTGATGTTCAATCAAACGAAATGGAGTTAAGCTATCTTTCAGATTTTTTGATTGAGGAGGCCGCCATGAACATGATGCTGCGCCACGCGCTTCCGCTGCTGGAAATGGACGTGTTGAAGACCTTTGTCGCCATTGCCGAAACCGGCAATTTCACGACTGCTGCCGAAGCGGTGTACCGCACACCCTCCGCCGTCTCGATGCAGATCAAAAAGCTCGAGGAGACGCTGGGCTGCACGCTGTTCCTGCGCGATGCGCGGTCGGTCTCGTTGACGCCGAAGGGCGAGTTGCTGCTCGGCTTCGCCCGCCGGCTTTTGTCGCTCAACAACGAAACGGTGTCTCGCTTCCTGCTGCCCGACATGAACGGCGTGGTGCGTGTCGGTGCGCCGGAGGACGTCGGCGAGCGCATCCTGCCCGAGGTGCTGAAGCGCTTTGCCGAGACGTACCCGAATGTCACAATTGATGTGTCGATCGGCATGAGCAACGCCATGCGCAAGCGGGTCGACGAGCACAGGCTCGATATCGCCATCTACAACAGCCTGTCCGACGAAGCGGGCAGGGACGGCGAAATCCTCATGCAGGAAAAGCTGGTCTGGGCTGGCGCCAAGTGCGGCAACGCGCATCTGCGCGATCCGTTGCCGGTTTCGATGTGGGAGGACGGCTGTGTCTGGCGCGCCGATGCGGTGGAGAAGCTGTCGCGGGCCGGCCGCAAGTTCCGCGTGGCGTTCCTCAGCGCCTATACAACGGGACAGCGGGCTGCGGTGCTTGCCGGCCTTGCGATCGCGCCTCTGCCGCGCTACCTCGTCCAGGGTGAGATGGTGCAACTCGGCGAGCGCGACGGCCTGCCGGATCTCGGCCACTACGACATCGGTCTGAAAGTGGTCGAGGATGCGCCGGCACCGGTGCTCGCGGTTGCCGAACACGTCCGCGAGGCCTTCGCCGACCTCCAGATGCAGGCGGGCAGGGTGGCTGAGCCCGTCTAGCCCGACCTCCCGCAACTTGGACGCCAGCTTGACCGCCATAAGTATGAGCTTATAATAAGTCATGACTTATGAAGGAAAGCTTTTCGCCGCATTGGCCGACCCGACACGCCGCGCCATTTTCGAATGCGTTGCAGGACGTCGACAGTCGGTCGCCGAACTAGCGCGTGCCGTGCCAGTATCGCAGCCGGCGATCTCGCAGCACTTGAAGGTCTTGAAGCAGGCAGGCCTCGTCCGGGACGAAGCCGCGGGCGCCCGACGGATCTATTGCATAGATCCCGCCGGGCTGGGGCCGCTCCGGCAGTGGGTGGACCGCTTCTGGGCCGACCAGCTTGACGCGTTCAAATCCATCGTCGAGGCAGACGATAGAGGTGAGAACAACCGGGAGGAACCTCATGCACATGATCGAACCGGTTCCGGTACGTAAATCAGTCATCGTCCGCGCATCGCCGCAGAAGGCCTTCGACGTCTTCGTCAACGGCATGGGAGGGTGGTGGATCAGAGAGCACAGTCTCACGGAGTCCGGCCAGAAGACGGTGAGCGTCGAGGCCAGAGCCGGCGGCAGATGGTTCGAGGTGGGCAATGCCGGCGAGGAGCGTGATTGGGGCCGCGTCATCGCGTGCGATCCGCCGCATCGCATTCTTCTCGCGTGGCAGCTTAACGCCGAGTTCGACTTCGACCCGGCGTTCCAAACCGAAGTCGAAGTCTGGTTCGAAGCGACGAGCGAAAACGAGACCACCGTGACGCTCGAGCATCGCCAACTGGCAAACTACGGCGCCAAAGCTCACGACCTGCGCGGTGTGCTCGACTCTGAAAAAGGTTGGGGCGGGTTGCTGGCCTCCTTCGCCGCAAAGGCGGCGTGAGAAGCCGGACGCCGATCGCGCCTACTCTCGGCTCCTACGCCTCCTGCGTCCCCCGCCTTCGCCATCGTCCGCCAGCACCTTGCGCTCCGGTAGCGCAACGACTTCGGCCAGCTTCGGGAAGGCGTCGACCTTGTTCGGCATCGCCATGGCGTTGACGAAGTGCTCCTGAAATTTCGATTCAAGAGCCGTCTCTATCTTCTCGATTTTCCTCACGGTTTCCTCAATCTCACGACGGTGGTCGCGGTTGAGGAGCGCCATCAGGGCACCGGTGCCGGCGGCATTGCCGACAGCCTTTACCTCATCGAGGTCGCAATCCGGGATCAGGCCCAGCACCATAGCGTATTTCGGATCGATGAATGAGCCGAAGGCCCCGGCAAAGCGGACCGTATCGACCCGGTCGACGCCCTGCTTTTCCATCAAGAGCTTGATCCCGGCATAGAGCGCCGCCTTGGCCAGCTGGATCGCCCGGATGTCGTTCTGCGTGACGGTGATGCGCTGATCCCCGTCATGCAGCAGATAGGAGAAGGTGCGGCCGTTCGGAACGATGCGCGGGCTTCTTGCGGCCATGCCGCCATCGACCACACCGTCCTGTGAGATGATCCCTGTCAGATACATCTCGGCGACCACTTCGATGATCGCCGAACCGCAGATGCCGGTGACGCCGACCGCTGCGGCGGCCTCGGCGAAACCCTCTTCATCCGACCATTTGTCGACGCCGATCACGCGGAAGCGCGGCTCCAGCGTTTCCGGGTCGATGCGGACGCGCTCGATCGCGCCCGGGGCGGCGCGCTGGCCGGAGGAAATCTCGGCGCCCTCGAAGGCCGGTCCGGTCGGCGAGGAGGCGGCAACGACGCGTTCCCGGTTGCCGAGCACGATCTCGGCATTGGTGCCGACATCGACGAGCAGCATCATCTTGTCCTGCCGGTGCGGGCCTTCCGAAAGTGCAGCACCGGCGGCGTCCGCCCCGACATGGCCGGCAATGCAGGGCAGCATGTAGAGTCTGGCGCCGCGATTGACCTCGATGTCGATCTCATGCGCCCAATATTGCAGCGCGCCGGAAACGGCGAGCGCGAACGGCGCCTGGCCGAGCTCGGTCGGGTCGATGCCGAGGAACAGGTGGTGCATGATGGGGTTGCCGACGATCACCATGTCGAGGATATCGTGGCGGTCGACCTCGCCCTCGGCGCAGACCTTACCGATCAGGCCGTTCACCGCCTCGCGCACCGCCTTGGTCATCGCCTCGCGGCCATCCGGGTTCATCATCACGTAGGAGACGCGGCTCATCAGATCCTCGCCGAAGCGGATCTGCGGGTTTGATGTGCCGGAGGAGGCGACGATACGGCCGGACAAGAGCGACACCAGGTGCATGGCGATCGTCGTCGAGCCGATGTCGCAGGCAATGCCATAGGCCTCGTTCTTCAATCCCGGCCAGAGACCGACGATGAAGGGACGCGAGGAATCCATGTCCCGGTGGATCGCGGCGGTCACCGCCCAGTTGCCCTTGCGCAGCATGCCCTGCACCTGCGGGATCAGGTGCGGAGCAATCAAGAGATCCTTCCAGCCCCAGTCCTTCTCCAGAACAGCCTTCATCCGGTCTAGATCGCCGAGCGGCTTGTGCATGTCCGGCTCGTCCACCTCGACATAGCACATCTGGACGGCGGCATTGCGCTCGATCACCCGGTCCGACGCAGCTTTACGCACCACCTGCGCATTGATGACCGTATCCTGCGGCACGTCAATGACGAGATCCCCGAGGATCTGGGCGGAACAGGAAAGGCGCCGGCCATCGGGCAGTTCGCGCACGCTCGCGTAGCGCTGTTCCTTCGGGCCAACCGGCGAGATATGCTCGTTCGACGAGACGATCTTGTGCTTAGCGAAATTGCCTTCCTGCACGGAGACCTGGCAGCGTCCGCAGGTCGCGCGTCCGCCGCAGACGCTCTCGACATAGACTCCGAGCGAACGCGCGGCGTCAAGGATCGGCGTGCCGATCGGGAAGCGCCCGCGCTTGCCCGATGGCATGAACAGCACCAGCGGATCGGTCTTGTTGTCCTTCGGCGGCACGTTCAACATTTTCCTGTCTCGCCAGCAATCCAAGGGGTTTGAGCGACCTCGCGCGTCCGAAGCGACGCGCGGCGCCAGTTTATTTCGAGAGCCGGCGGGCGTTGGCCCGCACGCGCTTGGCATAGGGGCGCAGGGCGGCGGCCGTCACGCGGTTGTGGCCGTCGGAAACGGTCTTCCCGGCGGCAAATGCTGATGCGAGTCCCATTCCCTCTTTCGCGATGGCGACGTTCGCTGCAACAACGCTTTCCGCGACTGCGGCCATCTTCTCCGTCACCATGCGATTGTTTTCGGCATAGTCCGTTGCAGAGCCGGTCATGGCGGCAAACGCCATGGCTTGTGTGCGGGCGGCAATGACCATCGGCGCCTGGAACCACAGCGCCATCAGATCGCTCGCGAGGGAATGTCTTGCCATGACTATTCCCCCCTTGCCGCGCCGCCGGCGCGAGCCGCACGTCCGCCACGCCGTCCGCCGCCGGCTGCCGGTGACGCCGCGGCCACGACATGGCCGCCTTCGGCCGGCTTGTGGTCGCGATAGGTCATGATCCAGTTGGAGCAATTCGCGTCAGTCCCGTTCAAGACGTTTGCGGCGCGCACGGCTTCCATTTCCTGCGGACGGCAGGGATTCATGATCGCCGAGGTCATGCCGGCGCCGATCACCATTGGGATGAAGCCGGCATTGATGCCGTGGCGGTGCGGCAGGCCGAAGGAGATGTTGGAGAGGCCGCAGGTGGTATTCACCTTCAATTCCTCGCGCAGGCGGCGCAGCAGCGCGAAGACCTGCCGGCCGGCATCGCCAAGCGCGCCGATCGGCATGACGAGCGGATCGACAACGATATCGTGAGGCTTGATGCCGTGATCCATGGCGCGCTCGACGATCTTCTTGGCGACGGCGAAGCGCACGTCCGGGTCCATCGAGATGCCGGTTTCGTCGTTGGAAATCGCCACGACCGGTACGTCGTATTTCTTGACGAGCGGCAGGATCGCTTCCAGCTTTTCCTCTTCGCCGGTGACCGAGTTGACCAGCGGCCGGCCCTTGGCGACGCGAAGGCCTGCTTCGATCGCAGCCGTCACGGAGCTGTCGATCGACAGCGGCACGTCGACGAGGCCCTGGACGATCTCCAGCGTCTTGACGAGCAGCGGCGGTTCGGTCTCGTTGGGGTTGACAGCGGTCACACCTGCATTGACATCCAGCATCGTCGCGCCCGCGGCGACCTGCTCCAGCGCGTCCTTGATAACCGTATCGAAGTTGCCTTCGATCATTTCGGCAGCGAGCTTCTTGCGCCCGGTCGGGTTGATGCGTTCGCCGATGACGCAGAAGGGCTGGTCGAAGCCGATGACGATCTCGCGTGTGGCGGAAGCGACGATGGTGCGGGTCATATAAGATCCTCTGATCCTTGAAGCGTGGGGCTATGTAATAGGCCCCGTCTGTGTTTGTAAGGCGCGGGACGAGCCGAAGCGCCGGTTTTCCTCTGATAAAGCCGCGAGCGGCGGTCTTGTCTCAATGCGGATGGTGAGCCGCGGCCTCCGCCATCTGCTGCTGGTTTTCCTCGATGCCTTCGCGCAGATGCTCGAGCCGTTCGGCGACCAGCGTTTCCGCCGGTGTCGCTTCGTGCTTCCAGGGCCTGCGACCCTTCAAGACGCCGGACTCATGGACGATCTCCGCCACATATTCCTCCTGGCGGTAAGCCATGACGTGAACGCCGGAAACGCCCTCGATCTCCTTCACCTCGTTGATGATGTCGATGCAGAGCTGCTTGCCTTCCTTCTTCTGATCCTGAGCGCCTTCAAGGCGTGTGATGATCGAATCCGGAATGTGGATGCCCGGCACGTTGGAGCGGATCCAGCGCGCGGTCTTGGCCGAAGCCATCGGGCCGACGCCGACAAGGATGAAGCATTTTTCGTGAAGACCGAGGTCGCGCACCTTCTTCATGTATTCGCGGAACATCGGCACGTCGAAGCAATACTGGCTCTGGACGAACTGGGCACCCGCCTCGATCTTCTTTGCCAGCCGGTAGGGCCGGAAATCGTATGGTGGGGCAAAGGGGTTGATCGCCGCACCAAGAAAGACCTGCGGCGGCGTCGTCAGCTTGCGGCCGGAAAGGAATTTCGAGTTGTCGCGCATGATCCTGACGGTCTCGAGCAGCGACATGCAGTCGAGATCGAAGACGGGCTTGGCACCGGGCTGGTCGCCGGCCTGCACACCGTCGCCGGTCAGGCACATGATGTTTTGTACGCCCATGGCCGAGGCGCCGAGTACGTCGCCCTGAATGGCGATGCGGTTTTTGTCGCGGCAGGCGATCTGCATGATCGGCGAGTAGCCCATGCGCGTCAGCAGCGCACAGATGCCGACCGACGACATGTGGCAGTTGGCGCCCGAAGCGTCGACGGCATTGATGCCGTCGACCCAGCCGTCGAAGATCGCCGCCCGCTCGTAGACGTCCTGAGGATTTGCGCTATCCGGTGGGTTGAGTTCGGCGGTGACGGCAAACTCGCCGCGACGGAGCACCCGCTCCAGCCGGCCGCGCGACGAATGGCCGGGCAGGGGATCGAGCGGTGCACCGGGATCTAAAGGGTTGATGTCCGGGCTCATCGCTGGTCTTCCTTGTTCGCCTCAGCGCTCGCTGCGGCTTCCGCCGTCACCCGCAACCAGGACGAGGTTTCGCGCAGCGACTGGTTGACTGGCTTCTGGACGTTCATAATCGCGTTGCCTTTTTCCATGTTCTGCGAACCCTTCCACGCCTGAACCCAGACGCAGGGCATGTCCGGTTCCACTTCGCAGTTGCCATTGGCGCGAACGCCGCCGCAAGGTCCGTTCCTGAGTTGCTTCGGACAGTTCATCGGGCAGGACATGCCGGTCGAGGACAGCGCGCACTGGCCACACATGCGACAGTCGAAAAGGAAGCCTTTGACGTGGCGTTCGACGAAGGTCACCGGCCGCTCAACGCGGCTATAGCCAATGGCGTTCCAGAGAGGATGGAGCATCAGGAACATGTCGGCGAAGCGATTGTAGAACCACTCGAGGAAGCGCGAGTGGCGCACCGCCCAGAGCCGGACCGTATATTTGTGGCGCGAACGGCGGCTCGGGGACACGTTGGTCGGCGTAAAGGCGCCCGTGGCCGCCTTCTTTGCGGGCTGCGCGTTGCCGGTGACGACCTTGGCGTCAGGCATTGTCCCGCCCTCCGGCCTTGACGAGCGCAACAAGCCTGTCCCTGTCGTAAGCAGCCTCCAATTCGGCGGCCGCCTTGTCGGCCTCCGCCTCGAGATCGTCTGAAACCGAAACAGGTTCGGCCTTGCGCCACTCGGCAAGATAGTCGTCGGTCTCGGCGGCGCCGGTGCGCATGGCGCACATGTCGATCGCTTCGGTGAAGCGCAGCGAAAGCTCGCGTTTGGCGCTCTTGCGGCCCTGTTTGATGATGACTTGGGCGGGGATATCGCGCCAGTAAACGATGATGCGGTCTGCCATGGAATTCCTGTTCTCCTCCAGCGCATAACGCCGAAAACCGAAATCGGTTTTCGGAATGGATTATGCGCCGAGTCAAAGTGTTACATCGTCCTTTACGTGTCAGTTCTGACGCGCGGCGCTGTAATGCCGACAATGCGCATGTCCACGCACCGTGGCTCACCTTGCCACGACGTCGGATATGTCCAAAAACGACGCTCCACGGTTCGTATACGAGCGAAATGCGTCACGGGTATCTTGGCGGCGGTATTTGTCATTCGCGGCGCCGAAACGCGCCCTGGAAAGCGCCCTGATTTGGATGGTGACGTCGCGGGGGGATGTCGGCTTGAGAAGCGTTTGTGTGGCTGGCTCAGAATACTAGAGCATGGTCATTTATAGCCATTCACGTCACGCCCGGCAAACATGTAGCATAGCAACAGATCGGGTGTGAGACACGCCCTACTATTGAGACTCTCACGGCGCGTTTGTCCTGCGACAGACAGGCGGCGTGGATTGTTCGAAGCGGACGCTCGGCTGTCCGTTCAATAGCCGGAGCTTCCGCTGCCCTGGCTGCCGCCCATGCTACCACCGCCAGAACCGCCGGATGCGCTTGGAGGAGGAGGGGTGGTGTTCTGTTGGCTGGCCTGGTTGCTGACACATCCGGCTACCGACAAAAGTGCAATCGCAGCTGCGACAATCAATGATTTGGGGTTCATCATGATTCTCCAGTCATGGATTGGGTATGACATATGGCGTGGCGCTAGTATTCCCTAGACCCGAGATATCCGCGCCGCTTGATTTCGCGCAAACGAGCATCATTTCCATCGGATGTGCCGACACACCTGGAGGTTATGATGTCAAGGACTGCGATCGCAATGTTGTGTTTTGCGCTGCTCACACTCTCATCCTGCGCAAACACTGCGCGCGGCTTCAGACAGGACAGTACGCAGACAGGTCACGCTGTGGATAGTGCGACCAAACGCGTCTTGGGGGCTGCTCAGTAGGATAGCGTTCGCAGCGCCGAAGCGACTATGCCGCATCCTCCGCTGATGTCGGGCGGGTCCGCTCGATTGCGACGAGCACTCTGAGAGTTGCTTCCGCCTCGGACTCGGTGAGCCCGGCTAGGATCTGGTCGGCAAACACGGCCGGCACACCGGTCATATTGTCCCACACGATCCAATGGTCCGTCGGGTCGAGCACGAGTTCATAGCGATCTTGCTGCATCAGGTTTCCTGTTTCCCGGTCTACCAGATCCCACGCCGCATGCCGTTCCAAACCCACGTCCAGACTGGCGGGTGATACCATTGCCGGGAAGGCGCGGTGACATTCACCGGTCGGAGTTTTCCGGCGAGCGCATCCTCGACCGCCCGGATCGCAACGTCTGTCGATCCGGCGGTCTGGAGCAGCGGATAGGTGTGCATCGTATCGGCGCGACTCGGCACCTGTCGCGACTGGTAGAGAATGGCGCCAGTGTCGACGCCTTCATCGACGAGATGAACGGTCGCGCCGAAATTCTCCGGTTCATTGCTGAGGAGCGCCCAATAGCCGCCCATCAGACCGCGGTATTGCGGGTTGATGCCGGCATGGAAGTTCAGGATCGGGCAGGGAACCATAGCCAGGGTTTCCGGCTTCAGCATGCGGCAACTGACCAGAAAGACCACGGCGGGTTGAAGCGCCGTCAGCCGCGCGCGGCCCTCGGCATCGTTGATCGAGGCAATGTGGTGCACGGGCACCAAGCGGTTGGTCTCGGCAGAGACGCCATACTGGTGCAGAATTTCGGCGGCTCGCCGGCGCGAGAAGCGCTTGCCGAAACGCGAGGCGATCATCGTTGCGAGTTGGCCAAGAGCCGTGCTCCATCCGAGCTTTCGGGCGCGCCGTCTGACAAAGACCACCTTGGATTCCGGCTGCTCCTGCAGCACGACGATGTCGCAATAATGGGCGGCGAGCGCGTTGATCAGGATATTCGGGTTTTCACCCCCTGCGGTAACGACGACGATGCGCCGGCCGGCCGAGCCTGCCGGTTCCGCTTCTTTCTCCGAGAGGGCGCTATTCGATCGGTACATGACTTCGGGAAGGATTGTTCTGGGCGGACTTCCTAGGCCGTGGCGGCGGCGCAGTAACAGATATGCCTACACAGACGTTACCGACGTCTTAAGCGGGTTGGCTGTCGCGACGATGGCGAAACCGATTCAGCATAAGACCAGGGGAGCCTTCGGCGCTTCTGCGCCGTGAATAAAACTCAACGCGGAATTTGATCCGCGTTTATGACACTTCGATCAATGAGCGGCTGAGATCACCGTAACCGGTGTATCGATATTCGTACGCGAGCCCGAGCGTCTCCGCAGCGCGGCGCGCTTTCGCTTGCAGAGCCTCGTCCTCCACCTGCGAAAGATAGACGAGCTTGCGGTAGTGGCCGAAATACATGTCACGCAGTTCCGGGTGGCGGTCGAGGCCGAGCGGCTCGATCACAAAGGCCTCGAACTGGCGGGCGAGGAAATCGGTGAGAAAGAAGGCGGTGAGATCGTCGTCCCAGCGCGCGGCGAAATCGGCATTGCCGGCGAAGAACGAGTAGCAATGCGGGCCGGGGATCCGCTCGACGCCTTCCTCCTCGCAGAGCCGATCGATGAGCCCGCCGGTGCCGCAATCAGCATAGGCGATGAAGATGCGTTCGAAACCGTCGGCGCGGGCCCGGGCGATCGCCTCACGCAGGCCGGGCACGATCTTTTCCGGCGTATTGTGCCAGATGGCGGGCAGACAGTTGAGCTCGATATGCTGGAGCTTGTTGGCCTCGCAGATGGCAAGAATTTCGCGCGCGATGGCACCGCACCCAATGACATGAACTTTCTTTGGTTGTGTACGTTCTCTTGCCGACGTTGCGTTTTCCATCTCTATTCGTCCTTGCAGCAACATGAAGGAATCATAGTCATGACAACGAAGACTCTCGCAACGATCGGCGCCATTCTGGTGGCTTTGACGACCCTGAGTTCCTGCGCCAACACAATCCGCGGCATGGGACAGGATACTGCGAATACGGTCAACGCGACAGAGTCGGCTGGCCGCCGGGTCGCGGGGGCCGCGAACTGACGATTGAGGTAGGGGCGCCTCATCCGCGCCCTTCTGCCGCAAAATGGAAAGCCGGCTGCGGTTTACACCGATGCAGCCGGCTTTCTTCTCGAATGATCGTTCAGGCTCAGCCGGCAGCGAGCTTGTTGTGCTTGCGCTTCATGAAGTCCTTGGCGGTTTCAACGGCGACGGCCGCGTCGCGGCAATAGGCGTCGGCGCCGACGGCCTTGCCGAATTCCTCGTTGAGAGGCGCTCCGCCGACGAGGACGACATAATCGTCGCGCAGGCCCTTTTCCTTCATCGTGTCGATGACGACCTTCATATAAGGCATGGTCGTCGTCAGGAGCGCCGACATGCCGAGGATGTCCGGCTGCTCGCGTTCGATCGCTTCCAGATAGTTCTCGACCGGATTGTTGATGCCGAGGTCGACCACGTCGAAGCCGGCGCCCTCCATCATCATGCCGACGAGGTTCTTGCCGATGTCGTGAATGTCGCCCTTGACGGTACCGATGACCATCTTGCCGAGCTTCGGCGCACCGGTTTCGACAAGCAGCGGACGCAGGATGAACATGCCGGCCTTCATCGCGTTGGCGGAAAGCAGCACCTCCGGCACGAAGAGAATGCCGTCGCGGAAGTCGATGCCGACGATGCGCATGCCTTCGACGAGCGCCTGGGTGAGGATATCGTAGGGAGTCCAGCCGCGCTTGAGGAGGATGTTCGTTCCATCCTCGATTTCCTCCTTGAGACCGTCATAAAGGTCGTCATGCATCTGCTGCACGAGTTCCTCGTCGGAAAGGTCCTCGAGAATGATTTCATCGTCTGCCATAGTAGGGTTCCTCGGTTCCTGGCATAGCCGTTTCGCGCGGGTGGCACGATCACTCCGGACGCGTTGCCCCATCCATAGCGGGCGGCGCCTAAAAAACTCTTTTCGAATGCGACGTCGCAGATGATGAAAACGACGACGCGGCTCTCACGCCTCGCGCGTTTGATAGTCCTATCGCAAAATGCGCGGATACGGAAACTGTCAGCGGGTAAAATTATGCAACAGTTCAAGGCGTTAGTTCGGGCGCTTGCGCAATCCTTTGGAGATTTTGCAGGAGTGCTGCCCTTGTCCTCGCGACCGCAGTCCCTGTGCGGGCACGCGCCGGTCGAGTGTCTAAGTTGCGCCACCTGTTGGCGCATTAAGACCCGTACGGTTCCGGCGGCTTGGTAGCATTAGGCCAAATCCATGCCGGGCGCATGGTGCCGCCACTGGATTCGACCTGCGGAAAGGATTATGCGCCCACCTACCGATATATTGCAGCGTCCTTCATGCTAGGGCGCGGCGGGAGAGGAATGAGCGAATGAGCGACGTTACAGAACAAGGCGCGGTCGAAGGCGGCGGACGCCGCGCGCGTGGCGAGGGACGCGGAGCGGCAGCGCGCCGCGCATCCCGCACCGGCGGCGGCCCGGGACCGTCTCTGCCCTATATCCAGCGCAAGATTCGCGAATATGAGGTGCTCGACGAGGAGGGCCTGCAGCTTATCGAGCGCAATGCCGACGTCATTCTCGAGGAGATCGGCATCGAATTTCGCGATGACGCCGAGGCGCTCGAGCTGTGGAAGGCGGCCGGCGCCGATGTGCGCGGCCAACGCGTTCATTTCCCGAAAGGGCTCTGCCGGGAGCTCCTGAAGACCGCGCCGTCGAACTTCACCTGGCATGCACGCAACCCGGAGCGCAATGCCCATATCGGCGGCAAGGCAACGGTTTTCGCGCCGGTCTACGGCCCGCCCTTCGTACGCGACCTCGAGGGCAACCGCCGCTATGCGACGATCGAGGATTTCCGCAATTTCGTTAAGCTCGCCTATATGGCGCCGTCCGTCCATTCGTCGGGTGGCACGGTCTGCGAGCCGGTCGACGTCCCCGTCAACAAGCGCCATCTCGATATGGTCTACAGCCATATCAAATATTCCGACAAGCCGTTCATGGGCTCGGTGACGGCGCCGGAGCGTGCGGAAGACACGATCGCCATGGCGAAGATCGTCTTCGGCGACGATTTCGTCGAGAACAACACCGTCACGCTGAACCTGATCAACGCCAACTCGCCGATGGTCTTCGACGAGACGATGGTGGGTGCGCTGAAGGTCTACGCACGCCATAACCAGGCCTGCGTGCTGTCGCCCTTCATCCTGTCGGGCGCGATGAGCCCCGTCACTGTTGCCGGCACGCTGACGCAGATTCTGGCTGAAGTACTCGCCGGTGCCGCGTTCACCCAGCTCATCCGCAAGGGCGCACCGGTTCTCTTCGGCACTTTTGCCGCGTCGATCTCGATGCAATCGGGCGCCCCGACCTTCGGCACGCCGGAGCCGTCGCTGGTCTCCTATGGCGCGGCCCAGCTCGCCCGGCGCCTTGGCCTGCCGTTCCGTACCGGCGGTTCGCTCTGCGGTTCCAAGGTCCCCGATGCTCAGGCGGCGCACGAGTCGGCGAACACGATCAACATGACGCTCCTCGCCGGCACCAACTTCGTGCTGCACGCAGCCGGCTGGCTCGAAGGCGGTCTCGTCTCGTCCTACGAGAAGTTCATGATCGACCAGGACCAGCTTGGCATGATGCAGAAGATGGCCGAGGGCGTCGATCTTTCCGAAAACGCCCAGGCGCTCGACGCGATCCGCGAAGTCGGTCCCGGCAGCCATTATCTCGGTTGCGCCCACACCCAGGCCAACTTCCAGACGGCCTTCTACCGTTCGCCGCTCGCCGACAACAATTCCTTCGAACAGTGGGAGATCGAAGGCGAGAAGCGGATCGAGCAGCGCGCCAATGCGCTCGCCCGCAGCTGGCTCGAACACTACGAGGCGCCCTATCTCGATCCGGCAATCGACGAAGCCCTCAAGGACTACATCGCCAAGCGCAAGGACTCGATGCCCGACGCCTTCACCTGAAAGGCTCCCGAGCGAGCCAGGGAGCAAGGCGGCGCGGCGCAGGTGGCCGACATGATCCAGAAGGAGGTCTGGCGCCCGCATTATGAGACTCAGGGGCCGAAGCCGAAATGACGGCGGCCCCGGGTTGTGTCGACAATCTTCTCCAAACGCTCCGTGCGGCTCTCGAGCCGCACGGACTTTTTTTGCGCGGCACCGTGAATTTTGCGCCGGGGGAAGCCGCACCCCAGCTCAACGGCGGCGAGCCTGCTGCGAGCGTCGTGCTGATCGGCAATATCGGCGGCTCGATTTGGAAGCCGTTCACGACCTGGCGCGAAGGCGAGCCGTCTCGCGGCGGTTCGGATCCGCTCGACAACTGGTCGAAGCGAGTGATCTGTCCCGTGGCGGAGGTGGTCGCTGCCACAGCCTATTTCCCGTCCGATCCACCGTGGCAGCCTTTCCAGCAGTGGGCGATGCGCGCCGAGGGACTGGAGCCGTCACCGCTCGGCATCCTGATCCACCCGCATTATGGCCTCTGGCACGGCTATCGCGGTGCGCTTGGCTTTGACCGCGCGTTGCCGCAGACGGGCTCGGTTATGGCCGGCCACCCTTGCGAAATTTGTGAAGCGAAGCCGTGCATTTCCGCCTGTCCGGCCGATGCTCTGGCGTCTGGCACCTTCGAAGTCGGTCGCTGTCGCGCGCATCTCAAGGCCGAGGCGGCAGGCGGCTGCCTCGCCCGAGGTTGTCTTTCACGCGACGCCTGTCCTGTCGGATGGGACTACCGCTATTCGCCTGCGCAACTCAGTTTCCATATGGCGGCGCTCAGCCTGTAAAGCCGGTGAACGTCGGTCGGCTCCAGTCGCCCGATAGGTAGGTGACGAAGATTTCCTGCGCCGCGGACGCGCCATGATTGAGTCGCCGAGCTTACAATTTTCGAAAAGATCGTGCGCATCAAACTGCCGCAATTCATGCAATGCTGCGGGTGACGATTCACGCGAGACCCCAGCCCCATGCCGCTGTTCCCCAAAGCCTTTCTCGTCGGCGCCGCCATCCTCACGGCTGGTCTTGCAAAGCCCTCATTGGCCGAACCCGCAACTGCCGCCTGCCGCACCGTAAGCCATCTGGGCGAGGACTATATCGCCTGCAATTTCGATCCCGCCGCGAGCGACATTCGCCTCTACAACAAGGACCAGACTGGTGCGCCGTTCAAGTCCTTCAAGGCGCTTTCACTCGAACTGCGCGAGCGGGACGAATACATCGCCTTCGCCATGAACGGTGGGATGTATCATGAGGACCTTTCTCCTGTCGGTCTGCATGTCGAAGAGGGTGTCGAGCAGGCGCAGCTCAATACCAACCCCGGCTGGGGCAATTTCCATTTATTGCCGAACGGCCTCTTCTATGTCGGCGACGGCAAGGCGGGGGTGATGGCGGCGGAGGCCTATCGCGATGCCGGCATCAAGGCGCGCTTCGCAACGCAGTCCGGACCGATGCTGGTGATTGACGGCGCGCTTCACCCGCGCTTCCTGCCGGACAGCGACAGCCTGAAGACCCGCAACGGCGTCGGCGTCACGAAAAGCGGCGAGGTCGTTTTCGCGGTTTCAAAGCGGCCGGTGCGCTTCCATGATTTTGCGACACTGTTCCGCGACCCGCTTGGTTGCCCGAACGCGCTCTTCCTCGACGGCACGATCTCGAGCCTCTACGCACCGGAGATCAGTCGTCACGACCGGCTGTTTCCGCTCGGGCCGATCATCGCCGTCGTCGCCCGGTTTCCGAAATGAACCCAGCGCAGAATCTTTTTTGCTTCGGGCCCCCAAGGAACGGCGATCGGCGGACGTCTAATAGTCGAACAGTACAAGAGCGGGCAGGGACTTGGACGCGGAACTCGTTGACAGGGCGGTGAAGGGGGATCGCGAGGCCTTCGGCCGATTGATCGAGCGCCACTATGATTTCGTCCATGCGGTCGCCTGGCGCTGGTCGGGCAGCGAGACCGACGCGGAGGATATCGCACAGGACGTCTGCATTCGGCTAGGCGCAGCGATCCGCGGTTTCCGCGGCACCAGTCGGTTCCGAACCTGGCTCTATACGTTGACGCTGAATGCGGCGCGCGATCACCGGCGCCGGCAGGCGCGCAACGAACGAAAACTCGAGGCCTATGCGTCCGATCCCGCATTGAAAGCTGGTTCAGGAAGCGATGACGAGGACCGGCGGGAGGCGCTCTGGGCGGCGGTGCGGGCACTGCCGGAAAAGCAATGCGATGCCGTGTTGCTCGTTTATGCCGAGGGCCTGAGCCATGCGGCAGCCGCCGACGTGCTCGGCTGCTCGGAAGCGACCATCTCCTGGCACGTCCACGAGGCGCGCAAGCGCCTGCGGACGCTGCTCGGCAAGGAGGCAGTGCAATGACTGACGAACTCGACATGCTGTCCGGACGGACGCCGCCGAAGCCGACGGACGAGGCGCGGGCGCGGGCTCTCGCCGCCGCGATGCACGCCTATGACGGGGCGGCGGAAAATTCGACAGCAACCCAAGGATCGGCGAGGCCCGCTCGTCAAAGCTCCATCTTCAACCGGATATGGGGCCCCATGATGAACCGCAAATTGCTTGCCGGATCGGCATTGGCGACGCTGATCGTCGTACCTGCCGCCGCCTTCCTGACTCTGGAATTTGTCCGCAATCGGCCACCGATCGGTTTCGAAAGTGAGATCGCCGCCAAGCGCGAGCAAGCCAAGCTGGCCGCGTCCTCGGCTGATGCCACCGCGCCAATGCTTCTAGAGGAGAAGAAGGCCGAAGTTGCCGAGCAGCCGGCGAGCAAGCCGGCCGCCGGACCGGAGGCAGAAGCGGTGGCGAGCCAGGCGATGGACGTCGCGGCACCTCTTGGCGCAGCGGGTGGAGTTGTTGCGCGCGGCCGAATGGAAATCATGCCGGCACCAGCAGCGCCGAGCGATATCCTCCCGCCGCCAATCGAGAACCGTGAACGCTTCGGCAACGCCGATGCAAATCCTGTCAAGAGCGTCGCGACCGAGCCGGTTTCGACCTTCTCCGTCGATGTCGATACAGCCTCCTATTCCTTCGTCCGCCGCTCGCTGATGGCGGGCGAGATGCCCTCTCCCGATGCCGTCCGCGTCGAGGAGATGGTCAATTATTTTCCGTATGACTGGCCGCGCCCCACTGCGGCGGCGGAGCCGTTCAAGGCCACTGTCACGGTGACGCCGACGCCATGGAACGCCGGAACGCGACTGATGCATGTGGCGATCAAGGGCTATGAGCTGGTTCAGAAGGAGGCGCCGAAAGCCAACCTCGTCTTCCTGATCGACGTCTCCGGCTCCATGGACGAACCGGACAAGCTGCCGCTCCTCAAAAATGCCTTCCGGCTGTTGGTCGATCGGTTGAGGCCGGAGGACACGGTGTCGATCGTCACCTATGCCGGCAATGCCGGCACGGTGCTGGAGCCCACATCGATCACGGACAAGGCGAAGATCCTGGCGGCGATCGACACGCTGCAGCCAGGCGGCTCGACAGCCGGTGCTGCGGGCATCGACGCAGCCTATCGACTGGCGGAGAAAGCCTTCGTCAAGGACGGCGTCAATCGCATCCTGCTGGCGACCGATGGCGACTTCAATGTCGGACCATCGAGCGACGAAGACTTGAAGCGGCTGGTCGAGACGAAGCGCAGGAGCGGCATCTTCCTCTCCGTCCTCGGCTTCGGCCGCGGCAATTACAACGATGCGCTGATGCAGACAATCGCCCAGAACGGCAACGGCGTTGCAGCCTATATCGACACACTGGCGGAAGCCCAGAAGACGCTCGTCGAGGAGGCGGGTTCGTCGCTCTTCCCGATCGCCAAGGATGTCAAGCTGCAGGTGGAGTTCAATCCAGCGGCGATCGCCGAATACCGGCTGATCGGCTACGAGACGCGCGCGTTGAAGCGCGAGGACTTCAACAACGACAAGGTCGATGCGGGCGATATCGGCTCCGGCCACAGCGTAACGGCGATCTACGAGGTGACGCCCAAGGGCAGCCCGGCGGTCCTCAACGACGACCTGCGTTATGCGACGGCCGAGAAACCCTCGGCCAACGCGACCGCCAACAGTGGCGAACTCGCCTTCCTGAAGATCCGCTACAAGAAACCGGACGACGCCAAGAGCGAGTTGATCACAACGCCGGTCACTGAGGCCAATGCGGTGCCCTCGCTCGCGGAAGCACCTGCGGATGTCCGCCTTTCCGTGTCGGTCGCGGCCTTCGGCCAGAAGCTCGCCGGAAATTCGGCGCTTGCCGACTATCCCTATGCGGCGATTGCCGATCTCGCAGCCGGTGCCAAGGGGGCGGACCCGTTCGGATATCGCGGCGAGTTCGTCAATCTGGTTCGGCTGGCAAAAGGGGTTTCGGGTGAATGATGACCGCTTGTCCGCCGCTGCGATCCGCAGGCGGTGAAACGGGAAACGCCGCTCGCCGCGACGGCGAGCGGTCAGCTGAGAGCACGGGCGCCGCGAACTGAAAGATGCAGCGCCCATGCTCCGAACCTAGCTCGCTCAAGTTTTTGAAAAGGCACTCTCCAAGCCGCCGGATTTGGCCAGACCAGCCCTGAACGCCTGATAGGCCGGATGCTGGCTGGAACGGGCGGCTTCCATGAGCCGCATCTGAAGCCGGGCCGGTGCCTCGTTGCCGAGCCACTGGCCGAGCTTCTCCAGCTTCAAGGAATTCAGTAAGCGCGCTTCGGCGGTAAGGTCGAGATGGCGATAGAGCCCCTCGATCAGGTTCTCATCCTGTTCCGGGTTCTCCATCAGCAGCTTGACGAAGGCCTGGTCCGCTTCGCCAAAGCTCCAAAGCTTGGTAGCGGTCGTGTCCCTGTCCGGAAAGGCGGCTGTTGTGCTCATGGAATCGTCTCCCCTCGAATCGAACGACCCACGGGATAGGCGAGGCGCAGGCGATCCGCAACAATAGACATAAAATCAAATATTGACAAAAAATCCAACGTCCGGCCAAATGTGCTCATGAACATCGAACCCGCCATTCCTTCTGATCTCGCGATGCATCGGTCATCCGCCGCGGCGATAAGCGCGCTGCTCTATCCGCATGCGGAGGTCGTTCTCCACGATCTTGCCACCGGCCGCATCGCGGCGCTGTGGAACGCCTTTTCTGGACGGGCACCGGGCATGGAGTCGCTCATCTCGGATGGCCTTGGCGAGGTGACAGGCGACGCCTTGGTGCTCGGACCCTATGAAAAGACTGGCCCGGATGGGCGCCGGCTGAAGTCGGTTTCCGCCGTGCTGCGCGATACAGACGGCGGCGCCATTGGTCTTCTCTGCATCAATCTCGATGTCTCGCGGATTGATGCCGCAGTGAAGCTGCTGGCGGCCTTTGCCGGCACCCCGGAACCGCGGCCACAGGCGCTCTTCTCGCGCGATTGGCGGGAGGAGATCAATGCGGCGCTCCATGGCTGGCTGAAGGCGAAGAGCCTTGCGCTTTCCGCCTTGAAGCGCGCGGACCGCGTCGCTCTTGTGGCGGCGCTCGAAGAGCAGGGCCTTTTCAAGACGCGCAACGCCGTCGATCACCTGGCGAGCCTGCTCGGCGCCTCGCGGGCTTCGATCTACAACTATCTTGCCGCCGCGCGCCAAGAGAACGGCGGCTGAACTTCCGAACCACGTATGCCGCCCGACCGACCTGCACGAGGAGGACGAAACCATGACGGTCTTGCCGCCATTCCGGCTGGAAAAGCATTTCTCGCGCTGGGAGTTTACCGCGCGCCACCACATGACCGCCAGCGACAGCGAAACCATGACGATGGCCGAATTGCTGTCCCATGCCGATGACGCCGATCGCGACGCCTGGGAGCGGCTGACGCTTGGCTATACCGAGACCTATGGGGCACCGGCGCTGCGCGAGGCGATTGCGGTCACTTACGAGGGCCTCGACGCGGCAGACATTCTCTGTTTCGCCGGAGCGGAGGAGGGGCTTTATTGCGCCATGGTCGCGCTGCTCGGCCCCGACGACCATGCCATCGTCACCGTCCCGAACTATCAATCGATGGAGACGCTGCCGTTGACGATCGCCGCGTCGGTGAGCGGGGTGCCGCTTCGGCCCGAGAATGATTGGCAGCTCGACATTGCCGATGTGCGCGCGGCGCTGAAGCCCAATACAAGACTGATTGCCGTCAATTTTCCCAACAATCCGACTGGCGCGATCGCCGATCAGAAGACGTTCCGGGAACTCGCCGAGCTCTGCGCCGAGCGCGGCATCCATCTTTTCAGCGACGAGGTCTATCGCGGACTCGAGCGCGAAGACGCCAAGCGCCTGCCGCAGACGGCCGAGCTTTTCGAAGGGGGTGTTTCGCTGAACGTCATGTCGAAGGCCTATGGTCTGCCGGGCCTCAGGATCGGTTGGATCGCCTGCCGGGACCACGCGTTGCTCAAACGCATGGAGGGCATGAAGCACTATCTGTCGATCTGCAATTCTCGACCGTCGGAAGTGCTGGCGACGATCGCACTGAAATCGCGCGAACGCATTCTCGCTCGCAATCGCGCACTTTGCGCGGCCAATCTCGAAAAGCTCGGTGACTTCTTCTCGAAGTTCCCGGAGTTTTATGAATGGCTCCCGCCCGATGGCGGTTGCGTCGGTTTCGCCCGTTATCTCGGCGTGGATGGAGTCGAGGCGCATTGCCGTCAGTTGCTCGAAGAATCCGGCGTGCTGTTGCTTCCTTCAGGCCTCTTCACGTCCGACCTCCTGCCGATCCCGCAGGACCGCTTCCGCGTCGGCTTCGGTCGGAAGAAAATGGAGGCGGGACTGGATGCCTGGCGCCAACATCTCAACGCTGGGCGCAGTCAGGTGCTCAGCGCGTAAGCCACGGCTATCGTTCTAACCGGCGGCGGCCGGCGACCCACCGAAACAACGCGCCTTAGAATTCGCACAAAGGTGAATATACCAGGCGGCGCGGTGGCTCGTCGGCGAAGTCCGTGGTAACGGGCGTTCATCCAATAGGCGTTTTCTTCCTTGATGCATTACAGACCCGAAATCGATGGACTGCGCGCGATCGCAGTCGTGCCCGTCCTTCTCTTTCACGCTGGTTTCGATTTCATTGGGGGCGGATTTGCAGGTGTCGACGTCTTCCTTGTCATAAGCGGCTTCCTTATCACGTCGATCATTCACCGCGAAATTCGTGAGGGCCGCTTCAGCATCGTCTCCTTCTATGAGCGCCGTGCGCGCCGGCTCGCACCGGCATTGTTCTTCGTATGCGTCGTGTCGACGATCTTCGCCGTCATGTGGATGCTGCCGCAGGAGCTCAATGACTTCGGCAAGGGTCTCTATGCCGTGAATCTTTTCGGATCGAACTTCGTGTTCTGGAACCAGACCGGCTATTTCGCGCCAAGCAGCGAATTGATGCCGCTCTTGCACACCTGGTCCCTGGCGGTCGAAGAACAGTTCTATATCGTCCTTCCGTTGTTTCTGCTGGCGCTTCGCCGCTATCCAGCGGAGACGGTACTGAAGGTCTCGGCCGTCGGTGTTGTCCTCAGTTTTGGTGCCACCCAGATTCTCGCCCGCGTTGAGCCGGCGGCAAACTTCTACCTGCTGCCAAGCCGTCTTTGGGAACTCGGCGTCGGGGCGATGCTGGCGCTCGCTGGTCAGGAGCGTATCCGTCTTTCCAGAGGCCTTCGCGAATTTGCCGCCGGGCTCGGTCTCTTTGCCATTGTTGCAAGTTACTTTCTCGTCCGTGAGTCGGCGTTCTATCCTGGCTGGACAACAGCGCCCGTGGTGCTTGGGACCGCATTGGTACTCGCTTTTGGGCGGGCGGACACGCTTGTCGGCAGGCTATTAAGCGCCCGGCCGCTGGTGGCGATCGGCCTCATCAGCTATAGCCTCTACCTCTGGCATCAGCCGGTCTTGGCCTTTGCGCGTTTACGCGCGATCGACGAGATTCCCCCCATGGGCTACATCCTCTTGCTGGGGCTGTGTTTGGTACTTGCCTATCTAAGCTGGCGCTACATCGAACTGCCGTTCCGCAAACCGGCTCGCGTGGCTCGTGGCGCCGTTTTCGCCTTGACGCTCACCGGTGCCAGCGTCGCAATCGGCGCGGGGCTGAGTCTTGACGGGACCGACGGGTTCGCATTCCAAAACCGTGAGCTTGCGCGGCTAATCGAACCGAGCGTCGGTCTCGCCAAGGAATGCGACGCTGTCGTCGATCTCAAATGCGCGACGAATCCCAGGCCGGAAATTGCAGTCTGGGGCGACTCGTACGCCCGACACCTTGTCGACGGCATCATCGCTTCAAAACCCGATGTGCGACTGGTGCAACTCACCAAGAACAATTGCGGCCCGTTTCTGAACCTGGCGCCCATTTTGCCGCGGCTGGGCCGCGGCTGGTCGGAGGAATGCGCGCAGCACAATGCAGACGTCAGGCGCTTCTTGCTTGCCAATAAGTCGATCCGCTACGTTGTCCTCTCATCGCAGCTCAGCCAATATATGAACGAGAAGACGGTACTTCTCGACGGACGTCGGGAGGTTCCCTCCGACATAAAGATCCTGACGGATGACTTCCGCTCGACGCTTGCTTGGCTTGAGTCCAACGGTTTTAATACGGTTTCGGTAGCACCGCCGCCGCAGAATGGCAGGGATACCGGCCTCTGCGTTGCGCGGGCGAGGCTTCTTGGTCAAGCGACTGAGCGCTGTGAGCTGTCGCTGGGCGATGTCCGGGCCAGCAACAAAGGCGTGCTCCAAGTCATCGCGGACATCGCCGATGAATATCCTGTGGTCAGCTTCATGGACCACCTTTGCGACGGGGACTTCTGCAAAGTCGAAGATAAGGGCGTCGCCCTATTCGAGGATCACGGACATTTCTCTGCCGGGGGCTCACGCCAGATGGGTCTCTCGTTCAACTTCTACCGAGCCTTCGTGGACGCGGCAGAACAGGATGTCCTCTCTCGCTTGGTGAAGCCTACGCGCGCCTTTGATGTTTCCGACCTTTAGTCGTGGATCTGGCGGCGCTTGGCATCTGCGCTGACGAAATCCTACACTGCTCGGTGAAAAAATTGATTCCACCGAGCCGTGAGAGGCTTTAAGCGCGGCGGCTGCGTCTTTCGCGTGCCGGAGCGGCGGCAGCTTCATTGGCCGTCTTGTTGCGCAAGGGGCCGATCTTTTCGACGATCACCTCGAGAGACGGACGCTGGCCCTTCGCGTGATTGTCGAGGGCAAGCCGCATCGCCGCCAGGTGATTGCATGAGGTGCCGCAGCAGCCGCCGATGATCTTGGCGCCGGCGTCCATGGCAAGCCGCGCATATTCGGCCATCAGCGGCGGCGTGCCGGAATAGTGGATCTCCGATCCGCGGAACTCCGGAATGCCGCAATTGCCCTTGACGACGACGATGCCCTCCGGATTGGCGGCGGTCATGTCGAGGAGCGACGACAGGATATCGGATGCGCCGACGCCGCAATTGGCGCCGACCGCGACCGGGCCCTCGCCGATATCCGCGGCAACCGTGTGGAGGTCCTTGGGATGCAGCCCCATCATCGTCTTGCCGGCGGTGTCGAAGGAGCCCGTGTAGACGTAGGGGAGACCGACCTTTGTTGCGGCCTCGGCTGCCGCGCGGATCTCGTCGGGCGAAGACATCGTCTCGATCCAGGCGACTTCCGCGCCACCGGCCTTGAGACCTTCGATCTGCTCGACGAAGGCTGAAACGGCATCCTCATAGGAGAGCGCACCGAGCGGGATCAGCAGTTCGCCGGTCGGACCGACGGAGCCGGCGGTGATGACCTTGCGCGACGCCTTGTCGGCGACGGCACGGGCGATCTCGGCGGCGCGCTTGTTGAGCGCATGCACACGATCTTCCGCCTGGTGAAGCTTCAGCCGGTGGCGCGTGCCGCCGAAGGAATTGGTCAGGATGATGTCGGCGCCGGCGTCGACGAAATCCTGATGCAGTTTGGTGATGTTTTCCGGCTTCGTCTCGTTCCAGAGTTCCGGCGCCTCGCCAGCCTCAAGACCCATGGCGAAGAGCGACGTCCCGGTCGCACCGTCGGCAAGCAAAACGCCCTTCTGGGCGAGGAGATCGGAGAGAGCGTTGGCTGCAATGGACATCGGCTTTTCCCGGCTGAACTAAAGTGTAGCAAGATATAAACATATCTTTATGTGTTTGCGCGTGAGGAAGCAAGCTAAATATGAATCGAGGCTCGAAGTGGACGGTAATCGGATTCGGAGGATCAAGCGCCCGTTGGCAGCCGCGGCAATTCATCCGCCAGCAGGGCAGCGAGATCGACCGAGACCTGCTCTGCGTTCAGGCGCAGGCGCAGGCTGAATTCCGCAATTGGCAGCGCCGGCAGATCGAGCTGTCGCGGCGCGGGGACAATGCCGGTACCAAGAAACCGATCCGTGCGCACCGTGATCGCAATGCCGCTCAGGACCGCGGCACGCAGGCCTGACAGGCTCGGGCTGGTCGCGGCGATCCGGAAGGGGCGGTTGATTGCCTCGAGCGTGGAAATGGCGGCGGTGCGAAAGCCGCAGGGCGGGTCGAGCACTGCCAATGCGAGATCGGTGTTGGCGGAGGTCATGCGATGCTCCGAGCTCAACCAGATCATCGCTTCGCGCAGGATAAGCAATTCGTCTGCTGACGATGTCTGCCGCATCGCCAGGAGTATGTCGATCTGGCCCTGCTCGTAAGCCGCCGTCAGTTCTTTCGTGCGGCCGATCCGCAGATCGAGGCGAACGCGCGGATGCGACCGGGCGAAGCGGCGAAGCAAGGCCGGAAGCGTTGTGTCGGCGAAGTCCTGGGTACTGCCGAGCACCACCCGGCCGTCCGCCCGGGCGCCCTTGAGGCTGAGCCACGCGTCGCGATGCGCATCGAGGATACGGCGGGCATGAGCGACGAAATCCTCGCCCGTAGGCGTCAAGGATCGCCCCCGCTGGTGCGAGAAGAGGCTCGCCGACCTGCGCTTCCAGCCGCTGCATCTGCGCCGTCACGGCAGACGGCGAGCGATTGACGGCTTCCGCGGCACGGGCGAGCGATCCGCCCTCTGCAAAGGCGAGGAAAGTGCGCAGGAGCTCAGGGTCGATCATTCTCATAGTTCGATAATGCAGAATTATTTCTGCAGAACAATTCGATTTTTCTGATGTGATGAAGATGACAAGCTTACCTCGTCGTCTAAACCATCCAAGAAAGGAATTCTTATGCCGATCATCAACATCGCCGTCTCCGCGGCCGCGAACCCCGATCTGTCCGCGCAAATCGCGGCATCCGTCAGCGAATTGACACGCCTGCATCTGCGCAAGGATCCGGCTGTCACGGCGATTACGATAAGCTATATCGACCCGCACCACTGGTTCGCCGGGGGAAAGTCGATGGCTTCGCAGCAGACAGCCAGCTTCTGGCTCGATATCAAGGTTGTCGACGGGACCAATTTAAAACAGGAACTCGCCAGCTATGTCGAGGCGGTCTATCTCGCGTTCGAAGCCCTACTCGGCGAGGTCCACCCCGAAAGCTACGTGCTCGTCCACGAGGTGCCTGCCGCCGCTTATGGCTATGGCGGCAAGACGCAGGAGTTCCGGTTTATCAGCGGCAACTTGCAGGCCGCCGCTTAGAAAGCGGTTAGGGCGCCGAACCCGGCGCCCTTTTCTCAACGGAGGCCTTTACGCCGCCTTGCGGTCGCTGTGGCTGGTCGGCGTCACCATTGCGCCAATGATCAACTGCAGGTCGACGGCGCCGATCGGGCGGCCGTTGGCGTCGATGACGTGGGCCGTGTTGATATGCGCACCCGTCATCGTCCGGGCGGCCGCCTCGAGGACCGTACCCGCGGCGATCGCGAGCCCCTCCGGATTTCCGGACAGCGGCCGCATGATCGTCTCGACATGCACCACCCGGCCGCGGTTCACCTCCTTGACGAAGGCGGTGATGTAGTCGTCCGCCGGCGAGAGCACGATTTCCTGACCGGACCCCTGCTGCACAACGCGGCCGTCGCGCAGGATCGCGATCTTGTCGCCGAGGCGCAACGCCTCGTCGAGGTCATGGGTGATGAAAACCACGGTCTTCTTCAGCTCCTTCTGCAGGTCGAGCAGCACCGTCTGCATGTCCATCCGGATCAGCGGATCGAGCGCCGAATAAGCCTCGTCCATCAGCAGGATATCGGCGTCATTGGTCAGCGCCCGGGCGAGACCGACGCGTTGCTGCATGCCGCCGGAAAGCTGGTTTGGATAGTGCTTCTCGAAACCCTTGAGGCCGACACGGTCGATCCAGCCGAGCGCCCGCTTTTCGCTCTCCCGCTGGTCGACCCCCTGGATCTCCAGGCCGTAAACGGTGTTTTCAAGCACGGTGCGATGCGGAAGAAGCGCGAACTTCTGGAACACCATCGCCGTCTTGTTGCGGCGGAACTGGCGAAGGTCGTTCTGATTCATCTTGCAGACGTCGACGCCGTCATAGAGCACTTCGCCGGCGGTCGGGTCGATCAGCCGGTTGATGTGACGGATGAGCGTCGACTTGCCGGAGCCGGAAAGCCCCATGACCACTGTTATGCAGCCACCGGGCATCGAGATGTTAATGTCCTGCAGGCCGAGGACATGGCCGTGTTTTTCGTTTAGCTCGGCCTTGCCCATGCCGTTCTTGACGGGAATTATATACTCGTGCCCGCGCGGGCCGAAGATCTTGTAGAGGTTTTTCACCTCGATTGCGCGACTAGCCATAAACTACCTCCGAATGCTTCTGCAGCCACCTACCGAAGGCTTGGCTGGCACGATCGAAAATGATGGCGCTGCCGATCAGTGCAACACCGCTGGAGTTGCGTTCCGCCGTTGCGCTTCTTTGAGCGCGTGCACGGGCGCAACCGCTTCCAGGTTCCCCTCGAGCAATGTGACAGCGGAACAAGTCCGCTGCTGTGCCATTTGCGACGCGGGGCGCGGCCGCTTCGTCGCGAAACATGCGATAGGGAGTACCACAGAACGCAACAGAATCCACCGCGCGGCCGGCCTCAAAGCGCCGCCTTCACCTTTTCTGCGACGTCCGGGCTCACCCATTTTGCCCATATGTCCGGAAAGTGCTCGAGAAAATATCGTGCGGCGTCCTCGTTGGTCGCACGGTTCTGATCCATCCAGGCGAGGATCTTGTTGACCGTCGCATTGTCCCATCCCCGGACATTCACGTAATCCATGGCGACGCCTGCCTTTTCGGAAAAGGATTTGGTCACCACGGTAAACACGTCCGAGACCGGATAGGAGTTGACCTTTGGACTTGGGCAGTTCGGCACGGCCGAGCAGGAGTCCCATTCCGCCCTGTCGTGATCGACGCCGAAGGAGAGCCGGATCATTTCATATTTGCCGAGGATCGCCGTCGGCGCCCAATAGTAGCCGAGCCAACCCGTCTTCTTCTCGAAAGCTTCGGCAATGGAGCCGTCAAGCTCGGCCGCCGAAGCGGGGTCGACAAGCTTGAAGCCCGCTTTCTCCGCCCCGAGTGCCTTGTAAAGATTGGCCGTCGAGATCCGACAGTTCCAGCCGGAGGGGCAACTGTGGATCGCTCCCTTGGCGGGATCGTCAGGCGCGGGGAACAGATCCGGATGCTTCAGGGCATCCTGGACGGTCTTGATCTCCGGATGGGCATTGGCGAGGAATCTTGGAATCCACCAGCCTTCGACGCCGCCTTCACTGAGAATCGGCGCAGCCTGAATAAGGCGGCCTTCCTTGACGGCCGCTTCGAGTTGCGTGCGCACGGAATGAATCCAGAGCTCCGGTGCCATGTCGGGCTCCGCCTTCTCGTGCATCGAGGCGAAGGTCCGCATCGTGTCACCGGCGACCAGAGACACGGTGCAGCCATAGCCGTTCTCGAGAATAAGTCTGTCGACATGGGCGGCGATACCTGCCGAAGCCCAATTCATTTCGGCAATGCTGATCTCGCCGCACTCGGCGGCCCGCGTCGGTTCGGCCAGGACCCAGATGCCAACAGCCGCGCACGTCATTGCAAGGAGTTTCGTCATGTTCCCAGGCCTCCCGCCTTTACGCGGCCCACGACCAATCAGCCTAGGTGTTTTCGAAGAGAAATCAACCTCTTCAAATGTTTTGGAATGAGCTGCCGTTCGAGGCACTCCTGTTGGGAAAGACGCGGCCGCGCCGGTTGCTCTTTCGACCAAGGATCGCGCGATGAATTCGAAAAAGATGCGAATTCATGTTTGGTTAAGCTCTCACTAACCATCCGGTAAGGATGTCAGGCTAATTGTTTGCCTGCGGCGGGCGACTGCCGCAGGTCCGGTTCAGGTGTTGCGTACCGGACCTGCCTCCTTGGCAACCTCGGTATCCTGCGGGGCGGGAGGCCCGTCCGGACGGTGGACGCGATCAGGACGCGGTCCAATTGCACGGACCGAGAATGCCGCCAAAAGTCAGAGCACGAAAAGCCGATTATCCGACGTTTGAGGTGCGGATAAAGCCGAGGGGGCCTAACGGGGAATCGACCGGCATATTGCGGACGCGGGACTGACTGCGCGGCGCCTGTGAATTCCAGGCGATCTGAACGAAGTTGGGTTTGCTGAAGATGAATAGCATGGATTTTTCCTGCCTTGGGAGTCCGGGCTCATTTCCGGTTGTTGCGATGGCGGCGATATAGGCGTGCGGCGGATATTTCTCGATGCCAAACTCGGCGTCGCATGTCGCATTTTGGCCAGCGCTCCAAGGTTCGTCGCAAGCTTGATGAGCGGGTGACACACGCCGTGATCGGAGCCTGCGCAAATGCGGTGAAATGACGTCGAGACAGGGCTTTGCGACAGAAGCTTTCGATGCTACGGAGATCGCATGACACGCGCGATCATGCTCCAGGGGACCGGCTCGGATGTCGGAAAATCGGTATTGGTGGCGGGCCTCTGCCGGCTCGCCGCCAATCGCGGCCTGAGGGTGATGCCCTTCAAGCCGCAGAACATGTCGAACAACGCGGCCGTCTCCGATGACGGTGGTGAAATCGGCCGGGCGCAGTGGCTGCAGTCGCTCGCCGCGCGCGTGCCCTCGTCGGTGCACATGAATCCGGTGCTTCTGAAGCCGCAATCCGATGTCGGCAGCCAAATCATCCTGCAGGGCAAGGTCGCGGGGCAGGCCAAGGGCAGGGAATATCAGGCGCTGAAGCCGAAGCTGCTCGGCACGGTGATGGAGAGTTTCGAGCATATCTCGGCCGGCGCGGATCTCGTCGTCGTCGAGGGTGCTGGTTCGCCGGCCGAAATCAACCTCAGAGCCGGCGATATCGCCAATATGGGATTCGCCACGCGCGCCAATGTCCCGGTCGTTCTCGTCGGCGACATCGATCGCGGCGGCGTCATCGCTTCGCTTGTCGGCACCCACGCGATCCTGCCGGAGGACGACCGGCGGATGGTCACCGGCTATCTCATCAACAAGTTTCGCGGCGACGTCACGCTTTTCGACGATGGTATCGCGGCCGTCGGCCGCTTCACCGGCTGGCCTTGCTTCGGTGTAGTGCCCTGGCTGAAAAGCGCCGGGCGGCTGCCGGCCGAGGATTCCGTCGTTCTCGAGAAGCTGGCGCGCGGCGGCGGCAAGGCCTTGAAGGTCGCCGTGCCCGTCCTGTCGCGCATTGCCAATTTCGACGATCTCGATCCGCTTGCGGCAGAACCGGAAGTCGAGCTCGTCTTCGTTCGGCCGGGCATGCCGCTGCCGGAGGACGCGGGGCTTGTGGTCATCCCCGGTTCGAAATCGACAATCTCGGACCTCAGAGACTTTCGCGCGCAGGGCTGGGACCGCGATCTCGAGCGCCACGTCCGGCGCGGCGGCCGGGTGATCGGCATCTGTGGTGGCTATCAGATGCTGGGCGTCCGGGTTACCGATCCGCTCGGCATCGAAGGAAGCGAGCGCGAGATTGCCGGGCTAGGGCTGCTTTCGGCGGAAACGGAGATGGCACCGGAAAAGACCGTTCGCAACAGCCGCGCCTGGTCGCTGGAGCATGGCGTGGCACTCGAGGGCTACGAGATCCATCTCGGCGAGACCATCGGGCCGGATTGCGAACGCGCGCCCGTGACGATCGACGGCCGCCCCGATGGGGCGATGTCGCCCGATGGCCGGGTGATGGGAACCTACCTCCACGGTCTCTTCGGCAGCGATGCCTACCGCGCCGCACTGCTGAGGAGCCTGGGGATTGAAGCCGGCAAAGCGAGTTATCGTCAGTCGGTCGACAGCGCGCTGGACGAGATTGCCGCCGAACTGGAGGGCGTGCTCGACCGCGCCTGGCTCGACCGCTTGCTTGGGTAGCAAGTTGTAGCGCTGCCATCCCGTGAGACTCCCCCGTTGGTCGATATTGCAAGGCCGCTGCGAAGGATGCAGCATGGCCGGCGAGGCGGCAGACCTGTTTTTCTTGAGAGAAGCCGGTCGTGCCGCCGTCCGGCACAAAGGTCGGCGATTATGACACGCGCCCAGTTGGTCGGCGTCCTTATCGGATTGGCAATTGTCGCGGCGCTGACGGTGCTGCGTGCAAACGATCCGCAATTGCTGAGATTCGCCCGCGAGATCACCTTCGACGAGTACCAGCGCCTGGCGCCGCGGCCCTTCGAAAACCTCCCCGTGCGGGTCGTCGATATCGATGAGGCGTCGCTCAGGGAATTCGGCCAGTGGCCTTGGCCAAGGGACCGCTTGGCCGCCCTGGTGAACAGGCTCTCGGAGATGGGTGCCGCCGTCATTGCCTTTGACATCCTCTTCGCCGAGCCCGATCGACTGTCGCCGCGCACCGTTGTGCGTGACGTCATGGGGATCGATCCCGCTATGCTGGAACGACTGCCGGACAATGACGAGATCTTTGCCGGCGCGATTGCCGATAAGCCGGTCGTGCTGGGTTTCGGCCTGTCGACCGAGGGAAATTATCGACCGCCGGTCAAGGCAGGTTTCGCCTTCACGGGCGAAAGCCCGTTCGATGCACCGCCGCGTCTCACGGCCGCAACGCCGCTCCGGCCGCAGCTCGAGGCCAATGCGACCGGCATCGGGCATATCAGCCTCAATCCGGGCAGCCCGACGGCGGTCGTACGAGCGATCCCTCTTCTTCTCAGCGACGGCGAGCAACTCTATCCGAATCTGGCACTCGAGGCGCTGCGTGTCGCACAGGGCGCCTCCACCTATCTCCTGGCGGGCGCAACGGATGTGCCCGATACCATAACCCGGATCAAGATCGGCGATTTTGCCGTTCCGGTCACGGCGACCGGCGAACTCTGGCTCTATGTCAGCGAGGATCGGGCCGAGAGATATGTGTCGGCCGGCCAGGTGCTCTCAGCCGCCGCTCCCCAGGAGGTTAGCGCCGCGGTCGAAGGCAGCATCGTCTTCGTCGGCACGTCGGCTGCCGGTTTGCTGGACATCCGGACCACGGCTCTCGGGCACAACGTCCCCGGCGTCTCGCTCCATGCCCAGGCCGTCGAGCAGATCCTGTCCGGTCGCTTCCTCTCGCGTCCGGACTGGGCCAACGGACTTGAGATCCTTTCGATCGCGGTTGCTGGCAGTCTGCTCGTGGTGCTGACGACCTTCGTCAGCCCGGGCGTGGCGCTCGCCTGCGGGCTATTGATCACCGGACTGGCTCTCGCGGCCTCCTGGGTCGCCTTTCTCCATCTGGGACTGCTCCTCGACCCGCTTGCCCCCATCCTTGCCGCGTCGATCACGCACTTCGCGGCAACGGCCTACCGCTTCCTCGTGACCGATAGGGAGCGCCGCGTCGTGCGGCGCGCCTTCGGTCAATATTTGTCGCCCTCGCTGCTCTATCGCATCGAGCACACGCAGAACGCCTTGCGCCTCGGCGGAGACGATCGCGAATTGACTATCATGTTCGTCGATGTCCGCAATTTCACCGAGATCAGCGAACGATTGGCGCCGACGGAGGTCGTCGGTTTCTTGAATACGCTGCTCGATGCGTTGAGCCGGCATGTCATCGAAAACGAGGGCACACTCGATAAATTCATCGGCGATTCGATCATGGCCTTCTGGAATGCGCCCGTCGACGTCGCCGACCATCCACGCAAGGCCGTTCGTGCCGCCTTGGCCATGCGAGAAACGCTTGCTCGCCTCAATGACAAGGACGCTTTCGGTTTTGGAGCGGGACAAAAGGTCGCGATCGGCATTGGCATCCACACGGGGCTTGCCTGCGTTGGCAACATGGGAGCCGAGACGCATTTCAACTATTCGGCCGTTGGCGACCCCGTCAATGTGGCGGCGCGCATCGAATCCGCTTGCAAGGAGGTCGGTTTCGATATCCTTGTCTCCGAGACGACGGCAAAATTGGCTGGTGGTTGTGCCTTGCTAGAGGCCGGAGCGTTGGGGCTCAAGGGCAAGAGCATGCGAACGAGGCTCTTTGCAACCGTGGGTGACGAGCGACTTGCCGCCTCTGGCGAATTCACCGAGTTGCAGGATATCCACCGGCGGCTGATTGAGGCTTTGCGCACGCGCTCCACCGAGAGCCGTCGCACTCTGGGAGCCGCAAAGCTCAAGGCGTCCGCGCTGGCGCCAGGTTTGTCGGACTTCTACCGCCGGATTTCGCGGCGCGGCGATCACTTCGTCAATGAGCCGACGGCGAAGGACGCGGTTGCCGAGTAGGGCGGCTTCGCCGCCGGGGACCGCGCTGCTTCTCTCAAGATCTCAATTGCAATCACCATCATCCTGGCGTCCGATCGTAACGCGAGTGATCATGGTCACGTGGCCCGTCTGGCTTGTGGGGCCTGTCGGGCTTGCTCAGTCTATCCTTATGTCCGTCCGGCTTGCCGTGCTTGTCCGGTTTGCTGGGCTTGTCCGGTTTGCTGGGCTTGTCCGGTTTGCTGGGCTTGTCCGGTTTGCTGGGTTTGTCTGGTTTGCTAGGCTTATCTGGTTTGCTGGGCTTATCTGGTTTGCTGGGCTTGTCGGGCTTGCTGGGTTTATCTGGTTTGGGCGGCTTCTCGATAGGGGGAGCCGTTTTGGTTGGCGGCGCGGCACGGGGGGGTGGCGGATCAGGACGGATTTGGATCGCCGCTGAGAGGCCGCAGCCGGTGCCGCTCCATCCGGGCGAGAGCTGCTGCTTGCCGGAGAGGAACGGCAGCGCCTGTTGATTGCCGAGTGTCCTGAGGGTGCTCCGATCGACCCGCCTTGTACGTGTCATGTCGCCATTCGGGCGGGCGACGACACAGTCGCAGCGCCGTGTCAGCTGTTGGCAGCCTCCTCGGCCGCAAAATTCGGCAGCGCCGCTCAAGAGGACCACCGCGGTCGTGCCGTCGCCGCCGACGTAAAAGTCGAAGACGGTGCCTCGAACGCCTATCGTTCCGGCCGGCGTCAGGATCTCATAGGCCGCGTGTTTCGAGTTGCCGCTGATCCAGCGAAATGTTCCCTTCGCCGCCGCAACGGTTAGCTTCTGCACCGATTTCGAGTCGTCGAAGACGAACCTGTCAATGACGACCGACGAGCCGGCACCCACGGCGAGCTTGCTTCCATCTCGGAACACGAACTGGCCGAGTCCCGATCTGGATGTTCGAATCCGCTCGTCCCGATGGACCGGGTCCCTGACGACCAGCGGTCCGCGCGCCCCGCTCACCTGGGTCTGGATGCGGATCGCCTGGCCGATTGGTTCGGCGGCCTTGCTTGGCATAGAGCCGTAAAGCGCGACGCTTAGCGCGACAAATGCGGCACGACGCAGATATGCCATCGCACCCCCCACCAAGGCTGTACTGAGAAACTCAGTGCCATGGACATGATCGAAAAACCTGTGCGAAACATGTATCCCGCGTCAGGTTCGAGATGCGCGTTTTACCATGCGGTGGGGAAGGGTGTCTGCCTACCCGTTTGGAGTATGAGGATCGGATACGGTCGGCGACGCGGCCGCGCTGCCGCAATTCGCCGGCCTCGCGTCGCAGCCGGTCGATTGACTTTGCCGCCTGCGCTTCATAATTAACGACGATGGATGGTTCCCCCGCACCGAAGCGGCGCGGGGGAGTAAATGGGAATGTGACGGGCGGACCCACACCGGGCGCCCTTATCGCAGCCGACCCCGCGACTGTAGAACGGTCAGGGTTCGCCATTGGGCATGCCGCTCCTCTTCCGATGAACCTGCACGGGGCAGTTTTCGCGGGATCGGAGGGCGCGCCGGAAAAGCCACTGGCGTGGTATCGTGAGCAGCTGGGCTGGACGCCTCTTCTTCTACGAATCGTCCGCCTTCACGAGCCAGCAAACGCCGGGAAGGCGAGGCGGACCCGTTCGGGCCCAGCATCGCTGCGCGCACCTGCGCAGTGCTTGCCCGTGACGCCGAGAGCCAGGAGACCTGCCGTCCATCAGGGCATTTCGCCCGGGGGAGTTCTCCCCAACGCCAGCACGGAGGTTGTCGTGGCTTACACATTGTCTTCTGCGCGTGCTGGTCACGCAGCCGCTTCCTATGGCCGTCCTAGCCCCACAGGTTTCATCGCGCGAGGCCGGGTCGGATGACAATCTCGAACGCCGGCCCAGTCCTCGTGCTCGGCGGCGCGCGCTCCGGAAAATCCAGTTTCGCTGAAAAGCTCGTCGAAGCCTCGGGGCTCCCGATGCATTATGTCGCGACCGGCCGCGCCTATGACGAGGAAATGCGCGACCGCATCGCTCACCACCAGGCCGCGCGGCAGGGCAAGGGCTGGACGACGCATGAGGAGCCGATCGATGTTTCCGGACTGCTTCGCCGCCTGGATGCTCCGGGGTGCGCCATCCTTGTCGACTGCCTCACGCTTTGGGTGACAAACCTGATGATGGAGGGGCGCGACATGGCAGCCGAATTCGCGGATCTTGCCGCCTTGCTTCCGGCGGCACGGGCGCGGCTTGTCTTCGTTTCGAATGAGGTCGGTCTCGGCATCGTTCCGGAGAACCGCATGGCGCGCGACTTTCGCGATCATGCCGGCCGCCTCCATCAGATCGTCGCGGAGAAATCCGCCGAAGTTTATTTCGTCGCGGCTGGGTTGCCGCTGAAAATGAAGGGTTGATTCATGACACTCGCGAAGGCCCAACCGGGCAAGATCCCCGCCACCGTCATCACCGGCTTCCTCGGTGCCGGCAAGACGACGATGATTCGCAATCTGCTGCAGAATGCCGACGGCAAGCGGATCGCCCTGATCATCAATGAGTTCGGCGATCTCGGCGTCGACGGCGACGTGCTGAAAGGCTGCGGAGCGGAAGCCTGCTCGGAAGAGGACATTATCGAACTCACCAACGGCTGCATTTGCTGCACCGTCGCCGACGACTTCATACCGACAATGACGAAATTGCTCGAGCGCGAGAACCGCCCCGACCATATCGTTATCGAGACCTCTGGTCTGGCCCTGCCGCAGCCGCTGGTCGCCGCCTTCAACTGGCCGGACATCCGCAGCGAAGTGACGGTCGATGGCGTCGTCACCGTCGTCGACAGCGCCGCCGTTGCCGCGGGCCGTTTTGCCGACGATCACGACAAGGTCGACGCACTGCGCGTCAATGACGACAACCTTGACCACGAGAGCCCGCTCGAAGAGCTCTTCGAGGACCAACTGACCGCCGCCGACCTCATTGTTCTCAACAAGACCGATCTTATCGATGCCGCCGGCCTGAAGTCCGTACGCGAAGAGGTTGCCTCGCGTATCAGTCGCAAGCCGACGATGATCGAGGCAAGGAACGGCGAGGTGGCGGCCGCGATCCTGCTCGGCCTCGGGGTCGGCACGGAAGGCGAGATCGCCAACCGCAAATCGCATCACGAGATGGAGCATGAGGCCGGCGAGGAGCACGACCACGACGAGTTCGACAGCTTTGTTGTTGAGCTCGGAGCGATCGCCGATCCAGCTGTCTTCGTCGACCGTCTCAAGGGGGTTATTGCCAAGCACGACGTGCTGCGGCTCAAAGGCTTCGCCGATGTACCCGGCAAGCCGATGCGTCTCCTGATCCAGGCGGTCGGCACCCGCGTCGATCAATATTACGACCGCGCCTGGGCACCCGGCGAGACGCGCGGCACGCGCCTCGTCGTCATCGGCCTGCACGACATGGACGAGACCGCGGTGCGCGCGGCAATCTCGGCGCTGGTGTGAGGCGATTTTGAGCGCGTATGGGAATAACCCCGCCCCAGCCCCTCCCCACAAGGGGGAGGGGCTTCGTTGGCGTCCGCCGCAACGCTGCCGGTCAAGAGGCACGGCGGCATGGCACAAACGGCTGATGCTTGGCGAACCGACGCGTCGGGCACGGTTCAGCCCCACCCCCACCCCCTTGTGGGGAGGTGTTGGAGACGGGTCTTCTCACGCCATCCACGAGGAGCATCCATGCATCTCCTCCTAGCCCAGAAAGGCACGATCGCGGACGGCAACGAAGCGATCGATCTCGGCCAAAGCCCGGCCGATATCCTGTTTCTGTCGGCGGCCGATACGGAACTCGCCTCGATCGCCGCCGCCCATCGCAGGCGCACGGGTGCGAAGACCTTGCGTATCGCCAGCCTGATGGCGCTCATGCATCCGATGTCGGTCGACACCTATGTCGAACGCACGGCGCGTCGTGCGAAGCTGATCGTCGTCCGGCCGCTCGGCGGCGCCAGCTATTTTCGCTACATACTGGAGGCGCTCTATGCCGCGGCCGTCGCTGGCAAGTTCCAGATCGCCGTTCTGCCGGGTGACGACAAGCCAGACCCCGGCCTTGAACCTTTTTCGACCGTTTCGGCGGAAGACCGTCAGCGTCTCTGGGCCTATTTCACCGAGGGCGGTGCCGACAATGCGGGCTTGTTCCTCGACTATGCCGAGGCGCTGATCGATGGAGGCGAGAAGCCGCAGCCAGCGCGCCCCTTGCTCAAGGCCGGCATCTGGTGGCCGGGCGAAGGCGTGATCGGGGTCGGCGAGTGGATGCGTTTGGCAGAGGGGGGCAAGGCTTCCAAAGAGACGAAGGAATCCATCCCCACCGTCGCCATCTGCTTCTACCGCGCCCTCGTCCAGAGCGGTGAGACCAAACCCGTCGAGGCATTGATCGAGGCGCTGGCCGAGGAGGGAATGCGCGCGCTTCCCGTCTTCATTTCCAGCCTCAAGGATCAGGTCTCGATCGGCACGCTCGAGGCGATATTTGCCGAAGCCGCACCCGACGTGGTGATGAACGCCACCGGCTTTGCCGTCTCGGCACCCGGCGCCGACCGCCAGCCGACGGTGCTGGAATCCACCGGCGCGCCGGTTTTGCAGGTGATCTTTTCCGCTTCTTCTCGGGAAGCGTGGGAAGCCTCGCCGCAGGGGCTGATGGCGCGCGATCTCGGCATGAATGTCGCTCTGCCGGAGGTGGACGGACGCATCCTTTCGCGCGCCGTCTCCTTCAAGGCGGCATCGGTCTACGACCCGCTCGTGGAAGCCAACATCGTCGGCCACGAGCCGCTTGCCGATCGTGTTCGCTTCGCCGCACGGCTCGCTGCCAACTGGGCGAGGCTGCGTCGCACTCGGCCGAAGGCGCGCCGCATCGCCGTCGTGATGGCCAATTATCCGAACCGCGACGGCCGTCTCGGCAATGGCGTCGGCTTGGACACGCCGGCCGGCACGATCCAGGTGCTGAAGGCAATGGCGGCGGAAGGATATGCAATCGGCGACCTGCCCGAGGACGGCGATGCGCTGATCCGCTTTCTGATGGCCGGGCCGACCAATGCGGCGAGCCGCGACCGGGAAATCCGCGAGACGATTTCCCTGCGTGAGTACAAGGGCTTCTTCGCCGCTCTTCCGAAAAAGATTCAGCAGGAGGTGCGCGAGCGCTGGGGTGCGCCGGAGGCCGACCCCTTCTTTCTCGATGGCGCCTTCGCGCTGCCGCTTGCCCGCTTCGGCGCCGTCCTTGTCGGCATCCAGCCGGCCCGCGGCTACAATATCGATCCCAAGGAAACCTATCACGCCCCGGATCTCGTGCCGCCGCACGGCTATCTCGCCTTCTATGCCTATCTGCGCCAGGTCTTTGCTGCCGACGCGATCATCCATATGGGCAAGCACGGCAATCTCGAATGGCTGCCCGGCAAGGCGCTGGCACTTTCGGAGGCTTGCTATCCGGAGGCCGTCTTCGGCCCGACGCCGCACCTCTATCCCTTCATCGTCAATGACCCGGGAGAGGGGACGCAGGCGAAACGCCGCACCAGCGCCGTGATCATCGACCATCTGACGCCGCCCTTGACACGGGCCGAGTCCTACGGACCGCTCAAGGACCTAGAGGCCCTGGTCGACGAATATTACGAGGCGGCCGGCGGCGATCCGCGGCGGCTGCGGTTGCTCAGTCGCCAGATCCTCGATCTCGTGCGCGATATCGGCCTCGACCATGACGCCGGCATCGATAAGGGCGATAGCGACGACAAGGCGCTCGAAAAGCTCGACGCCTATCTCTGCGACCTCAAGGAGATGCAGATCCGCGATGGGCTGCATGTCTTCGGCATGGCGCCGGAGGGGCGGCTGCTGACCGATCTCACCGTGGCGCTCGCCCGGGTGCCGCGCGGTTTGGGCGAGGGCGGCGACCAGAGTCTGCAGCGGGCGATAGCGGCGGATCTGGGGTTGGGTGGCCAAACCCCCTCTGCCCTGCCGGGTATCTCCCCCACAAGGGGGGAGAGGCTGGAGGCAAGCGCTCCCTCTTCGACGGCGGTCGAATTTGAGATGCGTCCTGCGACTTCCGATGGTGCCGCAGTTTCTGACAGAGTTGCGGGAACGAGTGGCAGCAGCGAGTCACACTCCCCCCTTGTGGGGGAGATGCCCGGCAGGGAAGAGGGGGTTGTTGCTGCTCGCTCACATCCCTTCGATCCCCTCGATTGCATCCTCTCCACACCCTGGACCGGCCCGAAACCCGGTTTCCTGGCTAATCTCACGGACGCCCCCTGGCGCACTGCCGGCGACACAGTCGAGCGCATCGAACTTCTCGCGACGAAACTGGTGTCGGGCGAAATCGCTTGCCCGGACGATTGGGCCAACACCCAGGCCGTCCTCGAGGAGATCGACGGGCGGCTCAGGCCTTCCATCCAGCGTTCGGGCGCGGCCGAGATCAACGGCCTTCTCACCGGTCTCGACGGTCGCTTCGTGGCGCCCGGCCCTTCCGGCGCGCCGACGCGTGGCCGTCCAGACGTGCTGCCGACCGGTCGCAACTTCTATTCCGTCGACAGTCGCGCCGTGCCGACCCCGGCGGCCTATGAGCTCGGCAAGAAGTCGGCCGAGTTGCTGATCCGCCGCTATCTGCAGGACCATGGCGAATGGCCGTCCTCCTTCGGGCTGACGGCCTGGGGAACGTCCAACATGCGCACCGGCGGTGACGATATTGCCCAGGCGCTGGCGCTGATCGGCGCCAAGCCGGTCTGGGATATGGCGTCGCGTCGTGTCACAGGCTACGAGATCGTGCCGCTTGCCGTGCTCGGCCGCCCGCGCGTCGACGTTACCTTGCGGATTTCCGGTTTCTTCCGCGACGCCTTTCCGGAGCAGATCGCACTCTTTGACAAGGCGATCCGTGCCATTGGCGCGCTCGACGAAGACGACGCCGACAACATGATCGCCGCCCGGATGCGGGCCGAAGCCCGGCGGCTCGAGGAAAGGGGTATCGAGCCGAAAGAAGCCTCAAGGCGCGCCTCCTATCGCGTGTTCGGCGCGAAACCCGGCGCTTACGGAGCGGGTCTTCAGGCGCTGATCGACGAAAAAGGCTGGGACAAGCGCAGCGATCTCGCCGAGGCCTATCTCACCTGGGGCGGCTACGCCTATGGCGCAGGCGAAGACGGCAAGGCGGAGCGCGGGCTTTTCGAGGAGCGCCTGCGGACGATCGAGGCCGTCGTCCAGAATCAGGACAACCGCGAGCACGACCTACTCGACAGCGACGACTACTACCAGTTCGAAGGGGGGATGAGCGCCGCCACGGAGCATCTCAAGGGGAAGCGCCCGGCGATCTACCACAATGATCACTCCCGCCCGGAAAAGCCGGTGATCCGCTCGCTCGATGAGGAGATCGGCCGCGTGGTGCGGGCCCGCGTCGTCAATCCGAAGTGGATCGATGGGGTCATGCGCCACGGCTACAAGGGCGCCTTCGAGATTGCGGCGACGGTCGATTACATGTTCGCCTTCGCCGCGACAACGGGCGCCGTGCGCGACCATCATTTCGAGGCGGCCTACCGCGCCTTCATCGCCGACGAGAAGGTTCTCGGCTTCCTGCGCGACAAGAACCCGGCCGCACTTGCTGAGATCGCCGAGCGGCTCCTGGAGGCGGTCAATCGCGGTCTGTGGACCCCGCGTTCCAACTCGGCGCGATTTGAACTGAACAGCCTGTCCGGCGGCGCGGCGACTGACCGTCCGCGCGCCGGAAACGAATAGGGAGGACATTATGAGCGACGAAACCGCAAATACCGGCGAGCCGGTCGCCGAGAAGGACGAAGCCCGTCACGCCATGAAGATGGCGAAGAAGAAGACGGCGCGCGACAAGATCATGGCAACGAAGACCGACGAGAAGGGCTTGGTCATTGTCCACACGGGCAAGGGCAAGGGCAAGTCGACGGCCGGGTTCGGAATGATCTTCCGCCACATCGCCCACGGCATGCCCTGCGCCGTCGTGCAGTTCATCAAGGGTGCCATGCAGACCGGCGAGCGCGATCTGATCGACAAGCATTTCGGCGATCTCTGCCAGTTCTACACGCTTGGCGAAGGTTTTACCTGGGAGACGCAGGACCGCGCCCGCGACGTGGCGATGGCGGAGAAAGCCTGGGAGAAGGCGAAGGAACTGATCCGCGACGAGCGCAATTCCATGGTGCTGCTGGACGAGATCAACATCGCGCTCCGCTACGACTACATCGACATCGCCGAGGTCGTACGTTTCCTCCAGGAGGAGAAGCCACACATGACGCATGTGGTGCTGACCGGCCGCAACGCCAAGGAAGGTCTGATCGAGATCGCCGATCTTGTGACCGAGATGGAACTCGTCAAGCATCCGTTCCGCTCCGGCATCAAGGCGCAGAAGGGCATCGAGTTCTGATGGGCGAGAGCTCGCGATGGCCTTTGCTGTCATGACCGTCAAAGCCAGCGTCTAACGCGCCGGCGATAGTGCAGATAGGCTTCACCGAAGGCGTCGGAGAGATGTGCTTCCTCCATGCGGATCTGTAGGAAATCGAGATCCAGGCGGAAAGGGCAAGTGCCAACGAGAGGACGTTCGGGACGGCAAGCACGGTGCCGACCAGCGCCGTCACCATGCCGACATAAATGGGATTGCGGGAGAAAGCATATAGGCCATCGGTGACGAGCGGGGCATCCTGCGCCTCGGGTATCCCGATCTTCCGGGAACCGCGCATCGACCATTGCGACAGCATCGTCAGCACGCCCAGAGCCATCAACGCCAGCCCGAGCCAGGCGAGTGGCGACTGATCGAGAGCCGGGATCCGCCCAAGGAGGGCATCGACGCTTGCGGGAACGATCGCCACGGCGAGCAGATGTAGGATAAGCGCCGCGACGATGACGCGAAAAAGCCGGCCGGCGAAACCTTCGGCATCGTCGCCATAGGTCAGGACAACAGGGGATCGCCCCGTCTGAAGGCGGCGATGGATCGCCAGCGCCAGCGTAAAGAGGCCGAGAACAAGCATGAGGATCGCAGGGATCGTCGTGAACATCGGGGCTCCTCGGGGGCGAACGGCATTGGTTTTGCGGCGATCTTGCCTTCAGGCTGTCGCGCTTCGGGATAACGCAGACGACGTCACACTCTCTAGCGACTAGAGGTTCATCCGAGCCTTTCGCGTCTTGGTTAACACGTTGGGGAACGCGCCAAGGCGACGGAAGCGCAGTTTTCATCGGTGCGCGAGCTGGAAATTTAGATGCCCAGCCAGATCCTCAACGGATGCGCCGGGTCCGCCAGCAGGCGGATCGCGAGCGCAATCGAGACGATGACAAGCAGCGGCTTGATGATCTTCGCCCCCTTCGCCATCGCATAGCGGGAGCCCACTTGCGCGCCGAGAAACTGGCCCGCGCCCATCATCAGCCCCACCTTCCAGAGAACGACGCCGTAGAGAACGAAGACGATGAAGGCGCCCAGATTGGAGCCGAAATTCAGGAACTTCGTGTGGGCCGTCGCCTTGAGGATGCCGTAGCCGGCAAGCGAGACGAAGCCGAGCATGAAGAACGAGCCCGTACCTGGTCCGAAAACCCCGTCGTAGAGACCGATTAGCGGCACGAAGGTGAGGGTGAAGAGAAATGCCGACATGCGGCGGTGCTTTTCGATATCGCCGACATTCGGTTTGCAGCCGAAATAGACGGCGATCGCGATCAGCAGAAAGGGTAGCACTGCCTTGAGCGCATCGGCTGGAACGACCGTCGCGATCAATGCGCCGAACACGGACCCCGCGGCCGACATCAGCGCCATCGGCAACTGTTCCTTCAGATTGACATGGCCGTGTCGCGCATAGGCGATGCTAGCGGAACCGGAGCCGAAGAGCGATTGCAGCTTGTTGGTCCCAAGCGTTTCGAGCGGCGGAATGCCGGCGATCAGCATGGCCGGAATGGTGACCATCCCGCCACCGCCGGCAATCGAATCGATGAAGCCGGCGATGAAGGCGGCCGCGAACAGAAAGAGCAGGAGATGAAGGGCGAGATCGGTCACGGAGGGCTCGAGACGAAATGGAATTGCTTCCGCCTTGTGTCAGAGCCGGCCGCGAAAAGCAAAGGCTCGTCGGCGGCAATTTCTGCAGAAAATGCTGTTCTTCTGCTGCAGGCTCGTTGCCTTCGTTGGCCAGAACGGCGGCGCATCCATTGCCGACGCTGCCCGATGGACCGTTTACGACGCCGGGATGCCGCAATCCGGTTTGACCGCCCGGAAGGCCTTCGGTAGAAATGACGATCATACGACGGCGTCCGTGCGAGCGGATCGAAAGAGCGTCCGGTGCGGTCGACCCATTCAGGGGGCCCGATCCGGTGCTGTCCTGACCGGTGCGGCTGTCTGCCCAGGCCGGCGCTTCGTTTGGAACGCCGACCGCTGCGCGGTTCCAACACCAGTGGGTATTGGAGTAAGCCGCGCAGATGTTCAATGAGTCGCAGCGGCTTTGTGCGTCCGGATGGATGCGGGGCGCTGCCGGGGAGCCGCGCCGCAGATGCCTTCGGTCAAGAGACCAGACCCGACCGCCAAACTTGTTCTCGGCCTCGGCTGCGAGCGAAACGCCAAACCGGAGGAAGTGATCGCGCTTGCCGAGCAGGCGCTCGCTGACGCGGGCGCGGCCGAAGGAGATGTCGCGTTCGTCGCTTCGCTTGACGCGCGCTCCGAGGAGCCCGCCATTCATGCGGCGGGCCGGCGGTTTTCGGTGCCCGTCCGCTTCTTCGAGGCGGCGACGCTCGAGGCGGAGGCGGCCCGACTGCAGAATCCTTCCGAGATCGTCTTTGCCCATACAGGCTGCCATGGCGTCGCCGAGGGAGCGGCGCTGGCGGGGGCAGGGTGCGATGCAGTCCTGCTCGTTCCGAAGATCCGCTCGGCCCGCGCGACGGCAGCGATCGCGGGGCCGCGCCACTACGCCGGACCTCACAGTGCCGCAACAGGCGCCTCGGAGACCGTCTGATGGTTCGTACTGCCAACCATTCCGTGTTTGATGCGCAGATTCAATGCTCTGCCGTAATTTCCTTCCAAAGAGAACTAGTTCAGATGTTTCGCCAGGCCCGGAGTAACAAGCCGTGACGGATGCGTTTTTTGCCGGCCTTGCCGAACTCGATCCCGGTTCGGTCTGGCTCGTCGGTGCCGGACCCGGTGACCCGGGGCTTTTGACGCTTCATGCCGCCAATGCGCTCCGCCAGGCGGATGTGATCGTTCATGATGCGCTGGTGAATGCCGATTGCCTGAAGCTTGCCAAGCCGAGCGCCGCACTCGAATTTGCCGGCAAACGCGGCGGCAAGCCGTCGCCGAAGCAACGCGACATCTCGCTCCGCCTCGTCGAACTGGCCCGCGCCGGGCTCAGAGTCCTGCGCCTCAAGGGCGGTGACCCGTTTGTCTTCGGCCGCGGCGGCGAGGAAGCTTTGACGCTTGTCGAGCACGGTATTCCGTTCCGCATCGTGCCCGGCATCACCGCGGGCATTGGCGGGCTTGCCTATGCCGGCATTCCGGTGACCCATCGTGAAGTCAATCACGCAGTCACCTTCCTCACCGGCCACGATTCCTCCGGCGTGGTGCCGGACCGGATCAATTGGGAAGGCATCGCCAAGGGGTCGCCGGTCATCGTCATGTACATGGCGATGAAGCATATCGGTCAGATTTCGGCGAACCTCATCGCCGCCGGCCGTTCGCCCGACGAGGCGGTCGCCTTCGTCTGCAATGCGGCGACGCCTGAGCAGGTGGTGCTTGAGACCACGCTTTCCCGTGCCGAAACCGATGTTGCGGCTTCGGGATTGGAGCCGCCGGCAATCGTCGTCGTCGGGGAAGTCGTTCGGCTGCGTCCGTCGCTCGACTGGGTGGGCGCGCTCAGTGGCCGCGCGCTTACCGCGGACCCATTCTCGAACCGCATACGCCGGAACCCGGCATGAGCGGTCTGATGATTGCTGCCCCGAGCTCCGGCTCGGGCAAGACAACGGTGACGCTCGGCCTGCTGCGGGCGCTGACGCGGCGCGGCTTTTCCATCGCACCAGGCAAAGCGGGCCCGGACTACATCGATCCGGCCTTCCACACCGCCGCAAGCGGCAAGCCCTGTCTCAACTATGATCCCTGGGCGATGCGGCCGGAACTGCGCCTCGCCAACGCTGCGGCCGCGACGAAGGACGGCTCCACGCTCATCATCGAGGCGATGATGGGGCTTTATGACGGCGCCGCCGACGGCACGGGATCGCCGGCAGATCTGGCCGCAACGCTCGGGCTGGCGGTGATCCTGGTTGTCGATTGCGCCCGTCTCTCCCATTCGGTCGCGGCGCTGGTGCGCGGCTATATGGATCACCGCGATGATGTGCGCGTCGCCGGCGTCATCCTGAACCGGGTGGGCAGCGACCGCCATGAGGCGATGCTGCGCGACGCGCTCGACCGCGCAGCCGTCCCGATTTTCGGCGTGCTGCGCCAGGATGGCGCGTTGACGCTGCCAGAACGGCATCTGGGTCTCGTACAGGCCGGCGAGCACGGGGCGCTCGAAGCCTTCATCGACCATGCGGCGATGCGCGTCGCGTCGGGCTGCGATGTTGATGCCATCCTCGCCGTAGCGTTTCCCTTGCGGGCGGATACGCCGCCGGAAGCGAAAGCACTGAGTCCGCTCGGCCAGCGGATCGCCGTCGCTCGCGACGTCGCCTTCGCTTTCAGTTACGAGCATCTGCTCTCCGGCTGGCGCAGGCAGGGAGCGGAAATCTCGTTCTTTTCACCGCTGAATGACGAAGCGCCCGATGTCGGCGCCGACGCGGTATATCTGCCGGGCGGCTATCCGGAATTGCACGCCGAGATGCTCGCCGGTGCTTCGCACTTCCGCATGGCAATGCAGGCTGCGGCCGGGCGAGGCGTCCGCATCTACGGGGAGTGCGGCGGCTACATGGCGCTGGGCGAAGGGCTTGTCGCGGCGGGCGGCGGACGTTACGAGATGCTTGGGCTGTTGCCGCTCGTCACCAGTTTCGCGGAGCGCAGGCGGCATCTCGGCTACCGGCGCGTCGCGCCGATCGACAATGGGTTTTTCGAGGGACCGATGACGGCGCACGAATTTCACTATTCGACCATCCTTTCCGAAGGGGCGGCCGAGCCGCTCTTCGCCGTGGTGGATGCTGCAGGCGTCGATCTCGGCCGCACCGGCCTTCGCCGCGGGACTGTTGCCGGCTCCTTCATGCATCTCATCGATCTTGCGGAGTGACGATGATTGCGCCGATTGTCCATGGCGGCGGAATCACCGAGGCTGCGGCCCGCTTCGGCGGTGCGCCCGACGATTGGCTCGACCTTTCGACCGGCATCAATCCGTGTCCGGTCGCACTGCCGGAGATCGACGCGCGGGTCTGGCATCGCTTGCCGGATCGGCATCTGGAGGAGGCAGCGCGCACAGCCGCACGCGGCTATTACAGGACCAGCCATCTCCTGCCGCTGCCGGTGCCCGGGACCCAAGCCGTCATTCAGTTGCTGCCGCGGCTTGCTGACCCGACGAGGCGCGCCGCCATATTCGGGCCGACCTATGGCGAATACGCGCGCGTCCTGAAGGCAGCGGGCTTCATCGTCGACACTGTCGCACGCGCCGATGATCTCGCGGCGGCGCACGGCATTGTGGTTCTCGTAAATCCCAATAACCCGACCGGCCGGCTTTTCCAGCCCAACGAAATTCTGGCCATGGCAGAGGCGATGAAGGCGCACGACGGCCTGCTCGTCGTCGACGAAGCCTTCGGGGATCTCGAGCCTCAGGCAAGCGTTGCCCCTGATGTCGCCGCCCATGGCAACGTCGTTGTCTTCCGTTCCTTCGGCAAATTCTTCGGTCTCGCGGGCCTGAGGCTTGGCTTCGTTGTCGCAAGCGGGTCGATCACGGAATCCTTCCGCGAATGGCTTGGCCCTTGGGCGGTGTCAGGGCCGGCGCTCGCCGTTTCGGCGAAGCTGATGGAACGCGACACGAAGCCGATCAGGGATGGCATTCTCAAACGGAATGCGGCGCTTCATGCAGTGCTTCACGGCGCCGGCATCGATGTCATCGGTGGCACCGGGCTTTTCGCGCTCGTCGACCATGAACGAGCATATGATCTTCATACGGCGCTCTGCCAGGAGCGCATTCTGACGCGCAAGTTCGACTACGATCGGCGTTGGCTGAGGATCGGGCTGGCCGCCGACGCGGCTGGCGACCGCCGTCTGGCCGAAGCCTTGCGCCGGGCAGGAGTCTAGATGTCGGCCGAAATTTTCCTCGTCCTCGTTGTGGCTCTCATCATCGACCGCCTCGTCGGCGATCCCGACTGGCTCTGGGAGAGGCTAACGCATCCGGTGGTGCTCTTCGGTAAGGCGATCGGCGTTTTCGACGCGGCGCTCAATCGTGGAGCGGCGGACGGCGGCTGGCTGAAAATGCGGGGCATTGTGACCATCCTCGTCCTCCTCGCCTCGAGCATCGTGTTCGGTGTGGTGCTCAATCGCCTGTTCGATGTTCTCGGCGCTGTTGGTTTTGTCCTCGAGGCAATGACCGTTGCCGTTTTCCTCGCGCAGAAGAGCCTCGCCGATCACGTTCGCCAGGTCGCTGACGGCCTGCGCAGCGACGGTCTTGCGGGTGGCCGCGAGGCTGTGTCGATGATCGTCGGCCGCGATCCGAAAACGCTGGATGAGCCCGGCGTCTGCCGGGCGGCGATCGAAAGCCTCGCGGAAAACCTTTCCGATGGTGTCGTCGCTCCGGCCCTTTGGTACGCTGTTGCCGGGCTTCCCGGCCTGTTTGCCTACAAGATGCTGAATACTGCAGATTCGATGATCGGCCACAAGAGCCCGAAGTATCTTCATTTCGGCTGGGCCTCGGCGCGGCTCGACGACCTCGCCAACCTTCCGGCGGCGCGGCTCTCGGTTCTCCTCATTGCCGCTGGGGCCCGTCTCAAACGGGGTCTCGAAGCGGCCAAAGCCGCGATCGAGGTGGCAAAGCGCGACCATGGCTTCCACCGCTCGCCCAATTCCGGCTGGCCCGAGGCGGCGATGGCGGGCGCGCTCGACATTCAGCTTGCCGGGCCGCGCGTCTACGGCGGAACGAAGGTGGACGAGCCGATGATCAACGGCTCCGGCCGCGCAGTCGCAACGATTGACGATATCGACGCCGCCGTGGGCGTCTTCTATGGCGCCTGCACCGCACTCGCTCTGGCCTCTGCCGTCATCGTTCTGCCGTTCCTGCTATTCTGAAAGTCCAGCGTCGGAGAAGGCGATGTCGTCTGATTTGTGGATTGGTCGCTCCGGCCGCAAGCCTCTCATCATTGCGCACCGCGGCGGTGCTGCCCTTGTTGCCGAGAATACCGTGGAGGCGCTGCGTGCCGCCGAGGGTGCTGGGGCAGATGCCATCGAGACGGATATACGCCTCACGAAGGACGGCGCCTTCGTTTGCATGCATGATGACGACCTTCGACGGCTTTGCGGAGATGCGCGCAGCGTCTCGGCTGTGGATCCCGCAACGCTGCGGCAGCTGCTGCCGAGCACGATGACGCTCTACGAGGCGCTGGCGGCGTCCGGCGAATGTCAATTTATCGGCTTTGGCTGGCGATCACTTGATCGAGATTAAAAACCGCGCTCCGGCCGGCGCGATCACGACGACGAGCCGAGGGGGGGTGAACAGCCGATGTTGCAATTCTCGGCTTGAAGGTGCAGGCCCCCGTTTCCGGCGCATATCTGCGCTCGAGCCGCAGCCGGTCGCCGTTTGGCAACACCGTTTTTCAAATCTGAGTGGCAAAAGACCAGGAGGCATTGGCTTTTGCGGTGCATTTTTCTATAGGGTTCGCCAAGACTCGATTTTCAAGAGGTAAGCGCGTGACAGCTACATTCGACAAGGTTGCCGACATCATTGCGGAAACGAGCGAGATCGATCGCGAGACGATCAAGCCGGAAAGCCACACGATCGATGATCTCGGCATCGACAGCCTGGACTTCCTCGACATCGTCTTTGCGATCGACAAGGAATTCGGCATCAAGATTCCGCTCGAGCAGTGGACCCAGGAAGTCAACGAAGGCAAGGTGTCGACCGAGGAATACTTCGTGCTGAAGAACCTCTGTGCCAAAATCGATGAGCTTCGGGCGGCCAAGGCCTGATTGACACGCCGCTGACACGGTTCGATCCGTTTCCCGATGCCGCCTGCAGCGACCTTCGCTTGACAGGCGGCATCGGCATTTTTACTTGAGCCCAAAACGAACGGGATGAGCCCTGATGCTGCTTGAATATTTCCAGATGGTCGACCGGGTCGAATCCGTCGATCTCGCGGCGGGCCGGCTCACGGCGCGATCCGTCGTGCCGGAGAAGAGCCCGGTGTTCGAGGGCCATTTTCCCGGCTATCCGCTGGTTCCCGGCGTGCTACTGATCGAAACGATGGCACAGGCTTCCGGCTTTCTCGTGCTTGCCGCCACCAAATTCGCGGCGATGCCCTTCCTGATGTCGGTCGACGGCGCCAAGATGCGCACATTCGTCGAGCCTTCGGCCGAGCTCGAAATCGAAGCATTTCTCGAGCACGAGGGCTCTGGCTTCGCGGTGACCAAGGCCAAGATCGCCTCGGGCGGCAAGAAGATCTGCGACGCGCAGCTGAAGCTCAGGACGATGCCGTTCGATCAGGTGCCGCTTGGCGAGATCGTCCGCAAGCGCGCCGAGGAAGTGGGATTGATGGCCGCGACGGCCGCTTCGGAGAAGTAAAGATGACCAAATCCGCAAACGACGTGGTGATCACCGGCGTCGGCATTGTAACGAGCCAGGGGGTTGGCGCCGAGCCGCACGTGGCCCTGTTGAATGCCGTCGAACCGCCGAGGGCGCGCATCGAGACGGAGCGTTTTGCACCCTATCCGGTCCATCCTCTGCCGGAGATCGACTGGTCGCAGCAGATTGCCAAGCGCGGCGATCAGCGTCAGATGGAGAATTGGCAGCGTCTCGGCGTCTTCGCAGCCGGTCTCGCGCTGGACGATGCGGGGCTCAAGGACAATCTCGAAGCTTGCGGCAGCATGGATATGATCGTCGCGGCCGGTGGCGGCGAGCGTGACATCAATGTCGACTCGCTGATCGTCGACGAGGCCCTGAGGCGCAACGATCGCGAACAGCTTCTGAACGAGAAGCTGACGACCGAGCTCCGCCCGACGCTCTTTCTGGCCCAGCTTTCCAATCTGCTCGCCGGCAATATCTCGATCGTGCACAAGGTGACAGGCTCGTCGCGCACCTTCATGGGCGAGGAAGCGGCGGGTATTTCGGCGATTGAAACCGCCTTCGCCCGCATCAAGGCCGGGCAGTCGACGCATACGCTCGTCGGCGGCGCCTTTTCGGCCGAGCGTCTCGACATCATCCTTTTGATCGAAGCCATCCAGGGGCATGCCCTTGGTGAGTGGCATCCGATCTGGTCGCGCAAAGCCGATAACGGCGGCGGCATGATCCTGGGATCGGTGGGCGCCTTCCTCGTTCTGGAGTCACGCGAATACGCCGAAGCCCGCGGCGCCCGCGTCTATGCGACCATTGGTGCGATCGAAGGCGATCGGGGCAGCCGCGAGGACGGCCGACTTGAAGCACGGCTTAGGGATCTGGCACGGCCGGGCGCAGCGCTTGAGGCGCAGTCGACCGTGGTCTTTTCCGGCACCAGTGGCTTCCATGACCTGGCGCGGCGCGAGAAGGCTTTCCTCGATTCGGAGCTGGCCGGACGGCCGGTCCGCGCCTATGGCGGTCTCGTCGGCCACGGTATCGAGGCGCAGTTCCCGGTCGGCATGGCCCTTGCCGCGCTTTCGCTCGGGCATGCGGCCAAGGTACCGCCCTTCGATCCTGCCGAAGCGCTGATGACGGCGCCCGCCAAGGCGGCGATCGTCACGACCATCGGCCATGCCCGCGGCGAAGGGATCGCCGTGCTGTCCGCGGAATAAGGAGCTCGAGCATGAGCAAAGCTTACACCGACCACCTCGGCCGTCCGATCGTCGCCGTTACCGGCATGGGCGTCATCACTTCGCTCGGTCACGGGCTGGAGGACAACTGGGCGGCGCTCAGCGGCGGCGTTTCCGGCATTCACAAGATCACCCGCTTCCCGACCGAGGGGCTTTCGACCCGCATCAGCGGCACGGTCGACTTCATTGAGATTCCGGCCGAAAACGCTGTCGAACGCTCCTATGCGATGGCGCGCGAGACGACTCTGGAAGCGCTCGCGCAGGCAGGCCTTTCCGGCGATTTCAAGGGCCCGCTGTTCCTGGCTGCGCCGCCGATCGAACCGGAGTGGAACGCGCGCTTCGAGCTCGCGGACCGGGCGCCGGCCTCGGAGCGGCCAGGCGACGCCTATAACCGGTTCCTCGCTGCCATGCGCCAGAAGGCCGATCCGATCTTCCACGAGGCGGTGCTGTTCGGCTCGATTTCCGAGCGGCTCGCCGATCGTTTCGGTACGCGCGGCTTGCCTGTGACGCTGTCGACGGCCTGCGCTTCGGGCGCCACCGCCATCCAGCTCGGCGTCGAGGCGATCCGCCAGGGCCGCACCGATCGAGCGCTGACGGTCGCGACCGACGGCTCCGTCAGCGCCGAGGCGCTGATCCGCTTCTCGCTGCTTTCCGCGCTGTCGACCCAGAACGATCCGCCGGAAAAGGCGTCGAAGCCGTTTACCAAAGATCGCGACGGCTTCGTGATCGCCGAAGGCGCGGCCACTCTGGTGCTCGAATCGCTCGAAGCGGCCATCGCCCGCGGCGCACGCGTCTACGGCATTCTCAAGGGCTGCGGTGAAAAGGCCGATCTCTTCCACCGCACGCGCTCCTCGCCGGATGGCGGGCCGGCGATCGCGACGATCCGCGCCGCGCTCGCTGACGCAGGTATCGCTGAAACCGGCATCGGCTACATCAATGCGCACGGCACATCGACGCCGGAGAACGACAAGATGGAATATCTGTCGATGTCGGCCGTCTTCGGCGAGCGGCTGCCATCGATCCCGGTTTCGTCCAACAAGTCGATGATCGGCCATACGCTGACCGCCGCCGGGGCGGTCGAGGCGGTCTTTTCGATCCAGACGATGCTCACCGGCACGCTGCCGCCGACCATCAACTACCAGAACCCGGATCCGGCGATCGTTCTCGACGTCGTGCCGAACGCGAAGCGTAGCCAGCAGGTCACTGCCGTCCTGTCGAATTCCTTCGGTTTCGGCGGCCAGAACGCCAGCCTCGTGATGACCGCCGAGCCGGCCTAAGCCGCTCGACGATTGAATACCTGCCTTCCGCAAAGGAAAGACCATGCGCGCCCTGCAACTGCTCGATGACCGCAAGCTCGAAATCACCGACCTGCCGGAGCCGGAGGCGCCCGGTCCCGGCGAAGTGACGCTCCGGGTCAAGGCGGTTGCGCTCAACCATATCGACGTCTGGGGCTGGCGCGGCATGGCCTTCGCCAAACGCAAGATGCCGCTGGTCATCGGTGCGGAAGCATCCGGCGTCGTCGAGAGCATCGGCCCGGGTGTGGCGAGCGTTCTGCCGGGCCAGCTCGTTTCGATCTATGGGGCGCGCACCTGCGGCCTCTGCCGTCCCTGCAAGGAAGGGCGCGACAATCTCTGCGAGCATGTCGGCGGCGTGCACGGCTTCCACCTCGACGGTTTTGCCCAGGAGAAGATCAATCTGCCGGCGCGCCTGCTGGTTCCGGCACCGCCCGGTGTCGACGCGGTCGGTGCGGCGCTCGCTCCGGTCACCTTCGGGACCGTCGAGCACATGCTGTTCGACAACGCCAAGCTCGAGCCGGGCGAAACGATCCTCGTCCACGCCGGCGGCTCCGGCATCGGCTCGGCGGCGATCCAGCTCGCCAAGAAGATCGGCTGCACCGTCATCACCACGGTCGGCTCCGACGACAAGATCGAAAAGGCCAGGGCGCTCGGGGCCGATCACGTGATCAACTACCGCACCGACCGCTTCGAGGGCGTGGTGCGGAAGCTCACCAAGAAGAAGGGCGTCGACGTCGTCTTCGAGCATGTCGGCAAGGATACCTGGGCAGGCTCGATGCTGTCGATGAAGCGGGGCGGCCGTCTCGTCACCTGCGGCTCGACATCCGGCGTCTCGACCGACATGAACCTGATGATGCTCTTCCAGCAGCAGTTGAAGCTGCTCGGCTCGTTCGGCTGCCGCATGGAGAACATGGCGAACGCCATGCAGAAAATGGCAAGCGGCCTCGTTCATCCGGTGATCGATACGGAGGTCGGCCTTGCCGACATCGATCGCGCGCTCGAGCGCATGGAGTCGCGCCGGATCTTCGGCAAGATCATTCTGCGGATGGATTGACCCCGGTGCGAATGCTGATCACACGGCTGGTGCTCGCTGCCGATCGCTTCCGGCAATGGCTGATCGCGCAATTCGTGTTCCTGCTGCTCAATATCCTGAAGCTCTTTCCGGCGGATAGCGCGATCAATTTCATGGATCGCGTTGCTCGCTGGATCGGTCCGAAGACCCGCCGCTACAAGCTGACGCTCACCAATTTGCGCAATGCCTTTCCGGAAAAGAGCGACGGCTGGATACAGGAGATCGCGCTCGAAAGCTGGGGTAATATGGGCCGGCTCGCCGCCGAGTACGTCTTCCTGGACCGGCTGTTCGACTTCGATCCGCACCGTGCGGAGCCGGGCAGGGTGGAGGTTTCGGGCATACCGCTCTTCCTCGAACTGCGCGACAATCCACGGGCCTTCATCGTCTTCACGGCGCATAGCGGCAATTTCGAGATGCTGCCGGTGGCGGGGTCTGCCTTTGGGCTGGACGTGACTGTGCTCTTCCGGCCGCCGAACAATCCTTACATGGCGGAGAAGGTATTCGAGTTCCGCAAGGAGCGGATGGGCAACCTCGTGCCGTCGCATGCGGGCTCTTCCTTCGCACTTGCCCGCCAGCTCGAGCGTGGCGGCGGCGTTGGCGTGCTGGTCGACCAGAAGTTCCGCAAGGGGCTGAAGACGAAGTTTTTCGGGCAGGACGTCCAGACCAATCCGCTGCTCGCAAAACTGGTCCGCCAGTTCAATTGCGAGGTCTATCCGGCCCGTTGCATCCGTCTCCCCGGCGGCCGCTTCCGCCTGGAAATCGAACCGGCGGTCGAAATTCCCCGCAGGGCCGATGGCAGCGTCGACGTCAACGCAACGGCGCAGATGCTGAACGACAAGGTCGAGAGCTGGGTTCGCGAATATCCGGGCCAGTGGCTCTGGTACCACGACCGTTGGCATATCAAGCGCTATCTCTAGCCAATCATCTCGGATGTGTCTGCCGCGTCACTAGGCGTGCTTGCACGGCGCGCGCCGCGAGGTACAGTTCGCCTCGAATATCGAACATGTTGCAAAACTCGGCGTCGAAAACGTTTGCGGCCGATTCGCTCTGCCTTCTGCAGTTGAACGACCACGCGATGCGTGTACACTCGTCCTTGCGCTGAGGGCGTGGAAGGTGCAAGGCGGTCTCGCGTCGCATCAGGGGTTCGATCAAAATTTACAAATTTGCAGCTGTACTGGCTCGCCTTTGAACGCATTGGCGCAAGCTTTGCCGTGGGAATGAGGTTTGCGAATTGAACGAATTGATTGAGCTGTTTTGGTTCAAGTATTCGCAGTTGCAGTATGCGGTAAAGGTCGCAGACGAGCATTTGGTCGGCATACTAGATCGAGAGCTCGATCCGATTTTGAGAGCCGTCTACGACGAGAAGGCCGCGAGCATCGAAGATGCCCGCCTTCAGTTCCAATTTCTCGTGGACCTGTTGCGTGCCGAGGCGGACGACCTCGCCTGTGTGCTGCGCCACTCGCGATTGCTGAAGTCGCTGATCGATCGCTATCTTGCGGCAACAGGAACTACTGATCTCGCCGGGCTCGACCTTGACCGGGCTCCGAAACTGCCGACCAAAGGGCGCGCCGACGAGGGCTTGCTGAACGAGGCGATCCTAGATTGTCTTCCCGACCGCGTCGCGGTCATCACGCCGGATTACCGGTACCTCTACACCAATGCCGCGCATGCCATCCATCTCGAACGCCGGCCGATGGATCTGATCGGCCGACATGTCGTCGAGTTCATCGGCTTTCGGCGCTTCGAAGAGCGCGTCAAGGTTCATCTCGACCGCTGCTTCGCCGGCGAGGTAATCGATTACACCTTCGCCAAGACCGTCGATGGCCGCACCGTCGTCGTCCGCTGCCGCATGACACCCTGCCGATCATGTGCCGGCAAGCTCATCGGCGCCATCCTGGTTATTCAGGAACATGCCGACAGGCGGAGGGCGGTGGCCGCTTGACCGCCATGATGCGGCCGCTCGTCCTTCAGCGCCGTGCGCCTTTCAGGCGCACAAAGGTCGCTGTAGCACTTTTAATTGCTGCATGTTTTTACCCTTAAATCGCTGCGATTTAAGGAAACATGCAGTTGTGCCGAGCGAGGATGCCGTGGCTGCCCCGCATAGGCGATACGGCCGTCAAGCAACTCGCCGTGTTCGTTCATTCGCTTGGCGGCGGCGAGTAGCAGAGGCATCGAGCGCCAAAGCATGGCTGTGCGCATTTGCCGTGCGCCCTTCAGGGGCGCGCGGCTTTTCTGTGCGCAAATCAACAGGAGATGCTAAACTTTGTCGGAGGCCGCCGATGCCGATTGAAAACGGCGTTTGCCGCGAGAGGCACCTGCGTTCGGGCGTCGCCCTTTGCAGCTGATCCATTGTGGCGGCGTCACTCGAAAGGAGATGCGTGATGTCACAGGAATGGCCCATGTTCATCCTGCAGTGCATCGTCGTCTTCGGCCTTGTCAGCGCGCTTTTCATCCGCTTCGGCGACTAATCCTTCGCCGTCATCGCCACTATTGCTTGGACCAGACCGCCAACTCGTAACCATCCGGATCGGCAAAGTGAAAGCGCCGGCCGCCGGGGAAGGGGAAGATCGGCTTGAGGATCTTGCCGCCGGCGCCCTCGACACGGGCCAGGGCGCCCTCCAGGTCGTCGGCATAGATGATGACGAGCGGCCCTCCGCTGCGGACCGATCCGATCGTCGTAAAGCCGCCGGTGAGCCGGCCGTCCGCAAATTCGCAAATATTCCGGACCGTAGTCGGTGAAGGTCCAGCCGAAGGCGCTGCCGTAGAAGGCTTTGCTCGCTGCGATGTCGGCAACGTTGAATTCGATATAGTCGATGCGTCGGTCGTTGCCGATCATGGCATGTCCTCTCCCGTCTTTGTCTTCTCGTTACCTGTTTCCAGCATGGCCTTCAACGCGGCGAGATCCTTCTCCACACAGGCGGCGTCGGCCGCGAACTGCTCGTCGCTCATGTCGGCCTGTCTCAGCAAAGTGAACATCACTTCCGCGCCATCGCCATTCGTACGACACGCAACGCATTGTGAACCTTCGCGCCGTTCTCGAGCGTCACGAGATGGTCCACGGCGCCGAGCTGATTGTCGGGAGCGAAGCGGACGCGGGCGTTGCCGAGCGGGCCGGGCGCAATCCATTCGTCTCCGTCGCGCGTAAGCCCCGAGGAGAGCCCCGAGGCCCAAAGCGGCATTTTCTCGTGACAGCGATCCTACAACGAGAAGTGGGCCGAAAGGAGCTGATTGTAGTCAATGAAATAGACATGGATGTGCCGATCGCGCTGGCGGTGACGCTTTCCTATTGCATGTCGCTCTATGAAACGATCGGCCATGGTGAACATGCCTGGTTCGATGCGTCCGTAACCCTGCTGTTCTTCCTGCTGATCGGTCGTACGCTCGACCACATGATGCGGGGGCGCCTCTTCCAGGGAGGGGTGATGGTCAAGGACGGCTCGGCCATGGAGCGCCTCGCCGGGATCGACACGGTGCTTCTCGACAAGACCGGGACCCTGACGATCGGCGAGCCGCGGCTGGTCAATCAGAACGAGATTTCGCCTGACGCGTTGGCGACCGCCGCGGCGCTCGCCGCGCATTCGCGCCATCCGATCGCGGTCGCGCTGCACCACGTGGCCGGCAGTTTTCTGGAAGGGGACATAAGCGAAATTCCGGGTTCGGGCATTCAAGCCAGGACGCCGGATGGGGTCTATCGGCTTGGCAGCCGCAGCTTCGCCTCTGGCGGCAGCGGCGTCTCGGGCGGGCTGCCGGAAGCGATCCTCTCGCTTGACGGCCGAGAGCTTGCCTGCTTCCGCTTCGAAGATCGCCTGCGCCCAGCCGCACGCGAGAGCGTCGCCGCCCTGCACAAACTGGGCTTGCGACCGGCATTCTTTCCGGCGACCGGGAGCCAGTCGTGGCGGAGATCGGCCGCAGGCTCGGAATTTTAAAATGGCGGGCCGAGCTTTCACCGCGCGACAAGAGGGGGGCTTTTGCCGCCGCATCCGGAGGCCATCGGGTATTGATGGTCGGCGGCGGCGTCAACGATGCCCCGGCACTTCGCGCCGCCCATGTTTCGACGGCGCCGGGGACGGCGGCCGACGTCGGGCGCCAGGCTGCCGATTTCGTCTTCATGCACCACCGTTGACCGCCGTTCCCTTCGCCATCGAAATCTCGCATCGGGCCGGCCGGCTGATCCGCCAGAATTTCGGCCCGGCGATCGGCTATAACCTCATCGCCGTTCCAATCGCAATTCTCGGCTATGCAACGCCGCTGGTGGCGGCGATCGCGATGTCCACCTCGTCGGTGATCGGCGTTGCGAATGCCCTGAGATTGCGAAGCCTTGCGTCCGCGAAGACCGCTGAGGCGCCGGCTCTTCGCTCGCTCTTGCGACCGGCAGGAAGCGCCCGATGAACACTCTCATCGATCTCATCCCGATCGCGCTGCTTCTCGGTGGCCTCGGTCTTGCCGCGTTTCTCTGGGCGCTGAAGAGCGGACAATATGAGGATCTCGACGGCGCGTCATGGCGCGTGCTCGACGACGGCGACGGCAAGCCGGAGAAGCATTGATTTTGTCGGGAATGGCTTGTCGTAAATCGATTTGAATGCCAAAACAGCCTCCGCCGCCGCATGTCTCGCCCGTCGCTTTTCTTGTGAGGTGCCCTACATGCGCAGATCAAATTCAAGGGGTCGGCACACGGTCATCGCGGTCGATGCCAGCCTCTCCTGTCCAATGGAGACAATCACGTGTCAAAGGCGGAAATCGGCCTAATCGGTCTCGGCGTCATGGGATCGAACCTGGCGCTCAATATCGCTGAAAAAGGAAACAGGATCGCCGTTTTCAACCGCACGGTTGACGCGACGCGCAAATTCTACGCGGAGGCTGGCGCGCTCAAGGAGCAGATCGTTCCCTGCGAGACGATCGAGGAGTTCGTCGCCGCGATCCGTCCGCCGCGTCCGATCATCATCATGATCAAGGCCGGCGATCCGGTCGACCAGCAGATGCAGGCGTTGAAGCCCTATCTTTCGAAGGGCGACATCATGATCGACGCGGGCAACGCCAATTTCCGCGACACGATGCGCCGCTTCGACGCGTTGAAGGACTCGGACCTCACCTTCATCGGCATGGGTGTTTCCGGCGGCGAGGAAGGTGCGCGCCATGGGCCGTCGATCATGGCCGGCGGCACCGAAGAGTCCTATCGCCGTGTCGAGAAGGTGCTGACCTCGATCGCTGCGAAATATGACAATGATCCCTGCGTCGCCTGGCTCGGCGAAAACGGCGCCGGTCATTTCGTCAAGACCATCCACAACGGTATCGAATATGCCGACATGCAGATGATCGCCGAAATCTACGGCATCCTGCGCGATGGGCTGAAGATGACCGCGCAGGAGATCGGCGAGGTCTTCGGCGCCTGGAACAAGGGTCGGCTCAATTCCTATCTGATCGAGATCACCGAGAAGGTGCTGAAGGCCGCCGACCCGCTGACCGGCAAGCCGATCGTCGACCTGATCCTCGACAAGGCCGGCCAGAAGGGCACCGGCAAGTGGTCGGTGATCGAAGCGCAGAACATGGGCGTTCCGGCGACTGCCATCGAAGCGGCCGTCGCCGCCCGCAGCATTTCCGCCGCCAAGGAGGAACGAGAAGCCGCCGAGAGGATCCTCGGCCTGCCGGCGGTCGGCGAGTTCAAGGTCGGCGACAGGCAGGCCTTCATCAAGGACTTGGAGAACGCGCTGCTCGCCGCCAAGATCGGTGCCTATGCCCAGGGCTTCGCCGTAATGTCCGCGGCCTCGAAGGAGTTCAACTGGAACCTGCCGATGCCGACGATCGCCAGGATCTGGCGCGCCGGCTGCATCATCCGCTCGCAATTCCTCGACGAGATCACCACCGCCTTTACCAAGGCGCCGGATGCGGCCAATCTGATTGTGACGCCTGCCTTCGCTTCGATGGTAAAAGAGACGGACGGGGCTCTGCGCCGCGTCGTCTCCGCGGCCGTGCTCGGCGGCCTGCCGGTGCCGGCGCTCGCCTCGGCGCTCGGCTATTTCGACAGCTACCGCCGCGGCCGCGGCACGGCCAACGTGATCCAGGCGCAGCGCGACTTCTTCGGCGCCCACGGCTTCGATCGCGTGGACGGCGCCGACAGCCACCACGGCCCGTGGGGCAGCGGGCTGAACGCGTAAGATCAGTTTAGACCGCTTCTACCAAAGGAAGGGTGGCGCTGGCCGCCCTTTCACGACAAGCTCACGGCATCTCAAGCAAGGGAGCAATCGGGAAGGCAGCATGAAATTCAGAGTGATCGAAGGGGGCAAAGCGATCGAAACCAGGCCCGGCACCGGGCCGGCAGGCATCCGCGACGAGGCGGAGAGACGCATAAAGTCGACGGGCTACGAGCAATGGCGGGTACGCAGCCTCGCCACCGGGGCGCCGATCCCGAGACCGATCCAGTACCTGAAGATGCAGATCGATTTCGTTGCCGAGAAACTGCAACAGCTCAATCCGATTCCGGCGGATTTTACCGACGACAAATATTGGCCAGCCGTGAGCATATGAAGCGTACGGCCGCAATATAATCCCGCATTTGCGCGGAACGGCAACGCCCGCATCGACGGCGCCGACAGCCACCCAGGCCGTGGGCAGTGGGTTGAACGTCTCAGCGGAACTTGCTTTGTGGGGGCAATGGGGCGGCCAAACATGCGCCGCCCCATTCGTTTGGCAGGACGTCAGGCGTTGGAAGTCACTGAGAGGTTACCAAGGAATGGAAGAGACCATAGTTCCGGAAGTCTGGGGCTGGTATCGGCAATTCGTGCGTGATCGCAATGACCACACGACACCGAATTTGTTCGTCCCTCACGGTGAAGCTGAAATCCAGGATTTCGAACGTGAATTTGGTGACGCTCTGCCGCCGGTATATCTCGCCTTCTTGCAGCAGATTGGGACCGGGCGGCTGACAGCGGATATCAACGGCGGGGATACTCTCGATTACGAGAATTCCTTCCTAAGCACATCGAGTATTGCCGAGATATTGCGCCGTAACTCGGTCGAGTGGCGTATCTATCCTGACTTCATCGACGACGACGAAGTTCCCTTCTTCAGTCTGGGAAACAATTCAGTTCTGGTTTTCAGGCGAGGGCATGGAACTGCTGTGTACTATCCTTTCGGGAAATCCGCGTATGCACGGAACTTCAACCAATTTCTCGCGCGGTTGATGACGGATTGCACCTTCTACAGACAGCTATTCAGGTTGCCGTTGCTCGCCCCACGAAAATGATACGGCACGCGTTCGGCCGCCTCACTTCTCCCGCTGCGGGTAAATCGTCTCGCCGCACTTCAGCATTTCGACAAAGGTCTGGATCTTCTTCCTCCGACCGACTTCCGTCTTCATGTTATGGGTGCGGAAGGCAAGCGCGAAGCGGTTCTGTTCGCTGAGCTTGCCGAGCATTTCCCGAGCCTTGGGTTCCGCATCGATCGCGGCCTGGAGATCGTCGGGAATCTTCATGTCCTTGCCGCTCCCGTAGGCGCGGTCCCAACGGCCGTCGGCCTTGGCCATCTCCACCTGCCTGAGACCGTGCTCGGTCATCCGGCCTTCTTCGACCAGCCGTGCAACATTGTCGACATTGATCTGGCTCCAGGTACTCTTCCTGCCGCGCGGGGTGTAGCGCTGCAGATAGCTCTTGTCGTCGAGGCCCTTGCGTACGCCGTCGATCCAGCCCCAGCAGAGCACCACGTCGATGGCTTCCTTCGGCGTGATCGACTGTAGCCCCGAATCCACCTTGTGGATCTTGATCCAGACCTCGTCCTCCTTGTCATGGTGGTTGCCGAGCCAGCGATAGAAGCTCTCGGCGGTCTCGAACTCGTGCACCTTTTCGGGATCGACTTTGACGGGCGGCATGAAGCAACTTTCCTCCTGTCGGCTGAAATTTCAACCTTGCACCGGGCAGCCTACAAGGCGGCCCTTCTGCCTTCCAGCCCTTAAGTTCCGCGAGTACGCGCAGGCGATGACGAAACTCGGTGAGCGCGACTGGCGCGCGCGACGGGCTCGTGAGAAGGTAAGGCCAAACGCGCCGGCAGGCCAGCGTGTCGGCGACGTAAGCCCTGCAGGAGGAGGTTTGCATGCCTGCGGTGTCGAACCTGAGCTACGATGATTGGCTCGAGCATGCGTTCAGCCACTCGATCCGGCCGCATGGCAATCCCTGGTTCTTCGATGAAGACCCTCCGTGGTGGGATCCGGAGCCGCCTGTCGCCATCGATTACTTCACCAGACTCTTTTCGACGACCGAGCGTTCGCTGGCCTTCTTCTCCGACGCGCAGATCGCTCAGGGCTTCACCTACCTGCTGAGCACCAGCGCCTCGGGCGACAACGGGTGGTTCTACAAGACAACCACGCCCACGGCAGCGCGGCTGCGCTGCGTCGAGGCGATCGAGACTGTCTTCGCCGACCTGTTCGCGTCGCGCTGCGCCGCCGTGTTGGGCCACATCGACGAACCCGGGGCGGCTCCGCTTAACACCGTCTGCTACATGTGGTGGGACGAGTTCCCATGTTTGGCGCTTGCCGACGATCCGGCGTGCGATCTCATGCACAGGGCGGCGATCGACGTGATGCGTCGATCGTTAAGACTCGACTCGATCGCGTGTCAGGAGGCAGCCCTCCACGGCCTCGGCCATTGGGCGCGGTACCGGCCGAACGACGTTGCCGCGGCCGTCGATGAGTTCCTCGGCGGCGCACGCAGCAAGCGAGACGAGATCGTCTCCTATGCCCGATCCGCGAGGTGCGGCTGTGTCCTCTGAGGCGTTGTGAGACTTGCGGTCCACTTCGGCCGATGCCTGATAGCATACCTCTATGCCTTGGCCGACCTCGCCATCGGAGGCTGAAACTCCGGCTGGCTGAGGCTTTGAAGGGTCTCGGGGGGCTTTCCCTCGATATGGCCGATCACCGCCTTGGCGAGCTCCCGACCGGCCAGGCGGATATCCTCGTACATGGTCATCACCTCCGGACGCAGCCAACGCAGGAAGTCGCTCGGCACCTTGGAAACCATGTCTGCGTCTTCGCCAAGCTTCTTCCGTGCCGCCTCGATGCCGGCGATCAGCGCAATCGCGCCGGAACCGCTACCGGAAACGATGCCGTCGGGGGCCTCTTCCGAGCGCATCAGCTTTTCGAAGGCATCGCGCGTGGCGACCAGGCTGTAGTCGATGTTGACCTGGTGGAAGCTCACCGACTCTGCATCGAAATCCTTGAGGCCGCGTTCGAAGCCGGTGCGCATATGCGAATGGAAGGTGAGGTGCGGCGGCGGCTCCAGGAGCACCAGCCGGCGCCTGCCGCGCTCGACGAGCCTGCGCACGGCCTCGTAGGCGAAGCGCTCGTTGTCGAAGTCGTGATAGGGGTGGGCGATCCCCATCTCTGTCCGTCCATGCGTCGCGAACGGCAATTGACGTTCGGTGAGCAGCCTCACGCGTGGGTCGTGCGGCTCCATTCGAGAGATGATCACGCCGTCGGCGGCCCCCGTATCGAGAATGTAGCGGATCGGGCCGAGCGGATCCTTGGAGGAACTGTAGGGCGTCACAACGAGGTGGTACGGCGTGCCGGCGAGGATTTCGGTGATGCCGATGACCATCGGGCTGGTTATGCCCATGATCTCTTCCTCCAGCGTCAGCACAAGGCTTATCACATTGGTCTTGCCGGTTCTGAGGCGCACGCCTGCACGGTTCGGCTGATAGCCGATCTGCTTTGCAACTAACCGGACGCGCTCCTTGGTCTCCGCGCCGATATCGGGCGCATCCTTCAACGCGCGGGAAACGGTTGTGATGCCGAGCCCGGTCATGAAGGCGATCGTCTTCAGTGTCGGCCTGCCGCCTTCCGCTGGCGGCGCTGCCGCTGGCCTGTTCTTTGCCCTGCCTTCCATGCCCGTCACGTATAACCTGCTGTTCGGACCCCCCCGCATCGGTTTCGAACCGCAATCGCGGTGCCGACACCATAGCGATAGCCCGTCTCCTGGCCAATTGCCGCCGTTATATACGATTTGCCCAGACGTACCATATCGGGGCGGAGCGAAATCGCCCAAGAAATCTGTAACGATACAGGAGCAATGTCGAGCTTTTTTGTTGTTGCACTGCGAAGAGCATAAACAGAGGGTTGAATCTGGCGTCCGCGAAGTTCCATGCTGCGCATGCGAAATCGCGGCGCCCGTTGCAACTACATATTTCATTAGTTGTTTGTGACAAATCAAGTATTTATCGTCTTCCGCCCGCGTAATGGCATCGGATACGAATGGGGAACAAAGGAGACGTCCGAGGAACTGCCGATGCAATCTGCGGATGTGGATTTCTAATTAATTTGAATTATCCGTTGTGGGTGTTGCGTCGCCAAATGGTTTGAACTAAGTTTTTTACGGTAACGTTACAGTGAGGGAGGAGACTCATGAAATTGCGTTCTTTGGCCGGCGCTCTGGCCGCAACCGTGGCCCTGCCGTTTGGCCTGGCTCACGCCACCGATCTTGAAGTCACGCATTGGTGGACGTCCGGCGGCGAGGCCGCAGCGGTCGCCGAACTGGCGAAGGCCTTCGACGCGACCGGCAACAAATGGGTCGACGGTGCGATCGCCGGTTCCGGCGGAACGGCGCGACCGATCATGATCAGCCGCATCACCGGCGGCGACCCGATGGGCGCAACCCAGTTCAACCATGGCCGTCAGGCGCAGGAATTGGTTGAGGCTGGTCTGATGCGCGACCTGACCGATGTCGCCACACGGGAGAACTGGAAGGAGATCGTCAAACCGGCAAGCCTGCTCGACTCTTGCACCATCGAAGGCAAGATCTATTGCGCACCCGTCAACATCCACTCCTGGCAGTGGCTATGGCTCTCGAATGCCGCTTTCAAGCAGGCAGGCGTTCCGGTTCCGAAGAACTGGGACGAGTTCGTCGCTGCGGCACCGGCGCTTGAAAAGGCCGGGATTATACCGCTTGCGGTCGGTGGCCAGCCGTGGCAGGCGGCAGGAGCGTTCGACGTCTTGATGGTGGCCATTGCCGGCAAGGACGTCTTCGAGAGCGTCTTTGCCAAGAAGGACGAGGCAGTGGCTGCCGGACCCGAGATTGCCAAGGTCTTCAAGGCTGCCGACGATGCTCGCAAGTTGTCGAAGGGCAGCAATGTTCAGGACTGGAATCAGGCAACCAACTTGGTGATCACCGGCAAGGCTGGCGGCCAGATCATGGGTGACTGGGCGCAGGGCGAGTTCCAGGTCGCGGGCCAGAAAGCTGGTGTCGACTACACCTGCCTTCCGGGTCTCGGCGTGAACGAGGTGATCTCGACCGGCGGCGATGCGTTCTATTTCCCGCTGCTCGAGGATGAGGAAAAGTCGAAGGCGCAGGAGGTGCTGGCATCGACACTGATCAATCCGAAAACGCAGGTTGCGTTCAACCTGAAGAAAGGCTCGTTGCCGGTGCGCGGCGACGTGGACCTCGCGACCGCCAATGACTGCATGAAGAAGGGCCTCGAAATCCTCGCCAAGGGCAATGTGATCCAAGGCACTGACCAGCTTCTGTCGCCCGACAGCCAGAAGCAGAAGGAAGACCTCTTCTCCGAGTTCTTCGCAAACGCCTCCATGACGCCCGAAGACGCGCAGAAGCGCTTCGCGGAGATCATCGCGGCGGCAGATTGATCGCGGCCTCTTGACGGCCTCGCTGCTGGCGGGGCCGTCGCCCAAGCTCTCGTCCTAAAATCCGCGCCGGATCCGCATGAGGCGGTGCGGCGGCAGAGGCAGACGAGGGCAGGGGCTACGCTCGTGGTCGGTTTTGGCGCTCGGCGGCTTAGTCGTCGCATGGGCCGGCCACCCTCAGACATTGTCGCAGTTCCGGAGGAGGAAACATGACGGCTCTCACACGTGGTTCGGCTAGGCCGAACCAGTGGCTGCGCAACCTGAATGCGAAGATCGCCTCTATCCCGATGATCCTGACAGCCGTGGTCATCTTCCTCGGCGGCACAATGTGGACCGTCGTCTATTCCTTCACGAGTTCAAAGTTGCTGCCGCGCCTCTCTTTCGTCGGGCTCGATCAGTACGAGCGGCTGTGGGCGGCGCCGCGCTGGATCATTTCCATCCAGAACCTTGCAGTCTACGGGTTTTTCTCGCTGATCTTCAGCCTGGTGATCGGCTTCGTGCTCGCCGCATTGATGGATCAGAAGATCCGCTTCGAGAACACCTTTCGCACGATCATGCTCTATCCCTTCGCCCTGTCCTTCATCGTGACCGGGCTGGTCTGGCAATGGCTGCTCAATCCGCAATACGGCATCCAATCGATCGTTCGCTCGCTCGGCTGGACGAGTTTCTCCTTCGATCCCCTCTACGACGCCGACATCGTCATCTACGGCATCCTGATCGCCGCGCTCTGGCAGGGTACGGGTCTCGTCATGTGTCTGATGCTCGCAGGCCTGCGCGGCATCGACGAGGACATCTGGAAGGCAGCGCGGGTCGACGGCATCCCGATGTGGAAGACCTATGTGCTGATCATCATCCCGATGATGCGCGGCGTCTTCATCACCACCCTGGTGATCATCGCGAGCGGCATCGTCAAGGTCTATGACCTCGTGGTGGCGCAGACGAGCGGCGGGCCGGGGATCGCATCGGAAGTGCCGGCCAAATACGTCTACGACTACATGTTCCTCGCCCAGAACCTGGGGCAGGGCTTCGCCGCCTCCACCATGATGCTCGTCACCGTCGCCATCATCATCGTGCCGTGGGCGTATCTGGAATTCGGGGGAGGCCGCAAGCGTGGATAACATGGTCACCAGCAACGGGACGCTCACCGCCGATGCGGGAGCCGGACGGATCACTACCGGTCCCAGCGGGCGCAAGCCGCGCAGGCGGCTCTCGCGGCGCAACATCATCGTCTACGGCACCTTGATCGTCGTGGCTCTCTACTATCTGCTGCCCCTCTATGTGATGATCATGACCTCACTGAAGGGCATGCCGGAAATCCGCGTCGGCAACATCTTCGCGCCGCCGCTCGAGATCACCTTTGAGCCCTGGGTGAAGGCCTGGGCCGAGGCTTGTACCGGCCTCAACTGCGACGGGCTTTCGCGCGGTTTCTGGAATTCGGTCCGCATCACCGTGCCATCGACGATCATCTCGATCGCGGTCGCCTCGGTAAACGGCTATGCGCTTGCGAACTGGCGGTTCAAGGGGGCAGACCTCTTCTTCACCATCCTGATCGTCGGCGCCTTCATTCCCTACCAGGTGATGATCTATCCGATCGTCATCGTGCTCCGAGAAATGGGCGTCTACGGAACGCTGACCGGCCTCGTCATCGTGCACACGATCTTCGGCATGCCGATCCTCACCCTGCTGTTCCGCAATTACTTCGCCGGCTTGCCAGAGGAGCTCTTCAAGGCGGCGCGCGTCGATGGTGCCGGGTTCTGGACGATCTATTTCAAGATCATGCTGCCCATGTCGTTGCCGATCTTCGTGGTGGCGATGATCCTGCAGGTCACCGGAATCTGGAACGACTTCCTGTTCGGCGTCGTCTTCACGCGGCCGGAGTATTACCCGATGACCGTCCAGCTCAACAACATCGTCAATTCGGTGCAGGGCGTGAAGGAATACAACGTCAACATGGCGGCAACGATTTTGACGGGGGCCGTTCCGCTCGTCGTCTATTTCGTCTCCGGACGGCTCTTTGTCCGCGGCATCGCGGCCGGTGCAGTGAAAGGATAAGCAAGCATGACAAGTGTTTCCGTCAGGGATCTGTCGCTGAACTTCGGTGCCGTAACGGTTCTCGACAAGCTCAATCTCGATATCGACCATGGCGAATTTCTCGTTCTGCTCGGTTCGTCCGGGTGCGGAAAGTCGACGCTGCTGAACTGCATTGCCGGCCTGCTCGACGTGTCCGATGGGCAGATTTTCATTAAGGATCGCAACGTCACCTGGGAGGAGCCGAAGGATCGTGGCATCGGCATGGTGTTCCAATCCTACGCCCTCTATCCGCAGATGACGGTCGAGAAGAACCTCTCCTTCGGTTTGCAGGTCGCCAAGATTCCGCAACCTGAAATCGACAAGCGCGTGAAGCGCGCCTCGGAGATTTTGCAGATACAGCCGTTGCTGAAGCGCAAGCCGTCGGAGCTTTCCGGCGGCCAGCGGCAGCGTGTGGCGATCGGCCGGGCACTGGTGCGCGACGTCGACGTCTTCCTCTTCGACGAGCCGCTGTCGAACCTCGACGCCAAGCTGCGATCCGAATTGCGCGTCGAGATTAAGCGGCTGCACCAGTCGCTGAAGAACACGATGATCTATGTCACCCACGACCAGATCGAGGCGCTGACGCTTGCCGATCGGATTGCCGTCATGAAGAGCGGCGTCATCCAGCAGCTTGCTGATCCGATGACGATCTACAATGCCCCGGAGAACCTCTTCGTTGCGGGCTTCATCGGCTCGCCGTCTATGAACTTCTTCCGCGGCGAGGTGGAAGCGAAGGACGGCCGCAATTTCGTTCGGGTCGGCGGCGTCGCCTTCGACGTGACGGCTTATCCGGCGCAAACGAAGCTGCAGCCCGGTCAGAAGGTGGTGCTTGGTCTAAGGCCGGAACATGTCAAGGTCGACGAGGCGCGCGACGGCGACGCGGTGCACCAGGCGGTCGTCGATATCGAGGAGCCGATGGGCGCCGACAATCTCCTATGGCTGAGACTTGCCGGACAATCGATGTCCGTGCGGATCGCTGGCCAGCGTCGCTATCCACCGGGCAGCACGGTACGGCTCACCTTCGACATGGCCGTCGCCTCGATCTTCGACGCGGTCTCGGAAAACCGGCTCTGACTAATGTCTGATGGGGGCCGACGGCTTCCGAAAAAAGCCGTCGCCAATCGCCGGCCAACGAATGGATTCTGGGAATGCCTTCCGAAATCATCAACCGCGACGCCATCCGCATCGACCTTTCCGGCGATTGGCTGCTCGCTTCGGCGGATAACAGCCACGCGCTGACCATTGCTCTTCCGGGCGACGTGCACTGCGCGCTCGAGCGGGCCGGCATCATATCCGAACCCTATCGCGGCCGGAACGAGGCGGATATCCAATGGGTGGCCCACAAGGAGTGGGTGCTTGAGCGCACCGTCGCCATTGATGCAGGCGATCTCGAAGGACACTGGTATCTCGATTTCGAGAGCATCGACACTGTCGCCTCGGTCTTCGTCAATGATCGCCTCGTTCTGCAGGCGGACAATTGCTTCCGCCGCCATCGCCCCGATGTTGCGCAGGCGCTTGTCGCCGGAGAGAACCGAATCCGCATCGTGCTTCATTCGTCGATTGCAGAGGGTGCTCGGCGCCAGGCAGCGCAGCCTTTTTACGTACCCTATCACGACGGCAACTCGCCGATCGCCAACGGCAATATGCTGCGCAAGCCGCAATGCCATTTCGGGTGGGATTGGAACATCGCCATCGCGCCGCTCGGTGTCTACGGCGCGCTGGCGCTCTGCCGGCTCGAGACGGCGCGGATCGAAGATGTCACGACGCGACAGGTCTGGCTGGAGGATGGTTCTGTCGACCTGCAGGTGACGGTCGAGCTCCATGCCCGCGATCCGGGTATCCTGCCGATCCACTTCGAGCTCGTCGGCCTGCGCGAGCGGCTGGACTGCAGCGTCGCGGCGGGCGAGACTCGCATCACCCATGTGTTCAACGTGGCGGAACCGAGGCTCTGGTGGCCGGCCGGCAGCGGGGAGCCGGCGCTCTCGATCCTCAAGGTGGAAACGCCTGAGGAGAGCATCACGCGCCAGATCGGCTTTCGCAGCCTCGAACTCGTTACCGACAAGGACGAAGCCGGCAGCCGCTTCGCGCTGCGCATCAACGGCCGCGACATCTTCTGCCGCGGCGCGAACTGGATACCGGCGGATGCGCTGATGTCCCGTGTCACGCCGGATGGCGTCGAGGACCTGTTGCGTTCCGCCGTCGAAGCCAACATGAACATGATCCGCGTCTGGGGCGGCGGCTTCTACGAGCCGGATTGGTTCTACGACCTCTGCGACCGGCTCGGCCTGCTGGTCTGGCAGGACTTCATGTTCGCCTGCAATCTCTACCCCTCGACGCCGGACTTCCTCAAGAACGTCGCCGCCGAAGTGGACTATCAGGTCAAGCGGCTTCATTCCCACCCGTCTATCGCACTCTGGTGCGGCGACAACGAACTCGTCGGAGCGTTGACCTGGTTCGAGGAGAGCCGCAAGGATCGCGATCGTTACCTCGTTTCCTATGATCGGCTGAACCGAACCGTCGAGACCGCGATGAAGGCTGCCTCGCCCGAGGCGATCTGGTGGCCGTCAAGCCCGTCGGTCGGCTATCTCAATTTCGGCGATGCCTGGCATGCGGACGGCGCCGGTGACATGCACTACTGGTCCGTCTGGCATGAGAACAAGTCCTTCGACAATTATCGGACCGTTCGGCCGCGCTTCTGCTCGGAATTCGGCTTCCAGTCCTATACGTCGATGCCGGTGATCCGGCAGTTCGCCGAGGCCAGCGATCTTAATATCGCCTCGCCGGTGATGGAGGCGCATCAGAAAAACGCCGGCGGTAACGAGCGGATTGCCGGCACCATGTTCCGCTATTTCCGCTTCCCGAAGGATTTCCCTAGCTTCGTCTATCTGAGCCAGATCCAGCAGGGCCTGGCGATCCGGACGGCAGTCGATTACTGGCGCTCGCTGAAGCCCCATTGCATGGGGACGCTGTACTGGCAGCTCAATGACACGTGGCCTGTCGCCTCCTGGTCGAGCCTCGACTATGGCGGCCATTGGAAAGCGATGCATTACATGGCGCGGCGCTTCTTCCAGCCGGTGGCCGTTGCCGCCATTCCGACGTCGGACGGCCGGGAGATAGCCTTCTCTGTAGCGAACGACACGCCCGAGCCGGTGACAATCGAACTCGAGACCTTCCTCGTTTCGCTCGACGGCAGCCGCCGCCCGCTGATGGCGGCGATGGGCTCCTGCTCGCCCGACCGGGCGGCGACGCTCGTCACCATCGCCGCGAGCGACATTCCGCAGGATGCGCTCCTGTTCTGGTCGTTCGAGGCATCCAACGGCATGCGCGGCGACGGCCATTACGTCCATGGCACCTACAAGGCGCTCGATCTCGCGCCGTCCGGGCTGACGCTCGAAGCGGCGCCGCGGTCCGACGGGAGTTTCGACCTTACCCTGACCGCGACCGGTCTCGCGCTGCACGTCATGGTCGAGGCGGATGTCGAGGGCCGCTATTCCGACAATGCCTTCGATCTGACCGCTGGCCAATCCAAAGTCGTTCGCTTTACGCCAAAGGCGCCGCTCACCGAGGGTGCTGTTCCGTGTTTCGGCGCTTACGATCTCGAATCCTGCCAAGGAAGAGGCTGAGCGAGATGAAGCGGCACTCTGTCAGAACGCGTTCCGCCCTTTGAACCAACGATGCGGCGCCAGCCGCTTCCACCTTTATTCCCGCGAAATCCCATTCGCGCAAAACCCACGAGGAGATTTTCGATGAAAGACGTCAGTTTCCAGCTTTACAGCGCCCGCAACTTCCCGCCTCTTGCCGAAGTGCTCTCCGCACTCGGCGAAGCGGGCTATACCCAGGTCGAAGGTTACGGTGCACTCTACGCGTCGCTGACCGACGGAGAGATCGCTGGCTTCAAGAGCGGCCTCGATCGCAATGGCCTCGCCATGCCGACAGCCCATTTCGGGCTCGACATGCTCGAGACGGATCCGGGCCGGGTCCTTGAGATCGCCAAGGCGCTCGGTATCCGCGCCATCTATTGCCCCTATCTGATGCCCGACCAGCGTCCGACTGACGCGGCCGGCTGGCGCGCCTTCGGTGTACGGCTGCAAGCAGCCGGCAAGCCGGTCCGCGACGCGGGGCTCAACTTCGGCTGGCACAATCATGATTTCGAGTTCCATGCACTTGCGGACGGCTCGGTGCCGCTCGACCTGATTTTTGCCGGCGGCACGGATCTCTCCTGGGAGGCGGACATCGCCTGGATCGTGCGTGGCAATGCCGACCCCTTTGCCTGGATTTCGAAATACGGCAACCGCATCACCGCCGTCCACGTCAAGGACATCGCGCCCAAGGGCGAGAATGCGAACGAGGACGGCTGGGCGGATGTCGGCCAGGGCACGCTCGGCTGGAAGGCGCTCATCCAGGCGCTCTCCAAGACCTCGGCCAAGTATTTCATCGCAGAACATGACAACCCCAGCGACTTCAGGCGCTTCGCCAAGCGCTCGCTGGCTTCCATTCAGTCCTACTGAGGAGCGGATACGTCCATGGCAAAGGAACTCGGTGTCGGCATCATCGGATGCGGCAACATTTCAACCACCTATTTCAAGCTTGCGCCGCTCTTCAAGGGCATCAGGGTCGTCGCCTGCGCCGACATCAACCCGGCCGCCGCCGAGGCGCGTGCGGCTGAGTTCGACGTCAGTGCGCAGAGCATCGAGCCAATGCTGGTCAATCCGGAGATCGACATCGTCGTCAACCTGACGATCCCGGATGCGCATTTCCCGGTTTCGAAGGCAATTCTCGAATCCGGCAAGCACGTCTATTCGGAGAAGCCGCTGGTCCTGACGATCGAGCAGGGGGAGGAACTCCGGGCGATCGCCAGGGCAAAGGGACTGATGGTCGGCTCGGCGCCCGATACTTTCCTCGGCGGCGCGCACCAGCTTGCCCGTGCCCATATCGATGCCGGCAAGATCGGCCGCATCACCTCCGGCACCTGCCATGTGATGAGCACCGGCATGGAGATGTGGCACCCGAACCCGGACTTCTTCTTTCTGCCGGGCGGCGGACCGGTGCTCGATCTCGGGCCCTATTACATCGCCAATCTCGTCAACCTGATCGGACCGGTGAAACGCGTCGCAGCGCTTTCCTCGATGGCGAGCCGGACCCGCACCATCACCAGCGAGCCGCGCAAGGGGGAGGTAATCCCGGTCAAGACGCCGACCAACATCCATGCGCTGCTCGAATTCCACAACGGCGCCACGATCACCCTATCGGCAAGCTGGGACGTCTGGTCGCATCGCCACACCCATATGGAGCTCTACGGCACTGAGGGCTCGTTGTTCGTGCCGGATCCGAATTTCTTCGGGGGGACGGTCGAAGCAAGCGGGCAGGACAAGGACATCCAGCCGTTGCAAATGTGGGAGCATCCCTTCGCCGTCAACAACTGGCAGCATCCGCTCGGCCCGATCGCCAACTACCGCACGGCCGGTCTCGCCGACCTGGCGGAGGCGATCCTGAATGGACGTGACGCGCGCTGCTCGCTCGACCGCGCCCTGCATGCGGTCGACGTCATGGTGTCGATCCTGAAATCGGGCGAGGAGGGCCGCTTCGTAACGCTTTCGACGACCTGCACCCAGCCGGCAGCACTCGGCATCGATGAGGCGCAGGCGCTTCTGCGGTAAACAGAGCCCCCTTTAATGTTCAGGAAGACCCCTCCCCACAAGGGGGAGGGGCTTCCGGTGCCGCTCCGATTTCGCTTTCGCGTCGACCCTTGCTCCAGTCTTCGGGGCTGGAGCTTGGCAGGCCGTTGCTGCGGGCTCCTAGCCCCTCCCCCTTGTGGGGAGGGGTTGGGGAGGGGTATTCAAACGCACCCAACCTGAAACGAAGGAATTTCACCCATGGTCTGGCAACCGGCGGAAAACCGATACGAGAAGATGAAGTACAACCGCTGTGGCCGGAGCGGGCTGAAGCTGCCGGCGATCTCGCTGGGGCTGTGGCACAATTTCGGTGGCGACACGCCGCACGAGCGCAAGGTGGACATGTGCCGGACGGCTTTCGACCTCGGGATCACCCATTTCGATCTCGCCAACAATTACGGGCCGCCGCCCGGCTCGGCCGAGACTGCCTTCGGGGAGGTCCTCAGGACCGAATTTTCCGGCCTGCGCGATGAACTGATCATCTCGTCCAAGGCGGGATACGACATGTGGCCGGGGCCGTATGGCGAATGGGGCAGTCGCAAATATCTGATTGCCTCCTGCGACCAGAGCTTGAAGCGCATGGGGCTCGACTATGTCGACATCTTCTATTCCCACCGCTTCGATCCGGACACGCCGCTCGAGGAAACCTGCGGCGCGCTCGACTACATCGTCCGCTCGGGAAGGGCGCTCTATGTCGGCATCTCCTCCTATAATTCGCAGCGCACCCGCGAGGCGGCAGCGATCCTCAAGGACCTCGGCACACCATGCCTCATCCACCAGCCGAGCTACTCCATGCTCAACCGCTGGATTGAGGATGACGGCCTCGTCGACGCGCTCGAAGGGCTTGGCATGGGCTCGATCGTCTTCTCGCCGCTCGCCCAGGGCATGCTGACGACGAAGTATCTCAACGGCATCCCCGGGGACAGCCGCGCCGCCCAGAATCACTTCCTCAAGAAGGACTTCATTCGTCCGGCGATCACCGACAACATCCGCAAGTTGAACGCCATTGCCGAGCGGCGCGGTCAGACGCTGGCGCAGATGGCCTTGGCCTGGGTTCTGCGCGGCGGCCGCATCACCTCGGCGCTGATCGGCGCAAGCCGTTCCGAGCAGATCGTCGATTGCGTCAAGTCGCTCGAGAACGACACGTTCACGGCGGAGGAACTGGCCGAGATCGATCTCTATGCCCGGGAAGCGGACGTCAATCTCTGGGCATCTTCGGCCGAGCGTTGACCACAGCTGAATTCTTTGATTCGCCTTGATTTCAGGCAATCCGACACGGTTTCCAGAGCCTGTACAAAAGTAGGGGGTGGCGGCTGAAAGCCACCGCTGGACACGCATTAGTGAATATGTATGGTGCACTGTCGCCGGTCCGATTTTCGGGAGGATGTTTGTCCTCTTGCGACTGGTAAACGAGGAGAACGAGCTCTCGGTATGCGGATGCGCGCCGGGGAATGGCTCAAGCAACGGTCGCGGGCAGCTACACGTGCTTGCAACCGTCATGGCGGGAAATTGGGAGGAATTATGGATCGCCGTTCATTCATCAAAAACGCAAGCCTCGGCGGCTTGGGTGCGGCTGCCGCGACGGCGCTCGCTGCGCCGGCCATCGCGCAGAGCATTCCGAAGGTAACCTGGCGTCTGACGTCGTCTTTCCCGAAGTCGCTGGATACTATCTATGGCGGCGCGGAGGTTCTGTCGAAATACGTGTCCGAAGCCACCGACGGCAATTTCCAGATCCAGGTCTTTGCTGCCGGCGAAATCGTCCCCGGCCTTCAGGCAGCCGACGCGACGGCGGCGGGCACGGTGGAGGCTTGCCATACGGTCGCCTACTATTACTGGGGCAAGGACCCGAGCTGGGCGCTGGGTGCTGCCGTACCCTTCGCACTTAACGCGCGCGGCATGAACGCCTGGCACTATCACGGCGGCGGCATCGACATGTTCAACGAATTCCTGGGCGGCCAGGGCCTCGTCGGCTTCCCGGGCGGCAATACCGGCGTCCAGATGGGCGGCTGGTTCCGCAAGGAAATCAAGACCGTTGCCGACATGAAGGGCCTGAAGATGCGCGTCGGCGGATTCGCCGGCAAGGTGATGGAACGCCTCGGCGTCGTGCCGCAGCAACTCGCCGGCGGCGACATCTATCCGGCGCTCGAAAAAGGCACGATCGACGCCGCGGAATGGGTCGGCCCCTATGACGACGAGAAGCTCGGCTTCTACAAGGTCGCGCCCTACTACTACTATCCCGGCTGGTGGGAAGGCGGGCCGACGGTCCATGCGATGTTCAACAAGGCGGCCTTCGATGGCCTGCCGAAGGGCTATCAGTCGCTGCTGCGCACTGCATGCCAGGCGACCGATGCGAACATGCTGCAGAAGTACGACTACCTCAACCCGTCGGCGATCAAGCGTCTGGTCGGCGCCGGTGCGAAGCTGAGCCCGTTCAGCCCGGAAATCCTCTCCGCCTGCTTCGACGAGGCCAACAAGGTCTATGCGGAGATGGAAGCCGCGAACCCGACCTTCAAGAAGATCTGGGAGTCGATCAAGGCTTTCCGCGGCGAGTACTATCTGAACGCCCAGATCGCCGAATACAACTACGATACGTTCATGATGATCCAGCAGCGCAACGGCAAGGTCTGAGCTCAGCTTCATTCATCGAAACAGGAAACCCCGGAGCGGCGCTCCGGGGTTTTTCTTTGTTCGGAAGAAAATGAGAAAGGGCCTGCGGGGCCGGCCCTTTTGCTCACTTGAAGGACGGCGGTGCGCTGAGGTCGGGCGCCGGGTTGTTCTGCTGGGGAGCGTTCTGCTGCCCCGGTTGCTGGCCGCCATCAAGCGGGCTGCCGCCGGGAAGTTGCAGTCCACCGGGAAGACCCAGACCGCCGCCGTTGTCCGGGAGGGTCAAACCACCGCCGCCCTGGCCGAAGCCGGGCACCTCGATCTTGATCGTGGACGGATCGACCGTGGCGCCACTTCCCTTGTAATGCATGACCATCTGCGGAAAGAGGATCGTCAGCGCCACCATCAGGATCTGGATGCCGACGAAGGGTACGGCACCCCAATAGATCTGGCCGGTAGTCACCGGCTGCGTCATCTTACCGGTCACCTTATCGAGATAGGGCACCCGGGCTGCGACGGAGCGCAGGTAGAAGAGCGCGAAGCCGAAGGGCGGATGCATGAAGCTCGTCTGCATGTTGATGCCGAGCAGCACGCCGAACCAGATCAGATCGATGCCCAACTTGTCGGCTGCCGGTGCGAGCAGCGGCACGATGATGAAGGCGAGCTCGAAGAAGTCGAGGAAGAACGCCAGGAAGAAAACGAGCAGGTTGACGGCGATGAGGAAGCCGATCTCGCCGCCCGGCAACCCGACCAGCAAGTGTTCGACCCAGAGATGGCCGTTGACGCCGTAGAAGGTGAGCGAAAAGACGCGGGCGCCGATCAGGATGAACAGCACGAAGGCGGACAGGCGCGTCGTCGAGGCGAGTGCCGCACGAACGACCTCCATGTTCAGCCGACCTTTGGCCGCGGCCATGATCAGCGCGCCGACGGCACCCATCGCTCCGCCTTCGGTCGGCGTCGCGATGCCGAGGAAGATCGTCCCGAGCACGAGGAAAATCAGCGCCAGCGGCGGGATCAGCACGATGATGACTTGCTGTGCCAGCCGGGACAGCGCGTTGATCTTCATCGTCCGGTCGATCAGGGCTACCACATAGATGAACGCGACACCGACGGCCGCCCCGAGGATGTCCGCGTTCTCACCCTGTGTCGGGGAAAGAAAAACATGGGCCGCATAGGCGATGCCGCCGGCGACGGCGAGCGCGACGACGAGCGACGTCACGCCCGATCCGAGGGTGCGGGCCTCGAGCGGCAACGCCGGCATGGAGTCTCGCTTCAGGAACGTCATGAGCAGGATGTAGCCCATGTAGAGGCACGTCAGCACGAGACCCGGGATCAGGGCGCCGGCATACATGTCGCCGACCGAACGGCCGAGCTGGTCGGCAAGAACGATCAGCACCAGTGACGGCGGGATGATCTGGGCGAGCGTGCCGGACGCAGCAATAACGCCGGAAGCGACGCGCCGGTCGTAGCCGTAGCGCAGCATGATCGGCAGCGAGATCAGCCCCATGGCGATGACCGAGGCAGCAACGACGCCGGTCGTGGCAGCAAGCAGGGCGCCCACGAAAATCACCGCATAGGCAAGGCCGCCGCGAACAGGGCCAAACAGTTGCCCAATCGTGTCGAGCAGGTCTTCCGCCATGCCGGACCGTTCGAGGACGATTCCCATGAAGGTGAAGAAGGGGATGGCAAGCAATGTGTCATTCGACATCACCCCCCAGAAACGTTCCGGCAACGCGTTCAGCAGAGGCCAGGAGAGATTGATCGAATCCGACAGCGGTGCGAGCTCCACGCCGATGATGAAGAACAGCAGGCCGTTTGCGGCGAGCGAGAAGGCGACGGGATAACCCAGCAGCAGGAACACGATCAGCGACAGGAACATGATCGGCGCCAGGTTTTCTGCGATGAATTCGATCACGGGCGCACCTCCGGAACTACGGCGTCCTCAAGCGGCGCGTGGGTCGGCACATAAGGAGTCGGATCGTCCATATTGCCGGTCATGATCGCGATCTTCTTGATGATTTCCGAAACACCCTGCAGTGCGAGCAGGATGAAGCCGGCCAGCAGGATGGCCTTTGCGGGCCAAATGATCAGTCCGCCGGCGCTGGAGGAGACCTCGCCGGAGACGTAGGACATCCGCACGTAAGGCACGAAATAATAGAGCATCAAAAGGACAAACGGCATCAGGAAGAAGACGTGGCCGAAGAGGTCGATCCAATGCTGCACGCGGCGCGAAAACATGCCGTACACGACATCGATGCGGATGTGCTCGTTCTGGCTCAGCGTATAGGCGGCCGCGAGCATGAAGGCGCCACCGAAGAGATACCATTGCGCCTCGAGCCAGGCGTTGGACGAGACGTTGAACGCTTTTCTCACGACCGCGTTGCCGGCGCTGACGAGCACGGCGACGAGAATGAGCCAGGAGACCGCCTTGCCGATCTTCTCGGTCACAACGTCTATCAATCGGCTGATGCCGAGTAACGGTTTCATCAAAATACCTCCCCGCATTGGCTGGTTTTTTATCTTGCCAAGCACAGTCACAGTGCCGATTTCAAGTCTCCTTTCAAGCCTGAGCGTCCATTTTTCCGCTTGGCGGCACGCCCATATACGAAAGTAGGGTGGGGAGACCTCGGGAATGCCTAGATCGAAGGCGCAAGCGCGCGGCAGAACCCGTCGCCTTGCCTTCGATGTCCCCACGCCGCTTGCGGCCCGGCGCCGACAAGCCGAGTCGGCAGCCCGTCTCGAGGCTCAGTTCCTTGGTAGGAAAAGCGAAGCGTAAGCCTTGCAACGGCCCAGAGTTTCGGGCTGGATGCGTGCAAACGGAGGAAGGAAACATGGCCGCGTCGATCCGCAATCCGATTCTGCCGGGCTTCAATCCCGACCCGTCGATCTGCCGCGTCGGCGACGACTACTACATCGCGACGTCCACATTCGAGTGGTATCCGGGCGTGCAGATCCACCACTCGCGCGACCTGGTGAACTGGCGCCTCGTCCGGCGGCCGCTGGAGCGTGCAAGCCAGCTCGACATGCGCGGCAATCCCGATAGTTGCGGCATCTGGGCGCCGTGCCTTTCCTATTGCGACGGGCTGTTCTGGCTCGTCTATACGGATGTCAAGCGTTTCGACGGCAACTTCAAGGATGCGCATAATTACATCGTCACGGCCGAAGCGGTGGAGGCGACGTGGTCGGATCCGGTCTATGTCAATTCGTCGGGCTTCGATCCGTCGCTCTTCCACGACGACGACGGCCGCAAATGGTTCCTGAACATGCAGTGGAACCACCGCTCCGAAAGCTTCGGTGGCGCGCCGAAGCATCCGGCCTTCGATGGCATCTTGCTGCAGGAATGGGACGAGCGGACGCGCAAGCTCGTCGGCCCGGTCAAGAACATCTTCGCCGGCAGTTCGCTCGGGCTCGTCGAGGGGCCGCATCTCTTCAAGCGTGACGGCTGGTATTACCTGACCACGGCGGAAGGGGGCACGGGCTATGATCATGCGGTGACTATGGCGCGCTCGAGGGCGATCGACGGCCCCTATGAGATGCATCCGAACGTTCATCTCATCACCTCGAAGGACCATCCGGAAGCGCCGTTGCAGCGGGCCGGCCACGGCCAATATGTCGAGACGCCGGACGGGCAAGCCTATCACACGCATCTTTGCGGCCGGCCGCTGCCGCCGCATCGCCGCTGCACGCTCGGCCGCGAGACGGCGCTGCAGAAGTGCGCCTGGCGGGAGGATGGCTGGCTCTATCTGGAGAGCGGCAGCGTTGTGCCGGAGATTACCGTGCCAGCCCCGGCCGAGACGAGCGTCGTTCCGAAGCCCGCCGTCATCGAGACGGATTTCGACGAGGGGGTGCTTGCGCCCGAGCTACAATGGCTGCGCACCCCGCTGCCGGAGCGGATCTTTTCGCTGGAGAGGCGGGAAGGGCATTTGCGCCTGTTCGGCCGCGAAAGCATCGGTAGTTGGTTCGAGCAGGCCCTGGTCGCCAGACGCCAGGAGCATCATTCATTCCGAGCCGAGACGGTCGTCGACTTCGCGCCTGACACCTACCAGCAGGTCGCTGGCCTGACGCACTACTACAACCGCCACAAGTTCCATGCTCTCGGCGTCACCTGGCACGAGACGCTTGGCCGTGTCGTCAGCATCCTTTCATGCCCGGGCGATTTCCCGCACGGGCGTCTGGAGTATCCGGCCGGTAGCGGCGCTGCGGTTCCGGAAGGCCCGATTCATCTGGCGATGGAGATCAGGGGCAATGATCTCCAATTCTTCTGGCGGGCGTCGGCGCAGCAGGACTGGGCGTCGATCGGACCCGCGCTGGATGCAGGCGTGATTTCGGACGAGGGCGGCCGCGGCGAGCATGGTTCCTTCACCGGCGCCTTCGCCGGCATGTTCGCCTTCGACACCTCCGGCAGTGGCATGCCGGCGGATTTCGACGTGTTTCGCTACGAGGCGCTTGCGGTGTAATCTGAGATTTCTTTATCAGAAGTCGCTTATAAGTGCCGGTTATCATTACATAATTGTAATATCGCATTTCATATTCGGTTCAGCGACCGAGGGCTAATTTCAAGGGGCATCTACGAAAGGAAACCCCATGAAACGCCTCCTGATCGCGCTTGTCGCCAGTTCCTTCCTTGCAACGCCAATGGCGTTCGCTCAGACGGCTGGCTCGTCTTTCGAGCTTGCACAGGCGCATGAACGCTATCGACACCGGCCGATCGAGCGCCATCTCGACAAGCGAGTCGATAAGACCATCGAAAAGCGCGTGATAATCAAGAAATATCGCTGGGCGCGCGGTCACCGGCTGAGCCCGGCCGAGCGGCGCCATATGGCCTATGTCCGCGATTATCGTCGCTATAGACTGCGGCCGCCACCGCGTGGCCAGCAATGGGTGCGCGTCGACAATGACTTCCTGCTGATCAGCCTTGCCACAGGCGTCATCGTCGGCTTGGCTTCCGTTAACTAGCGTTTGAAAGACAGGGCCCGGAGGATCTGCCCGGGTTATGCATCCTCATGGAAGGCGGGCTCTTGCGAGCCCGCCTTCGCCGTCTTCGGAGGACGACGTCAACTCGCCGACGAAAGGCAGCCCTTCAAAGAAGCGCCGATGCCTTCCATCAACTGGAAGTAGAGATCCGGGCCTGCCTCGAGGGTGGCCGCCTCCGGGTCGAGCGTGCCGGATTTTGCCGGCGTGCCCTCGATGACGACATTGACCAGCTTCGGCTCGAATTGCGGTTCGGCGAAGACGCAGGTGGCGCCAAGATCCTCGATCTTGGCGTGAATCTCGGAAAGCCGTTCCGCACCCGGCAGCACCTCCGGGCTGACGGTGATCGAGCCGGCGACCCTGACCTTGTAGCGGTGCTCGAAATATTGATAGGCGTCGTGGAAGACGACGAAGGGCTTGTCCTTGATCGGCGCAACCGTCTCGACAAGGCTCTTGTCCAACGCGTCGAGCCTCTGATTGAGCTTCTCCAGATTGGCCCCATAAGCCGCGGCATTGGCCGGGTCGGTCTCGGCGAGCGTCTTCTCGATCTCGGCGGCCATGGCCTTGGCATTCACCGGGTCGAGCCACATGTGCATGTCGAACTCGCCTTCCCCGTGGCCGTGGTCGTGCTCGGCCTCCTCCGCTGCGGCGCCATGGGCGTCGGCGTCGTGCCCCACATGGGTGCCTTCCTCTGCGCCGTGCTCGTCGCCGTCGTCATGCGCCTCGAAGGCGCCACCCTCGCGGAATTTCAGCTTCTCGATGCCGGGCGCCTCGCTGAGTTCGACCACCTTGGCGGCGCTGCCGAGGGCTTCGAGGGGCTTTTCAAGGAAGATCTCGAGACCGGGGCCGACCCAGAACACGACCTTTGCCGCCTGCAGCGCGGCGGCGTTCGACGGCTTCATATTGTAGGTGTGCGGCGAGGCGGCCCCTTCGACGATCAAGGAGGGCTCGCCGACGCCCTGCATGATCGAGGCGACGAGGGAATGGATAGGCTTGATCGAAGCCACCACGTTCGGCGTCTCCGCCCACGCGGGCGACGACAGGAGGACAGTGGATAGCAGGAGGAGGGCAGGCGTCGATTTCATAGGGTTCTCCGAGCTTGCAGTTCAAAGTTCAACATGCATCGGCGAATTCGCACCTCCGATGTTGCGCGACATTGCCGTGTAATGTTATTACATCAATTGCGTTATGCTATAACGTGTGCGATAGCCAGAGGCAATCGCCAAAACCGGAATTTTTCGATGCTGAATTTCCGATCGCCAGACGTCACTCCGCTCGTCAGCCTCACCAATGCGGGCGTGCGCCGCAATGGGCGCTGGCTCGTCCGTGGCGTTGAATTTTCGATCAGCCGCGGCGAAATCGTCACCCTGATCGGCCCGAACGGCTCGGGAAAATCGACGACTGCGAAGACCGCGATCGGCGTGCTGAAGCCCGACGAAGGGAATGTCGAGCGGATGGCCGGGCTCAAGGTCGGCTACGTGCCGCAAAAGCTTGCCGTCGATTGGACCCTGCCGCTGACGGTCGAGCGGTTGATGACTGTCACCGGGCCGTTGAAGGGACGCGAGATCGAGGAGGCGCTGGCGTCGACAGGCATGCTGCATATGGCCAAGGCCGAGGTGCAGCACCTTTCCGGCGGCGAGTTCCAGCGGGCGCTGCTGGCGCGCGCAATCGCCCGCAAGCCGGACCTGCTCGTTCTCGACGAGCCGGTCCAGGGCGTCGATTTTTCCGGCGAGATCGCGCTTTACGAACTGATCAAGCAGATCCGCAACCGCACCGGCTGCGGCATTCTGTTGATCTCGCATGATCTGCACATCGTCATGGCGGAGACCGATACGGTTGTCTGCCTGAACGGCCATGTCTGCTGCCGCGGCACGCCGCAGACCGTCAGCCAGAGCCCGGAATACCTGAAGCTTTTCGGGCGGCGGGCGGCCGGCGCACTGGCCGTCTACAGTCACCACCACGACCATACGCACCTGCCGGACGGGCGGGTGCTGCACGCCGACGGCAGCATTACCGAGAGCTGTTTCCCGGGCGATGGCCATCATCAATATGACGAGGCTGAAAACGTCCACGACCACGATGCGGACTGCGGCTGCGGCCATCACACGCGGCTGCACGGATATGAGACGGCGGAGAAGCGCGATGCTTGACGATTTCTTCATTCGCGCGCTCGTCGCCGGCATCGGGATCGCCATGATCGCGGGACCGCTCGGCTGCTTCGTCATCTGGCGGCGCATGGCCTATTTCGGCGACACGATGGCCCATTCGGCGCTGCTTGGCGTGGCGCTGTCACTGCTTCTCGAACTCAATCTGATGGTCAGCGTCTTCATCGTCGCTTCGGTCGTCTCGCTGCTGCTTCTCTTCCTGCAGAAGCGCGGCGCGCTGTCGACCGACGCCCTGCTCGGCATCCTGTCGCACTCGGCGCTGTCGATCGGCCTGGTCATCGTCGCCTTCATGACCTGGGTCCGGATCGATCTCGTCGGCTTCCTTTTCGGCGATATCCTCGCGGTTTCGGAGGCCGATATCGAGATCATATGGGGCGGCGGCATTCTGGTGATCTTCGCACTTATCTATCTGTGGCGGCCGTTGCTTGCCTCGACCGTCAACCCGGAACTGGCGGAGGCAGAGGGGCTGAAGCCGGAACGCGCCCGGCTCTTCTTCATGCTCCTGATGGCGCTGGTGATCGCGATTGCGATGAAGATCGTCGGTATTCTCCTCATCACCTCGCTGCTGATCATTCCGGCGGCGACTGCGCGCCGCTTCGCCAGGTCGCCGGAAGTCATGGCCGTTTTTGCCTCGCTGATCGGCGCCGTTGCGGTTGCCGGCGGTCTGTTCGGTTCGCTCCACTGGGACACCCCATCCGGACCGTCAATCGTCGTTGCTGCGCTGGCGCTTTTCGTGCTGAGCCTGCTGCCTGTCGGTCGGCTGGAGCGCGCGTCACATTCTTCGCATGGAGGAAACTGATGGGTACGCCCCAATTGACGAAAAACCAGTCGCTGGTGATGGGGGCGCTCGCTCATTCGGACGGACCATTGAGCGCCTATACGATCCTCGACAAGCTCAGGGATCAGGGCTTCCGGGCGCCGCTCCAGGTCTATCGCGCCCTCGACAAGCTTCTGGAATACGGTCTCGTCCATCGACTGGAAAGCCTCAATGCCTTCGTGGCCTGCTCCTGCCCGCATGACCATGAGCATGACCACGGCGTCACCGCCTTCACCATCTGCGAGGGCTGTGGGCAGGTGACCGAGTTCCATGACGAGGCGATCGAACAGCGACTGTCGACGCTGGTTCGCGCCCAGAGCTTCAAGACCGAGAAGACGACCATCGAGATCCGCGGTCACTGCAAGAGCTGCGCCTGAGCTTCATTCAATAAGCAGCAAACCGCGCTTGTGTTCGCCGTCCAATGTGTCGACCGCCGAATAGAGCTTTTCGCGCGGGACGAGCCAGGGCCTGAAGCGTTCGTTCACGTCCAGCACGAAAACCAGGTCCTCCGCCTCGAGATAGCCGCCGAGCGGCGAGTGATGGCCGACGCCCGCGCCGAAGATTGCCTCTCGTGAAAAGTTGACGATATAGCGCTTGCGCGGATCGTTGCTCGCCCGCAAATGGCGTCGAAACTCGTCCGGCGTCAGATCGCGCAACACGGTCACACGGCGATCCGTGTGGGCTCTCGCCACCTCGGCGAGTTCGTCGAGCGTGAGCCCCATCCAGCAGAAACCGAGGCGGCACCAGCCGGTCCCCGCGAGAACCTCGGCTTCGCTCGTTTCCCCTTCTCCGATGGAACGAAAGAGGTTGGCGACGCTGGCCGGGCCGCAGAAGGAGCCATTTGCCTGCCATGTCAGACTTCGTTCGTAGCTCAAGGCGACCGGCAAGCTCCGGGCGCGGTTCAGCAGTTCCGGTGATTGGTCGACCGAGGCGCGGATCGCGGCAGGCGAGACTTCGGCCGGCCGCAATGCGTACGCACCGCTGAGGATGGCGGCGAGACCGATTACGGCACCGACGAGAAGTCCACGCCTCATTGCTCTGATCTCTGAAGTAGTGGCCCGAGCATAGCGCAACGCGCTCACAGCGCCCATGCCTCGTTCTGCTTGAACCAAGCAGGCTTAATCTAGCCGGTTGAACTGTGCGGCGTAACGCTGCCAATTCTTCACATAATGTTCGGCCGAGCGCTTCAAGCCTTGCACGGCTGCGTCGTCGAGCGTCCGGATCACCTTGGCCGGTGCGCCGATGATCAGCGAATTGTCGGGATATTCCTTGCCCTCGGTGATCAGCGCATTGGCGCCGACCAGACAGTTGCGGCCGATCCTGGCGCCGTTCAGGATGGTGGCACCCATGCCGATCAGCGAATTGTCGCCGATCATACAGCCGTGAATGATCGCTCTGTGGCCGATCGTGCAGCCTTCCCCGATCGTCACCGGGAAGCCCGGATCGACATGGACGATCACCGCCTCCTGGATATTGGTGCGTGCGCCGATGCGGATCGGCTCGTTGTCGCCCCGCAATGTCGCGCCGAACCAGATGCCGACCTCATCGCCGATCTCAACCTGGCCGATGACATTGGCGTCCGGCGCCACCCAGTAACTGCCTTGCGGCGGCGTGGTCGGCTGCAGCGGACCGAGCGCGTAGAGTGGCATGACTCATTCCTTCTGCTTGTAGCGCCGGGTGCGCGGCTTTCCCCTATCCGGGAGCGACTAAACGACTTTGACCGAGAGCGCCGCGACCCCATCGACACCGCACGTAACGATGTCGCCGCGCTGCACGGCGCCCACGCCGGCGGGCGTTCCGGTCATGATGATGTCGCCGGGGGCCAGTGTGAAGAGGCGCGAGAGTTCGGCGATAATCTCCGGGACCGTCCAGATCATTTGGCCGAGATCGCCCTGTTGGCGCGTCTCGCCATTGACCTTCAGCCAGATATTGCCGCTCGTCGGGTGGCCGACCGCCGTCGCCGGGACGATCGCGGAAATCGGCGCGGAATGCTCGAATGCCTTGGCCGCGGTCCAGGGTCGGCCGGCCTCCTTCGCCTGCGCCTGCAGGTCGCGGCGCGTGAAATCGATACCGACTCCATAGCCATAGACACGCGCGAACGCTTCATCGATGGGGATATCCGCTCCGCCGTTTCCGAGGGCAACGACCAGTTCCACCTCGTGGTGTACATCCGACGAGAGCGGCGGGTAGGGGAAATCCTGGCCGGGCGGCAACAGGTTGTCAGCATTCTTCTGGAAAAAGAACGGGGCTTCGCGCTCGGGATCGTGTCCCATCTCGCGCGCATGGGCGGCATAGTTGCGGCCAACGCAATAGACCCGCCGCACGGGAAAGCCGACCGGGCTTTCGGAAATCGGCAAGAGGATAGGCGGTGAGGGCGGTATGACGGTGTCCATGGTCGTCCGGTTCTCGCATGACCCAGGCTGGCCCGAGCAAAAGAATTATCAGGGCGAAAGATTTCTGCGGGAAGTCGAAACGCTACAGCGACCTACCATGCCGGTGTTGACGGTTGGTGCTGTAGCGATTCTTTTGGGTGGGACGTTAGCAGCCGGACGGGCTCCGGCAAAAGGCAAACTTATGCCGAGGATGATTTATTGGCCACGCGCGGTCTGCTGTCAGGCGCAGCGGGCATAGGCTTCAAGCTGGTCGCGGGTCAGAAAGCGACCGTCGGACCGCGAGTTGAGTTCCGGGTGGCTGTATTCGAGGCTCGGTACTTCGGGAAGTTCAAGGGCCTGGCGTACGGTCATGATGCCGATGTCCTTGCGGCCGGTTTCGCGCTTCATGCTGACTTCGACGATTCGTCGGAGATTGCTCTCTCTCATCATGATGTCTCTCCCGTATTATTTTCTTTTCCCTTTTGATCCGGAGTTAAACACTCCGAACTTGTTCTTTGTGAGGCACCTCAGAATATACGTGCTTTAAATGAACGCTTCACGACAGAAATCTGGCGGTTTCGCGGAGATTTCCGTGTCATTTCAAGATCGGCCGGAAATCCGGCCAGGCCCAAAGGCATGCTGATGACTTAAAGCCTGCGCCATAGCTTATATTAGAAACGACTCTGATCTTCAAGCAAAGCCGCGCGCAGATGCTATTAATACTATTTATCCAGGTGCGAACTACCTATTAATAATATAATTCCTGCCTACTGAGGCGTTTTTCGGTAGGCATATAGCAACAATAGACGTCCCAGCGTACACAGACGCTGAACACTGGCTTGCTGGCGGCGCGTCTCTCCGGTCAATGAGCCGACAGGTGCGCTTCCTCGACCGCGAAAATGAACAGCCTGCGAGCCTCGTCAGGAGTCCGCCGACCGCATATTGCCGCGCGGCAGGCGCTGCGCGCTGCGACGTAATAGGGCCCACGGTGGGGCCACTGGCCCGCGAGGCACGCGAGCGCATCGGACGGCCCATTGACCACACGCACGTCGCCGCCGGTCAATCCAAGCTCGATCGGACGGTTCCACAACATTTTATGCATGCTTCTCCTCCTGGGGTGCGATACACCGACAAGTCCCGGAGCACCGCGATTTCGGTACAGACAGCCGGGTGGAGGGCCCCCTCGCGCGCTGCTCCTCCCGCATTTCGGGTTTCAATGCAAAAACGTCGCCGGCCACGGCCCGGTTCCGCGCGTTGTCTGCGGGCGCCAGCCGGGCGAGGGTCTTCAATCTAGCGCATGATTTTCCGTTTGTCCGCAATTTCGCGAAGTCGGACTTGGGTATTGGTGCGCAATGCTGGCGAGGGACTGGCCGGGCGTTGCCGTATCTTCGCCAAGCCCCCGATTCCCTATCCAGGGTTGTTCCCGTTCGCGACGCCTTTTCTTCGCCCCTACGGCTCACAAGCCCCTTAAATGGCGGGGTTTCAAGCACTTGATAGCCGGCCTATATCTTTTCTGCTGGGGAGGCTGAAATGATAGAGGTTGCAGATATTCGTTTGACCTGGTTGCCACTGCGCAACGGGACCTATTGTGCAATGCTGGGCCGGCATGAAGTCGCCTTCGTCATGAAACGCGAGACGATGAGCGACTGGGCTTGGCGGATATCCCATTGTAACGGCACCAACAATCCGAGCTTCCATTATGCGTCGACGCTCGAAGGCGCCAAGGCGGCGGTACTGGCCGGCGTCCAGGAGTGGTTTCGCCAGGCCGGATTTCGGTAGCGCGAGACATCCCGCCGCCTCACCGATGCGGGTTATTCAACCCGGCGAACGAGCCTCCGCGGCACGTCTGTTTTCTCCGCACGCATGCCAGCTAGCATTTGCGTGCGCACTGAACGGCCGCGCCATCTCGCTTTATTTGGATCGGCACAGTATAAGGCCGCGTTCCGCCTGGTGCTTATGCTCGGATCCCGCGCTCAATTCGACGCTACACGTGTCGTCAAATTGGCTCTGCCGTATACGGGGGAAGCGGGCAAGAGAATTGAAGAGAATTGACCAGACCATGAGAGAGACGTCGCAAACGGTCGAAACGTCTGAGAAGGGCCGGTACTTCAAGGCGCCGGTCTTTGCCGTTGCACCGATGATCGACTGGACGGACCGTCACTATCGCTTCTTTGCGCGGCAGCTCTCGCGCCATGCGCTGCTCTATACGGAGATGATTGTCGCCGATGCGATCCTGCGCGGCGACAGGAATAGGCTGCTCGGCCATGACGCCTCGGAGCACCCCGTCGCGCTGCAACTCGGCGGCAGCGATCCGGCGAAGATGGCAGAGGCGGCGCGGATCGCCGAAGGCTTCGGCTACGACGAGATCAACATGAATGTCGGCTGCCCCTCGGACCGGGTGCAGTCCGGCACCTTCGGCGCCTGCCTGATGCAGGACCCGGCGCTGGTTGGCGAATGCGTGGCGGCGATGAAGGCGGCCGTGACGATCCCGGTCACGGTCAAGTGCCGCATCGGCGTCGACGACCAGAATCCGGAGGTGGCGCTTCGCGCGCTCGTCGCCCGCGTCAAGGAGGCACGCACGGATGCCGTCTGGGTGCATGCCCGCAAGGCCTGGCTGCAGGGCCTGTCGCCGCGGGAGAACCGGGAGATCCCGCCGCTCGATTATGGGCTCGTGCATCGACTGAAGGTAGAAAATCCGAATCTTTTCATCGGCCTCAATGGCGGTCTTCAGACACTGGATCAAGCGCTCACGCATCTTGATCCGCGACTGCTCCCTGCGTCCGCACCGGGGCTTGCCGCGGCCGAGGCGGCAGACGGAGCGCCGCTGGACGGAGTCATGCTCGGCCGCGCCGCCTACCACGACAGCGGCCTGCTCACGGCCGCGGATGTCTATTTCGCCCACCCGCTGACCGGCGCCGCAGCCGCGCCGCTCAAGCCGGAAGCCTTTTCCGATCGCCACCATTGCCTGTCGCTCGCATTCTGGGCGGACATGCGCGACGCCATGGCGGCCTACGCGGCCGCCCATATCGAAAATGGCGGCCGGCTGATCCATGTCACCCGCCACATGGTCGGGCTGTTCCAAGGCTGGCCCGGCGCCCGGCGCTATCGCCAGATTCTCTCCGCCGACGCCACCCGCAAGAGCGCCGGCCCGGAGGTGATCCATGCCGCCTTCGACGCGGTGTTCGAGGCGGTCATGGCCCGCCAGGCGGCGGAATAGGGCTGTAGGCCGAGCCCAGCAAGGGGCATGGCGGGTCCCTTGAGCGACCGCGCTGTGGCAAACTTCCCCCCAACGAAAAACGGCGCCTCTTGCGAAGCGCCATCTTTCATAATCCGATCTGAACGTCCGGCTTAGATAGCCTGGAGGTTGACCGCCTTCGGGCCCTTGCCCATGCGGTCCGGCTCGGTGTCGAAGCTGACCTGCTGGCCGTCCTTGAGCGTCGCGAGGCCGGCGGCCTGAACCGCGGAGATGTGGACGAAAACGTCCTTCGCGCCGCCATCCGGCGTGATGAAACCAAAACCCTTGTCCTGGTTGAAGAATTTTACGATGCCCTTGGTGGCCATGGAAGAAGTCCTTTTCCTTCAGTCTGTCTTTGCCGCAACCCAGCGCTTCAATAGCACGCCTTGGCTGCTTGAGGTAGTGTGTTCGTGCCCCTAAAAGGAAACGAACATGTCGTCTTCAGCGTCTCCCTAATTGGTCCCGATCCAGGGAACCATGTAGGGTGCTGAAAGGCGTCGAGTGGTCACGATTCGGGGAAAAGACGTCTACGATGCCGCTTGCGGCAGTCCCGGTCTTGGCCGGGCTCAAACGAAAGTCCAGTCTCCGGGATTGAAATCGCCCGAACGGGGTTAGGAGTGGCAGTATTTCGGGGAAAAGGCAAGCGAAGAGTTCCGGCTGTCGCAGTGTCCGCGCAAGGCCGTGCTATGTCCGGTGTTTCTGGAAGTCGAAGTGACGGACAAATGTCGTGGATTGCCTCGTTTCGACCACAATTTCGTCTCGACGCTGGGCTGAGCGTGGCGCGTCTTCTCGCATCCACTGGACTTGCTGCTGGCACAGCGAACCGGTAGGTCTGAACCGGACAGAAAATTGCAAGTCGACGAAAGCAGGTGGCCGTGATCGATCCCTATGCCCTCCTTGGAATTGAGCGCGACGCCGACGAGCGGGCGATCCGGGCGGCCTATCGCCGGGCGGTGAAGACAGCCCATCCGGACCGCGGCGGCGATGCCGAGCAGTTCGGCAAGCTGCAGGCGGCCTATGATCTTCTGAAAGATCCGGTGCGCCGCAAAGTCTATGACGACACCGGCTACGATCCGCAGCTCGTCGATCCCAAGCAGCTCAAGGGCCTGATGATGTTGGAGACACTCGTCAACGATTTCATTCTCGACCTGCGCGAGCCCGGCAGCTTCGACCCGGTGGCGGCGATGCGGCGCAAGCTCTCCGACGACATCGTCAAGACCCGCTTCCATATCCTCGAACTCGAACGCCACCGCTCGCGCGTCCGCAAGCACCTGGACCGTCTCGGCCGGCGGCCGGACACCGACGTGCTCGGCTCGATGCTGCGCGCCCGCAGCCAGTCGATCAGCGACGCGATCAAGAATGCCGAAGCGCAGATCGAGATCATCGAGGAGGCTTATGCGATGCTGGAAGGCTATTCGTATGAGATGGAGCCGCTTCAGGTGGAGGCACGGGCGGCGGAGTAGTCCAAGCATTCTGAGGAATCGTGACGCCGCGGTCCCTTTGTCAGCTTCCACTGGCGGAACGGCAGCGGTCGGCGCCAAGCATAGCCAAGACTAGAGCAAACGAGCGGGCGAAAAAGGGCCGGATCCTTCATTTCCGGCGGGACCGGCAGGACGGGAGGAGCTGTGGCTTTGCTTCTCCCAATCCGAGGGGAGGGTTTTGGTCGCGCCGGTTGGGTGAGCCGGCGCGACTAGTTTATAGGTCATTGGCAGCGAGCGCTGGGATACGCTCGTCGAAACTACGCTAATGGTTTCGTCCAGATCCTGGGTTCACTTGCCTTAATCCTGGTTACCCGGTCCGGGGTCTCGGTTGTCCCTGTTCCGATCCTGGCCGCCCTGGCCCCGATCCTGCCCGCCCTGGCCGTGATCTTGGCCGCCGCCACCGCCGTCATTGCCGCCGTCATTGCCGCCGCCGCCGCCGTCGTTGCCGCCGCCGCCCCCGTCATTGCCGCCGCCACCGCCGTCATTGCCGCCGCCGCCGCCGTCATTGCCGCCGCCGCCGCCGTCATTGCCGCCGCCGCCGCCGTCATTGCCGCCGCCGCCGCCGCCGTTGCCGCCGCCGCCGCCGCCACCGCCGCCGCCGCCGCCGTTACCTCCGCCTGCGGCGGGGCCGCCGCCGCCGGCGTTAGTCGTTGAGAACGGATTGGTGGGCGTGATTACTGCCGTGGCCAAAGGCGGACATTGCGCGATCTGCGCGGACGTGAGGATGTCGGTTCGGTTCTCCGCCGCGCAGCAAGCCGCAAAGTTCGCGTCTGTAAGGGGGCTGCACTGTTGAGCCATAAGGATGGGACCATCCTGGCTTTGTGCCGGAACCGGGGCCGATGCAATAAATCCAGCCGAAACCAGCGCCAGGCCGGTGCTCGTTAAAAATGTCTCCAAGATGCGCATCTTCGTTCTCCCTAAATTAGATGGCACTGAAATTCGCAATTTGCGGGAATGTTCCCTATAAAGTTAGGGTTTTTGGCTGCGTGAGGACGGGAAAACGGGGTGGGCGCGTAAATTGACCTGGAAAATGATAGGGTGTAGCGCGTGAGTACACGTCTTCTCACGTTGCGCTTGTGTGCCGATCGATCGGTCGGGCGGCGGAGGAGGAGGGGCATCCCCCTGACTAGCGCGAGTGTCTAGGCAAGCTCCAGCTACCTTATGGTGAGTCGAGTTTTCGCTCAGTTTGTGTTAGAGCCGGCATGTCAAAGCGGATTGTCCATATAGGGAAAAGCGTGCTCTACCAGCTTCCCATTGGGGTTGATCCAGAAAATACTGACGTTGTGCTAATGCAGGCGATGCATAATTCTGGCGCAAAAAGGGGCGAAGTGGCCCATTCATTTAAGGTTCGACGCAACGATACTCTTGCTGATGTGATGGCTTAAGTTGACACAATTGAGAACCTACTCGTCGGCTACGATCAGGCTGCTGCCGTGTATATCTACACGTATGCGTGCGAGCGCGTTGTAAGTACCCCCAAGACTCGGCTGAACGAGACTTCTATTAGTCTGGGGAGGTTTTTCCGTAAATGTAGTGAAAAATGGGTTCGTGAAAATCGAGTCCATCGATCCACTACCGCCCCGGCCGCCCCGTTTTTCCTTTCGTTCGGCCCTTCTGCCGCTTCTCGTCCGCTTGGTCCTCATAGGAGCCGATGCCGGGTTTGGCGCGGGTGAGGATCGGCTTTTCCGGAACGTGGCCAGTGATGGGCTTCTCGGTCCGCCCGACGGTCATCTCGTTGAGGGTGTTTTTCCTGAACAGCGATTGCCCTTCCGACTTGCGGCCCGCGGGGACCGCCACGTCGCGGCCCATTTCGTCGAGATCCGGCTTGCGGAAGAGCGGGCGCTCGGTGTCGGTGCCCGGGCCCATGTCGTCGAGGGAGGGTTTCTGGAAGTAGCCGGTGGACGAGGTACCCCCCTCCGTCCTGCCGGACATCTCCCCCGCAACAGGAGAGCTCGGGCTGGGGGCGCTCTTCGTACCCCGTTTCCCGCTCTCTTGCGACTTCGCCTCTTCTCTTGCCATCGGATCGTCGAGGACCGCGAGTTCGGCGGCCTTGAGGCGTTTGATCTCGTCGCGCAGCCGCGCGGCGGTTTCGAAGTCGAGGTCGGCGGCGGCATCGCGCATCTGTTTTTCCAGCGCATTGAGATGCGCCTGCAGATTGTTGCCGACGAGGTGGCCGCCATCCGCAAAGCCCTTGCCGGAGACGCCGGAGATGTCGGCACGGACGTGGTCGCGCTCGTAGACCGAATCGAGGATATCGGAGATCCTCGCCTTCACCGATTCCGGCGTGATGCCGTTCTCGAGGTTGTAGGCCATCTGTTTCTCGCGACGGCGGGCGGTTTCCTCCATCGCCCGGCTCATCGAGCCGGTGATCGTGTCGGCATAGAGGATGACCTTGCCGTCGACATTGCGGGCGGCGCGGCCGATCGTCTGGATGAGCGAGGTTTCCGAGCGCAGGAAGCCTTCCTTGTCGGCGTCGAGAATGGCGACGAAGCCGCATTCGGGAATGTCGAGGCCCTCGCGCAGCAGGTTGATGCCGACCAGTACGTCGAAGGCGCCGAGGCGGAGATCACGGATGATCTCAATGCGCTCCAGCGTGTCGATGTCGGAGTGCATGTAGCGCACCCGGACGCCCTGCTCGTGCAGATATTCGGTGAGGTCCTCGGCCATGCGCTTGGTCAGCACCGTGACCAGCGTGCGGTAGCCGGCGGCGGCGGTCTCGCGAATTTCCCCCAGCACATCGTCGACCTGCGTCTTGGCGGAGCGCACCTCGACCGGGGGGTCGATCAGGCCGGTCGGGCGGATCACCTGCTCGGCGAAGACGCCGCCGGACTGCTCCATCTCCCAACCGCCGGGCGTCGCCGAGACGGCGATCGTGTCGGGTCGCATCGCGTCCCATTCCTCGAAGCGCAGCGGCCGGTTGTCCATGCAGGAGGGCAGGCGGAAGCCGTATTCGGCCAGCGTCGCCTTGCGGCGGAAGTCGCCGCGATACATGCCGCCGATCTGCGGAATGGTGACGTGGCTTTCGTCGATGAAGATCAGCGCATTGTCGGGAATATATTCGAACAGCGTCGGTGGCGGTTCGCCGGGCCTGCGGCCGGTCAAGTAGCGCGAATAGTTCTCGATGCCCTGGCAGGAGCCGGTGGCCTCGAGCATTTCGAGGTCGTAGCGGGTGCGCTGCTCGAGGCGCTGCGCCTCCAGCAGGCGGCCGGCGCGCTCCAGTTCGACCAGGCGTTGCGCCAGCTCCTCCTTGATCGCCTTCGTGGCGGCGTTCAGCGTCGGCCGCGGCGTCACATAGTGCGAGTTGGCGTAGATCTTCACCGATTTCAGGTCGCCGGTCTTCTGGCCGGTCAGCGGATCGAACTCGGTGATCGCGTCGATCTCGTCGCCGAACATCGAGATGCGCCAGGCGGCATCCTCCAGGTGGGCCGGGAAGATCTCGATCGTGTCGCCGCGCACCCGGAAGGAGCCGCGCTGGAAATCCATGTCGCGGCGCTTGTATTGCTGCGCCACCAGATCGGCGAGCAATTGCCGCTGGTCCAGCCGGTCGCCGACATTCATCTGAAAGGTCATCGCCGTGTAGGTCTCGACCGAGCCGATACCGTAGATGCAGGAGACCGAGGCGACGATGATGACGTCGTCGCGTTCGAGCAGCGAGCGCGTCGCCGAGTGGCGCATCCGGTCGATCTGCTCGTTGATCGAGGATTCCTTCTCGATATAGGTGTCGGAGCGCGGCACATAGGCTTCCGGCTGATAGTAGTCGTAGTAGGAGACGAAATACTCGACGGCGTTTTCCGGGAAGAAGTTCTTGAACTCGGAATAGAGCTGGGCGGCGAGCGTCTTATTCGGCGCCAGGATGACGGCCGGACGCTGCGTCGCCTCGATCACCTTGGCCATGGTGAAGGTTTTGCCGGAGCCAGTGACGCCGAGCAGCACCTGGTTGCGCTCGCCGGTGGTGAGACCGTCGACGAGATCGGCGATCGCGGTCGGCTGGTCGCCTGCGGGCTCGTAGTCCGATTGCATGCGGATGGCGATGCCGCCTTCAGACTTTTCCGGTCGGGCAGGCCGGTGCGGCGTCCAGAGCTTACCGTCCTTGAACAGCGGATTGCCGCTCTCGATGAGCTTCGCCAACGCATCGACCGTGGCGGTGACGCCGGAGCCCGTCGTCAGCTTGTCGGCATCCTCGAGCGCTACATCGAGGCCGGCGACTGGGTTGAGCCCGGCGGCAGCACGCGTCTTCGGGTCGTGACTGCCGCCCATCGAGGTGCCGCGTGCGGTCTTGCCGCTGATGGTCTTTCCGCTCGCGCTGTCGGCGCGTTGCGCCTTCGCTCCGCGGGGGCCTCGCGTCAGCTCGGACGCCGGTTCGGGCTTGCGGCCTTCGGCCGATCTCTCTTCACCGTCCGAGGTCGCTTTCGATGCGGCAATCTCGACCTTCTTGCGGTGCTTGCCCGCCTTCGAAGCAACCTCGCGCCGGCTCTCGAAGGTCGACGCCTCCGCCTCAGCCTCGAGCTGCTTCACCCAGTCGGAGACGTTGCCGGACAGCGGCGTGCCGGAAAGCGGCGCCTGCGGGGCTTCCCCGAAACCGCTGGGTGTGGACGAATTTTTCGGGGATTTTTTCGGTTTCTGGGCCATGGCGGGGAATATGGACAGAGTCAGGCCGAAAGCCAAGGGGGAAGGAGTACAAAAGGGAAACGAAGCGGATGGATTTTTCGAGGACGGTGGCGTAGAGCCGACAGCATGTGGCAGCTGCTGGTCGCGAGAAATCGTGCGGAAAAAGCAGGGCACATCCGCTCCGGATACGGCGAAGACGCTTGCGAGGAGGACGGCGGCCGGATCATCCTCGGTCACCGATTCGCGTCCTCCCGAGGTCCCAATGCCCTTTGCCGTCAATCCCGCCTATGTCTGGCCGGTGCTGCTGCTGCTCGCCTCCAATGTCTTCATGACCTTCGCCTGGTACGGTCACCTGAAGTTCACGTCCTCGCCACTCTATATCGTCATCGCCGCCAGCTGGGGCATCGCCTTCTTCGAATATTGGCTGGCGGTACCCGCCAACCGCATCGGCCATTCCGTCTATTCGGCGGCGCAGTTGAAGACGATGCAGGAGGTGATCACGCTCACCATCTTCGTCCTCTTTTCGATCTTCTGGCTGAAGGAGCCGATCGGCTGGCATCAACTCGTCGGCTTCGCGCTGATCGCGCTCGGCGCCTCGTTCATTTTCAAGGGCTGAGGCCGGATGAATTGCCCCTCATCCCGCTGCCGCGACCTTCTCCCGCCATCCAGGTAAACTGGTAGAGCAAGGCGCTAGGAAAAGATTGCCGGATCCGGCGCGGGCTCGTCCATGGCTATTCCGCCGGCACGGGCGTAGGCTTCCCGGTACTGTCGAGCGCCACCATCACGAACATGGCGTCGGTAACCTTCTCCATCACATGCGAGAGATAGCGCTGCGCCCAGGCCTCGACCTTGAGGGTCATCGAGGTGCGTCCGACCTTGACGATATCCGTATAGATGCACAGCGTGTCGCCGATCTTCACCGGTAGCGCAAAGGCCATTTCCTTGACGGCGGCGGTGACGACGCGGCCCCGGGCACGTTCGGCGGCGCGGATGCCGCAGGAAAGGTCCATCTGCGCCATCACCCATCCGCCAAATATGTCGCCGGCGGCATTGGCATCGCCGGGCATCGCCAGGGTGCGCAAGGTTAGCTCGCCATTCGGCTTGATCACTGCATTCATGCGGCCTGTCCCCCGTTGTCGACAAAAGGTTTAGCGTATGGCGGGTATCCGAAAAAGAGGCCAGCACCAAATCTCGCACCCTCTCCGGCACGCGCCTTGGTTGCCGAAAAGTTAATCCTGCATCGTAAAATCTAGCAAATCTTTGTTAGGAGCTTCGCAAATTCCTCCCTTTATCCTGCAAGCCACTGAAAGGGAGGCTGGGATGAGACGATTTCGGATTTCGGCGCGGCTTTACGCGCTGGTGGCATTTGCGTTGTTGGTGATGGCGGCGGCGCTGACCTTCGGCGTGGTCCAGGCGCAGGACAAGCTCGTCGCCGAGCGTAAGGCGATGCTTTCGGCGATGAACGACAACGCCGTTACGGTATTCGAGGCCTATCATAAGCAGGAACAGGCCGGAACGCTTTCACGCGAGGAGGCGCAGAAACGTGCCTTGGAAGCGATCAAGGCGATGCGCTACCAGGACAGTGGCTACTTCTGGGTCAACGACATGCATCCGACGATGGTGATGCATCCGATCAAGCCGGAACTGGACGGCAAGGATCTTTCCCAGAACAAGGATCCCAACGGGAAGTTCCTGTTCGTCGAATTCGTCAAGACGGTGCAGGCCCAGGGCAGGGGCTTCGTCGACTACTACTGGCCGAAGCCCGGTGCCGAGGAACCGGTGCTGAAATATTCGCATGTGGCAGGCTTCAAGCCTTGGGGCTGGGTTGTCGGCACCGGCGTCTATGCCGACGATCTGGCGGCCATGTTCCGCGAGCGCGCCTGGCAGGTGGGCGGCATTCTTGCAGCGGCGGCGCTGGCGATCCTGCTGGCGGCACTGGCGATCGTCCGCAGCGTGGTGCGGCCGGTTGAGAAACTGAAGGTCTCCATGCAGGCGATCGCCGACGAAGACGTTTCCTCGGAAATTCCGGAAACGGACCGTGGCGACGAGATCGGCCAGATGGCCAAGGTACTTATGGTACTGCGGGATTCCGTGAAGGAGCGCTTGGAACTGCGCTCGCGCGAAGTCGAGCAGCAGGATCGGCTGAACGCCGAGCGGCGCGGCAATGAAGAACTGCAGCGCTCGACCGCCGCCGCCCAGGCCGAGGCGATGGAAACACTTGGCGCCGCTCTCGAGCGGCTGGCAAGCGGCGATCTCACGGCCGAGGTCGGGCGGATCGCGCCGGAATACGGCAAGCTCAAGCATGACTTCAATGCTGCCGTTGCCGCGCTTCGGGATGTCATCGGGGCGATCTCGCAATCGACCGAGATCGTGCATGGCAGTGCCGGCGATATTTCCGAGGCGGCGAACAATCTGGCGCGGCGGACGGAACAGCAGGCGGCCGCCCTGGAAGAAACGGCCGCGGCGCTCGACGAGATTACCTCGACCGTGCGTCACGCCTCGGATCGCGCCGTCGAGGCGCGCGACATGGTCAACGAGACCAAGGCGAGTGCGGCGAAATCCGGCGGCATCGTCCGTAACGCGATCGATGCCATGGGGCGGATCGAGGATTCCTCGAGCCGCATCAGCCAGATCATTGGCGTCATCGACGAGATCGCCTTCCAGACCAACCTGCTGGCGCTGAACGCCGGCGTGGAAGCGGCGCGGGCGGGCGAGGCGGGGCGCGGTTTTGCGGTCGTTGCCCAGGAAGTTCGCGAGCTTGCGCAACGGTCGGCCGGGGCAGCGAAGGAAATCAAGGGTCTTATCGGCACGTCGGTCAAGGAAGTCGGCGCGGGCGTCGAGCTCGTACGCTCCACGGGTGACGCCCTCAAGGAGATCGAGGCCCTCGTCAACCAAGTGAATGAACAGGTCGCCTCGATCGCCACCGCGGCTCGCGAACAGGCGACGGGTCTCCAGGAGGTGAACACTGCCGTCAACAGCATGGACCAGATGACGCAGCAGAACGCGGCCATGGTCGAGGAAACAACCGCCGCGAGCCAGGTGCTGGCCCAGGAGAGCCGCGAGTTGAAGTCGCTGCTCGAGAGGTTCCGCCTGCGCGACGGCCAAGCCGCCTATGGTCGGGCGGCCTGACACAACAAAATAGAAGACCAATTGCCAGACTGGCCCGCGTTCGAAAGAGCGCGGGTTCTTTGTTTCAACATCATTCTATCCGCAGTTGTATGCAGGGGGTTCGGTTCGCGGAACTTGACGGCACCGTCCATTGCAGGTGAGATCACGCTCGGGAGAGGGCGGCCGTTGCAGTTCGCTCGAGGCAAAGATGATCGCGGAGGATTTCCATGTCGCTTCTCAAGCTTTTCATCTCGCGGCCGACCGCTTCGATCTTGATGGTGATCGGCTTTCTTTCCGCCTGCACGGTCGTCGTCGACGAACCTGGGCCCGCGCCGGTCCGTCCGCCGCAAATGTGTACGATGGAATTCGCGCCGGTCTGCGGCGAACGCGGCAACCGCCTCAGAACCTTCCCCAATGCCTGCAACGCGCGCGCCGACGGCTTTCGCGTCCTTCACCGAGGCGAATGCCGGCCGGATTTCCGTCCGCCGGTGGAGCAGGCCTGCACCCGCGAATTCGCACCGGTCTGCGGCGAGCGCGGCAGGCTGAGGCGATCATTTCCGAATGCCTGTGAGGCGCGCGCTGACGGATTCCGGGTGATCGGGTCGGGCGAATGCCGGCGCAGCGAAGATCCCGCGCCGCCCCAGCAGTTTTGCACGCGGGAATATGCTCCCGTCTGCGGCCAGCGCGGCGGGCGGCTCTCGACCTTTCCAAATGCCTGCGAAGCCGGCGCCGCTGGTTTCCGCATTGTCCATCGCGGCGAGTGCGGTTGAGGAGACAGCGACCCCAGGCAGGACTCGCGCCACTTTTGGTGTCGAGCAAACGCTTCATTTACCACGTTTGCATATAGTACGGCCTGAACCCGTCTTTCTCGGCCGCTTGCCCGCTTGGCGACATAGCGGGGCGCCACGTTTTGATTGCGGGCGGGCGATGGACCGACAAAGTCGTGGCTTTGTCATGGACGAAGGCGGCAATTGGTATGGCGTATGTTTCTCTTCTCCATCGACCGTTGACGGCGCTGCTGCTGTCCATTCCGCTTGTGGCCTGCAGCACTGACGCACTTTCGCCGCCGACCAGGGTCGACGGCGCCTCCCGTGTCGGCGCCATCAGGCCGAGCCGCGTCGTAACCAAACCGGAACAGGCGGCGGCCGCCTATCCGTCGGAAGGGCCGGTATCGACCCTCAGTGACGGGACCGCTGGCGCTGCCGAGCCGCAGGGCAGTCTGCCGATGATCGACAGCCAGCCGGATATGGCTGAGACGCAAGTCGCAAGCGCCGGCCCAATGTCGGTTCCGCCCGAAGGCGTCAATATGGATGCAATGTTGGGCGTCGAGCCGGTCGTCGGCCTGGCGCAGGAGCAGGCCGGTGACATTGCCGAAGGCAACGCCACTCAGCCGGTTGTCGGCGGCATCGGCGAGGACAATGTGCGTCAGCTCGGCGGCTCCGCCGAGCTTGCGCCCGCAGCGGAAGCATCTCCGGGCCACGATCCCGATCTGCCGCCGCTGACGCCGGAGCAAATCTCGCCCGAAGAGCCGACGAGGGCGCGACACGTCACGCCGCAGGCCGGTCGGCGTGCCGAGGAGCCGCAGCAGGTCGCCTTCCTGCCGCGCGCCCGCAATCCTCTCTCGGCGCCCGAATATACAGGCGAAATGCCTCGCTCGGAGATCGCCTGCCGCCAGCGACTGAAGAGGCTCGGCGTCATCTTCCGCGATGTGCCGCGCATTTATAACGGACCGTCTTGCGGCATCGACTATCCGGTCGAGATCAGCGGCCTTTCGGGCAACATTGCCGTCAAGCCTGCGGTGAAGCTCAATTGCCAAGTGACCGAAGCGTTTGCCAAGTGGGTGAAGTACGAACTCGCGCCGTCTTCGCGCTACCGCTACTGGTCCGGCGTCAAGACGATCAAGCCGCTCGGCGGCTATTCCTGCCGGACGATGAACTCGCGCCGCGGCAATCCAATGTCGGAACATGCGCGCGGCAATGCCATCGACGTCGGCAAATTCGTCTTGAAGAACGGCAAGGAGATCGACGTGCGCCGGAAGGGCTTCTTCGCCTTCCGGGAGCGCGGGCTGTTAAAGGCCGTGCGCGCCGATAGCTGCAAGTATTTCCACACCGTGCTCGGCCCCGGCAGCGATCCGTTCCACAAGGACCATTTCCACTTTGATCTGCGGACGCGTAAATCCGGCTACCGGCATTGCGATTAGCGGTCGGCGACACAAAAAAAAGAGGCCGGCGGGGGCCGGCCAAAACGCCGGAGCATAGGGGAGGCTCCGGCGTGCAAATCACGAGAGCGGGGCCGCTCCGCGCCGTTTGAAGGTGATTGAAATCCATCACCGTTTCATGACAGTGATGGCACTCATCCACATCCGCTGCCGGCCTTCAGCACGATCGGATTTTTCCATGCCGCCGCTCTCGGAACTGATGATGTTTGCCCTGGCGCTGGCCGCGGCCGGCGTCGTATCCGGCGTGCTTGCGGGCCTCTTCGGCGTCGGCGGCGGTGCCATCCTCGTACCGGTTTTCTTTCAGGTCTTTGGGATTCTTGGTGTCGACGACGCGGTGCGGATGCATCTTTCGGTGGGCACCTCGACGGCGATCATCGTCCCCACCTCGGTGCGCTCCTTCCTGTTGCACTACCGGCGCTGACACGGCCTTGTTGCGCAATTGGATCCTTGCCATTCCGCTCGGCGCCATCCTCGCCACCGTGATCGCGGCCTATGTCAGCAGCGAGACCTTGCGGCTGATCTTCGCTGTCATTGCGTTCGCGGTCGCGTTGCGGATGATCTTCAACCGCGCGACCTGGCGCCTCGGCACGGAGCTTCCGAAGAATCCGGTCAAGTGGCTGGTCGGCGGTGATCGGCATCTTGTCCGGGCTGATGGGTGTCGGCGTCGGCGTGCTCAACAATACATTCATGACGCTTTACAACGGGCCCATCCATCAGGCGATCGCGACATCCTCCGGCGTCGGCGTGCTGATTTCGATCCCCGGACTGTTCGGCTACATCTGGGCGGGCTGGGGCGAGCCGGGTCTACCGCCGCTCTCGACCGGCTTCGTCAACTGGATCGCAGTTGCCTTGATCATTCCGGTCTCGTTGCTGGTGGCGCCGCTCGGCGTTCGTCTTGCCCATGCGATGGACAGAAGGCAGCTCGAGGCGGTATTCGGTATTTTCATGACCTTGATAGCCTTGCGCTTCCTTTACAGCCTCTACGGCTGGCCCGGGATAAGCGGGCCCGCATCATGGCATCGCCGGCAACCCGAAATTGGGTGACCCTCCGTATCGCGCCTGTGCGATAATCCGCTTCTCCGAGCTCTTGAACGCGCGACGCGAGATTGACGTCGTCCTGGGTCACTTGTTCGGCCGAACGATTACATTATATTTAATTGTATTTTGATGAAATGGGGGCAACGATGTGTGCAGCTGCAACTGCAAAGCCGGACGTCAAAGGCTTTTATGAGTGTCGCACGGGAAGCATCCAGTACGTCGTTTCCGATCCGCTGACAAAGCATTGCGCCATCATCGACCCGGTGCTCGATTTCGATGAGAAATCGGGTACGACGGCAACCGAGCAGGCGGACCTGATCCTCGAATATGTGGGCCGGAATGGCCTGACGGTCGAATGGATACTCGACACCCATCCGCATGCGGACCATTTCTCGGCCGCGGCCTATCTCAAGGAACGTACCGGCGCGCCGACCGGCATTGGCTCCGAAGTGGTGCGCGTCCAGAAGCTTTGGAAGGCGATCTATAATTGGCCGGAGCTTGCTGTGGACGGTTCGCAATGGGACCGCCTGTTTGAAGGGGGCGAGCGTTTGCATCTCGGATCGATCGAAGGACGGGTGCTCTATTCGCCAGGCCATACCCTTGCTTCCGTGACCTTTATCTTCGACGACGCGGCCTTTGTCCACGACACGATCTTCATGCCCGACAGCGGGACGGCCCGGGCGGATTTCCCCGGAGGCGACGCACGTCAGCTGTGGCGCTCTATCGCCGAGATTCTTGCGCTGCCGGACGAAACCCGGGTTTTCACCGGTCACGATTACCGACCGGAAGGCCGCGAGCCGCGCTGGGAAAGTACCGTGGGCGAGGAGAAGCGCTGTAATACGCATATTGCTGGCGTCACTGAGGATCAGTTCGTTCAACTGCGGGAGGCACGCGACCGATCTCTGCCGATGCCGAAGCTGATCCTGCACGCATTGCAGGTCAATATTCGCGGCGGTCGCTTGCCGGATCCAGAGGCCAATGGCGCGCGCTATCTGAAATTTCCGCTCAATGCGCTCAAGGGAGCGGCATGGGGCTGAAAGGAGATGGAGATGCGAACGCTGACGAAATTCCGAAACGTCCGCCCGCACATGGGCGAGCGGACGGGCGAAGCCGCGGCGTTGCTCAAGACGCTCGCAAACCAGAACCGGCTGATAATCGCCTGCACGCTTGTCGAAGGCGAGTACTCGGTGGGCCAGTTGGAGGAGACGCTCGGCATCCACCAGCCGACCTTGTCGCAGCAACTGACCGTACTGCGGGAAGCGGGCATCGTCGCAACGCGCCGCGACGCCAAACAAATCTTCTATCGGCTGGCGGATGACAAAGCCGAGCGGCTGATCATGGCGCTTTATGAGATCTTCTGCCACCAGGGAGATGCTGGCGGGGATGGCAGCCCATGATCGCCCTTTTGGAGCGCGGCGGTGGCGTCGGGCCTCTCAGCGTCGCTGCCCCGGATATCATTTGACGGAGCGTCACCTTTAAATTTGCGCGGCATGGGCTGCAAAACAGCGTGACTTGGCCCATATAGGAGCGGCAACCCTGCCGATATTGCCCGCATTCGGATCCGTTTTTTCATGGCTTCTATTGTTTCCGTTTCAAACCTGTCGAAAACCTATGCCTCCGGCTTCGAGGCGCTGAAGGGTGTCAGCCTCGATATCGAGGAGGGAGAGATCCTCGCCCTGCTCGGGCCAAACGGGGCCGGCAAGACCACCCTGATCTCGATCATCTGCGGCATCGTCAATCCGAGCGGCGGAGAGGTTACCGTCAATGGCCATGACGTCGTGCGCGACTTCCGCCAGACGCGGGCGATGATCGGGCTCGTGCCGCAGGAGCTGACGACGGATGCCTTCGAGACGGTATGGAACACCGTTTCCTTTTCGCGCGGCCTGCATGGCAAGAAGCCGGACCCGGCCCACATCGAGAAGGTGCTGAAGGATCTGTCGCTCTGGAACAAGAAGGACAACATGCTGCGCGAGCTTTCGGGCGGTATGAAGCGGCGCGTACTGATCGCCAAGGCGCTGTCGCACGAACCGCGGGTGCTCTTCCTCGACGAGCCGACCGCTGGTGTCGACGTCAGCCTGCGCAAGAGCATGTGGGAGGTCGTCGAGCGGCTGCGCGCTTCGGGCGTGACGATCATTCTGACGACGCACTACATCGAAGAAGCGGAAGAGATCGCCGACCGGATCGCCGTCATCAATGGCGGTGAAATCCTTCTGGTCGAGGACAAGAACGCGCTGATGACGAAGCTTGGTCGCAAGCAGCTGCGCGTCGATCTCGCCCAACCGTTGGAGCGCATCCCGGACTCGTTGTCGTCCTACAATCTGACGCTCGAGGACAATGGCCAGAGTCTGATCTACGAGTACGACACGAGCGCCGATCGGACCGGCATTACCGCGCTGCTCGCGACGCTCGCGGAGACCGGGGTCAGGCTACGGGATCTCTCGACGCGGCAGAGTTCGCTTGAGGATATTTTCGTCGAGATCGTGGAGGCGGGGCGATGAACATCGAAGCGGTCAAGTCCATCTATTTCTTCGAGATGGCGCGCACGCGCCGCACCCTGCTGCAGAGCGTGGTGTCGCCGGTCATCTCCACCTCGCTCTATTTCATCGTCTTCGGTGCGGCGATCGGCGAACGCATCCAGCAGATCGACGGCGTCTCCTACGGTGCCTTCATCACGCCCGGGCTGATGATGCTGACGCTGCTGACGCAATGCATCGGAAACGGCTCCTTCGGCATCTATTTCCCGAAATTCACCGGCACGATCTACGAAGTGCTGTCATCGCCGATCTCGATGCTGGAAATCGTTCTCGGCTATGTCGGCGCGGCGGCGACCAAGGGCTTGATGATCGGCACGATCATTCTGATCACCGCGTCACTGTTCGTCGATCTCAGCATCGCCCACCCCTTCGCGATGATCTTCTTCTTCGTGCTGACGGCGGTGACCTTCAGCCTTTTCGGCTTCATCATCGGCATCTGGGCGAAAGACTTCGAGCAATTGAACCTGATCCCGATGCTGGTCGTCCCGCCGCTCGTCTTCCTTGGAGGAAGCTTCTACTCGGTCGATATGCTGCCGCCATTCTGGCGGACGCTGAGCCACTTCAATCCGGTACTCTATCTGATCAGTGGTTTCCGCTGGAGCTTCTTCGAGATTTCAGACGTCAATCCGCTCGCGAGCGCCGTGATCATCGTCGCTTTCCTCGCGATTTGCATGGCCGTGCTGGCCTGGATCTTCCGCACCGGCTACAGGCTGCGCAATTGACGGCTGGATCTAGTCCCGCAGCCGCAACTCGTCGGTGCGCATCTGCAGAGAGTCCAGGGTCGAGAGGAAGCTCATGCCGAGCAGGCTGCGATCGAGGTTGCCTTTGGCGGCGACCATTGCGCGGATGTTTCGCCGCTCGATCGGGCCGATGGCAATTTGCTCCAGTGTAACCGGAGCGGCCAGCGTCCGGCCGTTTGCAGTCATCACCGTCACCGAATAGCCGAGACTTTCCGGGTCGAGGCCGATCCTCTCGGCGTCCTCGTAGGTGAGGGCGATGCTGCTGGCTCCTGTGTCGACGAGCATGCTGACCGCCTCGCCATTGATCGTCGCGTCGGCCTGGAAGTGGCCGTCGAGGCGCTTGCGCAGCACGATTTCCTGCTGCCCCTCGCCGTCGGTGACGACCATCGTCCGGCCGGGCATGAGTTCGGAGAGCACCCGGTCGCCGAAGGTCTGAAGCTCGACGCGATAGGCATAGCCGGAAACGAGACCAACGGCGATCAGCAGCCATAGGGCGATCTGGCGCACACTCTCCCCGAAATGGCGTCGGCTGTGAAGGATGCCGGCAGCAAACAGCGTCGCAATGGCTGCGAGCGAAACGAGCCGCCCGAAGTCGTCATTGTTCATGCCGAAAGTCTGGCCGCTGTCGTGATTAAAGATCAGGAGTGCGAGGCCAACGGCGAGGATTGCCAGCAGAAGGATCAGACGGTTCATGAGCCGCTTCGTTCCCGCGCCAACCGGGCCCTGCGTGTTTCGCGTCGCGGCTTGCGCTCGACTGTCTCCAGCCGCGCCGGCAGCGCCTGCATGATGCTGTGCCGTTCTGCATCGGAGTAGAGCGTCCAGGAGCCGATTTCATCTCGCGTACGCCCGCAGCCGAAACAGTAGCCTGTCCGGTCATCGATCGCGCAAACGAGAATGCAGGGAGATTCCATCGGGCGTGCTCTGCTCTGGTTGGTCGAATTATATCGGTCTTTCATATCGCCAGCGCAAGAGCGCCGAGAACGGCGACTTCCGTCAGCTGCTGCGTGGCGCCGATCGTGTCGCCGGTATGGCCGCCGAGCTTGCGGGAGACGATCCTGCCGAATCCCCGCACGGTGAGGGCGAATGCGGTGAAAGCGAGCAGAGCCGCGATCAGAGGAACCCCGGCCGCATAAAACAGCAGAAGCGAGAGGAGCGCTCCGGATCCAAGCGCTTGTGACGTCGCGCGCGGCTCCGGAACGCCGGCCGCGGCGGCGACGCCATCGCGGCGCGCTGGCGGCAGGCGCGACCAGTGCCAGACCATGGCGGTACGGCTGAGGGCGGCAGTTGCGAGAAGCGCGGATGCGGCGCCCATAGGTGAGAGAAGCGGCAGGAAGGAAGCGAGCGCCGAGACGCGCAGGCCGAAGGAAAGGATGAGGGCTACGGCTGCATAGGTGCCGATGCGGCTGTCCTTCATGATCGCCAGTGCGGATTCGCGATCGCGGCCGCCGCCGAGGCCGTCGGCCGTATCGCCGAGGCCGTCCTCATGCAGCGCGCCGGTAACGAGTGCCTGCAAGGCAACGATCAGGAAAGCGGTGAACAGCGTGCTTGCTTGAAGCACGTCCAGGAGCGCCCCCAGCAACGCCGCGGGGAGGGCGATCAGAATGCCTGCGAGCGGGAAGGCACGCACGGCGCGGCTCAGTCGACCGTCATGGCCGACGAAGTGCCGCTGAGGCATGGGGATGCGGCTCAGGAACGCCGCCGATCGCGCCAGATCATCACAGAGATCGCCAACAATGCGCATAGTCTCTCCCAGGTCGGAACCACCCGAATCGCGGCCCTTTGCCGGATCATGCTCCGGCGACAGCATTTGGCGCAAATGCCGTTGCCGGGAGCGATGGCAGCCTCTATGAGGGTGCCGAACGCCCTTTCGGATATGCAAGGATTTCTTATGAGTGCCAGCGGCCTGCCGTTTGATGATTTCCGCGCGTTGTTGCGTAACCTGCCGGGCCCCGATGCGGCGGCGCTCGTCGCGGCCCGCGAGCGGGACGCGCAACTGACGAAGCCGCCGGGCGCGCTCGGCCGTCTCGAGGAAATCGCCTTCTGGCTCGCTGCCTGGACGGGCCGCCCGCCTGCGGTCAACCGGCCGCTCGTCGCGATCTTTGCCGGCAACCACGGCGTTACCAGGCAGGGCGTCACACCCTTTCCCTCGTCGGTTACGGCACAGATGGTGGAGAATTTTGCCGCCGGCGGTGCGGCCATCAATCAGATCTGCGTCACCCATGACCTTGGACTCAAGGTCTTCGACCTCGCGCTCGATTATCCGACCGGCGACATCACCGAGGAAGCGGCTCTGTCCGAACGCGACTGCGCCGCGACGATGGCCTTCGGCATGGAGGCGATCGCCGGTGGCACGGACCTGCTCTGCATCGGCGAGATGGGCATCGGCAACACGACGATCGCAGCGGCGATCAACCTTGGCCTCTATGGCGGGACGGCCGAGGACTGGGTCGGGCCGGGCACCGGCTCCGAGGGCGAGGTGCTGAGGCGCAAGTTCGCGGCGGTCGAAAGGGCCGTGGCGTTGCATCGCGATCACCTGTCCGATCCCCTCGAACTGATGCGCCGGCTCGGCGGGCGCGAGATTGCGGCGATGGCTGGCGCCATTCTCGCGGCGCGCATGCAGAAAGTGCCGGTGATCATCGACGGCTACGTGGCAACGGCAGCGGCGGCGATCCTCAAGGCCGCCAACCCGGCAGCACTCGACCATTGCCTGATCGGCCATGTCTCGGGAGAGCCCGGGCACATGCGCGCCATCGACAAGCTCGGCAAGACGCCGCTCCTGGCGCTCGGCATGCGGCTCGGCGAGGGCACGGGCGCAGCCCTTGCCGCGGGTATCGTCAAGGCGGCAGCCGCCTGCCATGGCGGGATGGCGACCTTTGCCCAGGCCGGCGTCAGCAACAAGGATTGACGCACCGGCTTCGTCCATTCCTGTCGGTCGACTGTCGGCCATGTTATGCTTGGCGACTGCAGGTCTTGATGCGGAGCGTCTTCTCGCATATCGGGAGGAGCGGGCGCGTTCCGGTTTCAGGCGAAATAGCGTTGCGCCGGATTGAGATGATGTCTGGCGCGTACTTCAACTGAAGCCGGCCTCGCATTCGCCGCAATCGGAATGTCGAAGCTTCGCAGTTTCAAGCTCGTCGAGACGAAATGGACGCCAAGAACACCACCTCCCGCAACGGTCGCACCGCCTCTGTCACAAAGCATACCGGCATCCGCCATCTCTTTGCGGCCGCGAGCTATTCGCTCGGCGGCGCGAAGCGGCTGATCGGCGAGGCGGCCTTTCGCCACGAACTGATTGCCTTCGCCGTCGCAATGGTTGCCTTCGTCGCCGTCGGCGCCAGCTTCGTCCAGTATGTCGTGATGGCCATCCTGTTCCTGCTGATGATGGCATTCGAAGCGATCAATACGGCGATCGAAGAGATCGTCGACCGCGTCTCACCGGAAATCTCGGATATGGGTAGGCACGCCAAGGACCTCGGGTCCTTCGCCTGTCTCTGCCTCATCCTGGCGAACGCCACCTATGCCTTTTACGTGGTGTTCCTGGCGCACTACCTTGGCTGACGACGGAGCGTAAACGCTCGATCAGGCGAAGCTCTTGCGGCGGCGCGCGGGCGAGGGGACGTCCTCGACCGGCGGCAGGCTCTGCAGGACGCGGCGGGGCGGCAGGATGGCGATCGCCTCGGTGCCTTCGCGGAGCTTGGAGCGCAGGATGAACTGGCCATTGTGCTTGGCGAGGATCGCCTGGACAATCGGCAGGCCGAGACCAGTTCCCTGTTCGGCGCTCTTGATGGCGATCGACCCTTGGCCAAAGGCCGAAAGCACGATCGGGATCTCCTCCTCGGGAATGCCCGGGCCATTGTCCTTGATGGAAATGTATTGCCCGCCGCCGGCGGTCCAGCCGACCTTGACGGTGATCTCGCCGCCGGAAGGCGTGAATTTGACGGCATTCGAGAGAAGATTCAAAGCGACCTGACGCATCGCTTTCTCGTCGATCCAAACGGAAGGCATGCCCTGTTCGAACTGCGGCTCGATCGTAATGTTCTTGCCGCGGGCGCGAAGCTGCACCATACCGATGCAATCCTCGGCGATCTCGACGAGACTGACCGCCTCTTCGTTGAGCTCGTACCGACCGGCTTCGATGCGGGACAGGTCTAAGATCTCGTTGATGAGGTTCAGGAGATGCTCGCCGGAACGGTGAATATCGACCGTGTACTCCTTGTAGGTCGGATTATTGAGCGGTCCCAACACCTCCGTCGACATCACCTCCGAGAAGCCGAGAATGGCATTGAGCGGCGTGCGCAGCTCGTGCGACATCGATGCAAGGAAGCGGGACTTGGCGAGATTCGCCTCTTCGGCACGGCGGCGGGCCTCGTCCGACATGGATTTTGCCACTTCAAGTTCGGCGATGAGGTCATCCTTCTCCGATTGCATGGAGAGGATGTGCACGTTCGCCTTGTTCATGCGCTCGGTCATGAAGGCGAGAAAAACAAGCGAGAGCGACAGGATTCCGGTCAGTCCGACATGGATGGGATCGCCACCCGCCAGCGAAGAGAAACCGAGCGCGGCGACGACCGGCAGAAAGGTATAGACCAAGGCGTTGCGCAGCAGAAACGTGCCCATCGCAGTGGCGGCAAGCGCGATGAAGAGCCCGGCGCCTTCGAAGAGTGCGAACTGGGCCCTGCCGCAGGCACTGCAGTCCTGCAGGGCGAAAATTGCCCAGCAAAGCCCCATGAGCAGTTGGCCGGCGAGAAAGCGGCGTCGCCAGATGGCGACTTTCTCCGCACCGATATTCTGGCGCTTTGCCCTGCGCGCCAGGTAAACCGTGACCGCATGAGCCGAGAGCGTCATCAGGCCCCAAAAGAGGATGCTCGGCTCCGCGGAAAGGTAGACGCCGATCGCCGAGATCAGACCGACGAGCAGGGGGACGGCGATAGCGCCATGCAGTACGGCATCAACGTGGAGGAGGAGCATTTCGCGGTCGAAGCCGGAAGGGGCGGACGAACCGGTCTGCAGCCGCTGGCGAGTCGCGCGCACCGCCTTCGAAACAGCCTTGTTCCGATGGTGTCGCGACTTGTCGACGATGATCTTATCAGTCGATGTGCTGACGGCGATGCTCATGCTCGTGGGTCGGGAATTGCGTCTGGCTTGCAGTCTAGGATGCAATCCTTAAGAAGTTGCTGCCCATAGGAAGGATTCGAAAACCATTGTGGCGCGATTGCGTTTTTCGTGCCCGCTGCGTGACAATGGGCGAAGCCTTATGCTGACGCCAAACAGAGAGGTCGCCGCTTGAAGCCAGGGCAGCGCAAGTTCCGTATTGCCGGTGGCGGAAAGCCGGTGCCGCCCCGCCGGCGCTTCGTATTCGGGCGGCCGGGCAGTTTGCAGCGCAGCAACCGCTCGCAGGGACGCGGCGGCCTGATCGGCGGCTGGGTGTTCCTGCTTCTGTTGAGCCTTGGCGCATATGTGGCCTCCAGGCTGCCACCGCCGGAAAAGCCCGTCACCGGAGAACTGCGCGGCGTGGCGGTCGCGAGTGACGGAGACAGTTTGCGTCTCGACGGCCGCCGGGTGAGGATCGAGGGTATCGACGCTCCGGAGAATGGCCAGAGGTGCCAACGCGATGGGACGAGGTGGGACTGCGGTGCTGAGGCGCGGCGGCGGCTGGAGGACCTCATCGACGGAACGACGACCCGCTGTCGCCTCCATGGCCGCGACCGCTTCGGCCGTGATGTCGGCCTGTGCGACGCCAGTGGGCGCGACGTCGGCCGCGAGCTGGTTCTCTCCGGCCATGCCATCAGCTACGGGCTCTACCACGACGAGGAGGAACAGGCGCGCAATCGTCGAGCCGGCCTTTGGGCGGGGGACTTCGTCCGGCCGCAGGAATGGCGCCGCTCGCTGGGCGAGGCCGAAGAGGCGCCGCACCGGGCCGGCGACTGGCTCGAACTCATCCTGCAGTGGCTCGAAGACGAGGCGTGGAGGATGGCGAAGGAGATCGGCGGTGTCTAGCGCCGGGGACCGGCTGCCGGAACTGCGTGCCGCGATCGCGGCCTGCCGCCTCTGCCGTGACGATCCGGCGCGCGGCGAGGGCTCTCGCCTGCCACATGAGCCGCGGCCCGTGGCAGTCCTTTCCGCTACCGCGCGCATCCTGATTGCCGGCCAGGCGCCGGGCTTGCGGGTGCATGAAAGCGGGCTTCCCTTCAACGACGCCTCCGGTGACCGGCTGCGGCAATGGCTGGCGGTCGATCGAAACACTTTTTACGATCCATGCAACTTTGCCATTGTGCCCATGGGATTCTGCTTTCCCGGCTACGACAGGCACGGCAGCGACCTGCCGCCGCGCGCCGAATGCGCGCCGTTGTGGCGCCAGCGGGTGATGGATGCCATGCCGCAGATCGAACTCGTGCTGGCGGTCGGCCACTATGCGCAGCGCTGGCATCTCGGAGCGGATTGTCCGAAATCCATGACCGACACCGTGCGCGCCTGGCGCCGATACCTGCAGCACAATTCCGGCACGGCCGTCTTGCCCATGCCCCATCCAAGCTGGCGCAACACCGGCTGGTTGCGGAAAAATCCGTGGTTCGAAGCAGAGCTGCTTCCCTTCCTGCGCGAGCGCGTCGAAGCCCTGATCCGCTGAAACAATTTTCTTTATTTTCATAAATTCCGCGCTATAGAGGGAAAAATATTCGAGAGGATTTTCCATGGACCGTCTGGACCGCAAGATCCTGCGTCTTCTGCAGGAGGACTCGACTTTGGCCGTTGCCGACCTCGCCAAGAAGGTCGGGCTTTCGACGACGCCATGCTGGCGGCGCATTCAGAAGATGGAAGAAGAGGGCGTCATCCGCCGCCGCGTCGCGCTGCTCGATCCGGTCAAAGTCAACACCAAGGTGACGGTGTTCGTTTCGGTTCGCACCAGTTCCCATTCGATGGAGTGGTTGCGCCGCTTCTCCGAAGTGGTGGCCGATTTTCCGGAAGTGGTGGAATTCTACCGCATGAGCGGCGACGTGGATTATTTGCTGCGCGTCGTCGTGCCGGATATTGCCGCCTACGATGCCTTCTACAAGCGGCTGATCGCCAAAATCGAAATTCGCGACGTCTCCTCGGCCTTCGCCATGGAGCAGATCAAATATACGACGCAATTGCCGCTCGACTACATGGCCATCGATCAGGCGAAGAGCAGCGAGGAATAGCTTGTCGCAGTTGATGCGGCAGTGTAACTTCCGCTTCTATCATCGCTAATTTGCTGGCTAGTTTCTGTTTTCAATCCGCAAGACCCAGCCTGCCGCGGACCTTCGCATCCAACAGTTCTCGAGCAGCGTCCTTGCCCGTCCATCGGGCCGCGCGATTGCCGCTCGACGCGAGTTTTTCCGCGAGCGTCAGGGCCGGCCCGTGGCAGGCGGCGCTGCGCTTGCCGATCTGCCTCAGCGCCCAGTTGACGGCCTTTTTCACGAAATTGCGTTCGTCGTCGGCATGTGCCTCAATCAAGGGCAGCCATGCGAGCAGCGCCGAATCCGGCGCCTGCTTCAGATGCACCGCGCAGGTCGCAATCATCGCGAAGGCAAGGCGACGGACGAATTCCCGGCCATCGCCGGCGAATTCCGGGATAAGCACTTGCTCGAACCGCGCTGCTACGAAGAGGTCGGCCACAGTGTCGACCACTTCCCAGGAATTGCAGTCGCCGGCCCAAAGCCGTGCCTCCTCGAGTGTCAACGCCTTGGGGGCGGCAGTATAGGCCGCAAGGATGCGCGCCTCGCGGATGCCTGATCGCCAGAGCGCGAGGGCGCGGCGGTGATCGGTCTTGGCTTGCCGCGCGACGCGGCGAAGCTCGACATTCGATACGCCTAAGGCCGCTTCGGTCGCGATGCCGAAGCGGCCCAAGCGATCAATGTTCTCTAAAGAGCCGAGGCCACGCAGATGACCGAGGATCTCTTCGGCCGAGGACATCGGCGAGAGCGTCACTTTTCAAGGCGGGCGAGGAGGGACGAGGTGTCCCAGCGATTGCCGCCGAGGGCCTGGACATCGGCATAGAACTGGTCGACCAGGGCGGTGACGGGAAGCTTGGCGCCGTTGCGCCGGGCCTCGGCGAGCACGATATCGAGGTCCTTGCGCATCCAGTCGACGGCAAATCCGAAATCATACTTGCCGGCAATCATCGTCTTGTGGCGGTTTTCCATCTGCCAGGAACCGGCTGCGCCCTTGGAGATGACTTCGATCACCTTGTCGATGTCGAGCCCCGCCTTCTTGCCGAAATGAATGCCCTCGGCGAGGCCTTGAACGAGGCCGGCAATGCAGATCTGGTTGATCATCTTGGTGAGTTGGCCGGCGCCGGCGGGGCCCATCAGTCCCACCATTCGTGCATAGGCCTCGATGACGGGTTTGGCCCGATCGAAGGCTTCGGCTTCGCCGCCGCACATTACCGTCAGCACGCCGTTTTCGGCACCTGCCTGGCCGCCGGAAACCGGTGCGTCGATGGAATGGGCGCCCCTGGCGTGGGCTGCGGCATAGAGCTCGCGGGCGACCTCGGCGGACGCCGTCGTGTTGTCGATGAAGATTGCGCCGGAGCCGATCGTTTCGAAGGCGCCGTCCGTGCCGATGGTCACCGATCGAAGGTCGTCGTCATTACCGACGCAGGTAAAAACGAAGTCCTGGCCCTTTGCCGCTTCGGCGGGCGTCGCCGCCGCGCGTCCGCCAAATTCGGCCGCCCACCGTTCGGCCTTGGCGGCCGTGCGGTTGTAGACGGTCACGTCATGTCCGCCGCGGGTCCTGAGGTGGCCGGCCATCGGATATCCCATGACGCCGAGACCAATGAATGCGACTTTGGCCATTGCGAATGCTCCTGTTTCCAATTGGCCAAAGATTTAGCGGAATTGGGCGGAAGGAGGAAGGCCGAGCGCTCAGAGAAAGCGGGCTATCACCAGTTGGCCGGGAATGGGCTCACCTTCTTCCAAGCGTACCGTGATGTCGGTCACCTCGACGATCTCGAATCCGGTCGCGGTGAGCCGGTCGCGCAGATAGGCTTCCGAGTGGGCGAAACGCTGGTGCGGGCCGACCATGAAGGGGTGCCCCGCGAATGCTTCATCGGGAAGAGTTTCGCTGGAGAAGATCAGCAGGCCACCCGGCAAGAGATTGTCGACGGCACCGAAGAAGAGGGCTTCCAGCGCGCCCATATAGGGCAGCACATCCGTTGCGACGATCAGGTCGAACGGCGCCTCTTCGTTGTCGTCGAGGAAATCGACCGCCTCGGCGACGTAGAGCGTCTCGTAGAGGTCTTTCTCATGGGCAATCTCGACCATGTTCTCGGAAAGGTCGATGCCGGTGATGTCTTCCGCAAGGTCGCGCAACGCGCCGCCGGTCAGTCCCGTGCCGCAGCCGAGATCGAGCACCCGCTTGAAGGGGCCGAGTTCCAGGGCCTGAACGCGTTGGCGGACCAGGAGCGGCACGCAATAGTGGAGCTGATCGACAAGCACATTGTCGAAGACGTCCGCATGCTGGTCGAAAAGCGTTGCGACATAGGCATCCGGTGCCTTGAGCGGCGTCTCGCCCCGACCCATGGACGCAAGCCGGACCGAAGCTCCCCCGTGGTCATCCGGATCAAGATCCAGCACTTCGCGGTAAGCTGCCGCGGCGGCATCGAAATTGCCGGACTTTTCCAGGGAAAGGGCGCGGTTATAGGCTTCCGCTAGCGCTTCCTCGTCGATCTTTGTGTTCTTTTGTGTCATGGGCGCTTCTTACGACTGCGGGAGACCTTTGGCAATTGCCCGTCAGCGGTCGTCCTTTGCTTGACATCTCCTTTCCTCCGTTTGTGGCCGCTGGCCTACTCCCTGCCTATTGGGGCGCATTTCGCATTTCCTTAAGAAATCGGCGGCGCGCCATCTGGCGGGATTTATCCGGAGAGCGATTGGAGTCATGATCATGAAAAGGGTGAAAAGTCGGGAGGATGCCGATGTCTGCTGAACTGAGCCCGCGGACATTGGAAACGGAGCTGCCGGATCGGCAGGGGCCGCCTCTGCCGCAGTCGTCGCAGGAGACGATCAATACCATCGTGCACTATTACCGCGGCGAACTGGGGCGGATGGCCGGCTGGCGCGATCGCATCGACCGCACGTCCAACTGGGCAATTACGGTGGTTGCGGCGATGCTTTCCGTGTCGCTGTCAACGCCGACGTCGCATCACGGCGTGCTGCTCTTTGCGATCCTGTTGATCACCTTGCTGCTGTTGATCGAAGCGAGGCGCTACCGTTTCTTCGATGTCTATCGCGCGCGCGTGCGGCAACTTGAACGCGGTTATTTCGCACAAATCCTTGCCCCGGAAGGCACGCAGAGCTTCAAATGGTCGGCGTCAATTGCCCAGAGCCTGCGAAGGCCGGCCTTCCTGATGACTTACAGGGATGCGGTTTGCCGGCGGCTGCAGCGCAATTACTGCTGGATGTATCTGATCCTGCTGCTTGCTTGGACGCTGAAGATATCCTCGCCGAAGATGGCCTCCACCGGCGAACCTTTCGGCCATGTCCGATCCTGGGCGGATGTGACCGAGAATGCAGCGCTGGGCCTCTTGCCGGGCTGGAGCGTCATGATCGCCGTTGCGCTCTTCTACGGCGTCGTTCTCTACGGCTCGCTTCACAAGGAAGCTCACGAGGGCGAACTTGCTCACGGCGAAGTGCATGTCTGACCGCGGCGGCTCAGTGAAGTGGCGACACTTTCAGTGAAGAATGAGTTCGCCCTTGAGCGCTCGCCATTCCGTCGCCGATATCAGCTTGCGATGCACATAGCGGACCGAATGCAGCGGGCCGTCCAGCTTCTCCTGCCAGAACTTGAGAAAGCTGCGCATTTCGGGAAAGTCCGGGGCGACATCGTAGTGCTGCCAGATGTAGGTTTGCAACAGGGCCGGATGGTCGGGCATTCGGTAGAGTATCTGGGCCGTCGTCAGGCCGTACCCTCTGAGCTGCAGTTCCATGTCGTTTGCCATCAAGGACCTCGCTTCTAACAAAGGTTGGTCCCTATGATGAAGCGCTTGATTTGTTAATCAAGACCTAATATTGGCGTAGCGGTGGAAATTAGATCGGGAAAACAATGGCTTGGCAGCGAATGGAAACGAGTGCTGCCAAGCCATCCTGCTACGCGGCGTTGCGCCTCAGCGCTTGAGATGGCGCGTCAGCCGGGCTTCGAGCCAGCCCCAGATATTGCGCAGCAACTCCACCATCAGCAGATAGAGCACTGCTGCCCAGACATACATCTGGTAGTCGAAAGTGCGGGAAAAGGCGCGCCTCGTCTCGCCCATCAGGTCGAAAACGGTGACGATCGCGACGATTGCCGAACCCTTGATCATCAGGATGATCTCGTTGCCATAGGGGCGCAGCGCCACGATCATCGCTTGCGGCAGGATGACCTTGAAGAAGGCGACGCGCTCCGGCAGGCCGAGGGCAGCCGCACCTTCATGCTGGCCGCGCGGCACGCTTTCGATCGCTCCGCGCAGGATCTCGGCCTGATAGGCGGCGGTATTCAGCGTGAAGGTGAAGAGCGCGCAGTTCCAGGCGTCGCGGAAGAACCACCAAAGGCCGATGGAGTCCAGTTGCGGGCGGAAGCTGCCAAGGCCGTAATAGACGAGGAAGAGTTGCGTGATCAGCGGCGTGCCGCGGAAGAAATAGACATAGCCATAGGCAGCCCAGGACCAGAACTTGTGCTTCGACATTCGCCCGAGGGCGACCGGCAGCGACAGAACCGCGCCCATGAGGATCGACGAGGTGACGAGCATCAGCGTCACCCCGAGACCGGATAGAAAGCTTGGTCCGTAGCGCGAGAACTTTTCCGGGTCCCAACCTTCGACGACGGTGAAGAAGATGCCGACGCCGAGGGCGAACCAGATACCGAGCGCCACGCTGCCGAAAAAGCGCGACAGCGTGTAGGGCCTGGGCGGCACCGGAGGCGGGGCCTGTGGCGGGATCATGGTGTCGGCAATGCTCATCGGCGCATCTCCGCCCGCTTGGTCCAGCGTTCGAGCGTCGAGAATGCGATAGAGGAGACCATCGCCAGGATGAGGAACAGGATGCAGGCGATGCCGAAGAACTGGAAAGCTTCCTTGGTGACGCGCGCGGCGATGCCGGTCTGGCGAAGAATGTCGGGTAGGCCCACGACCGAAACGAGCGCCGTGTCCTTGAGCAATGCCATCCACAGATTGCCGAGACCCGGAAGCGCGATGCGCACGAGTTGCGGCAGGATTATCAGCCGCATCGTCTTGCCGCGGTGAAAACCGAGGGCATCGCCCGCTTCGTACTGGCCATGCGGAATGGCCTTGAAGGCAGAAAGCAGCACCTCAGAGCAATAGGCGGAGAAAACGACGCCAAGCGCGATCATGCCGGCGGCAAAGGCATTGATTTCGATGGGGCCTTCGTAGCCAAGGGTCGCCAGGAACTGCTGGACGAGAATCTGAAGGCCGTAATAGACGATGAACAGCGTCAGGAGTTCCGGAAGACCGCGGAAGATCGTGGTGTAGATGTTGGCCGCGAGCCGCAACGATCCTTCGTTCGCTTGCTTGGCAAGCGCGACGAAGAATCCGATCACCAGCCCGAGGGGCAGGGTGGCTAGGGCGAGGCTCGCGGTCACCAGGAACCCATAGGCGATCTCGTCGCCCCAGCCGGTATCGCCGCACGCCAGGAGCGTGCCAGCACCGAACCAACGAAAAACCCCGGCCGGCCCGCAGAATGGATCGATAATCGACGCAATCCAGGCAAGGCCGGAGAACAGGGCGGCAAACAGTCCGCTCATGCCTTCAGATCCCCTTATCCGTTCTTATTGGCGCGATGGCGCATATTTCGTTTTGTTGTCAAACAAAAACGGTGGAAGGGCAAGCCCATCCACCGTTGCATTTTCTTCGCAACCGCGACTGTCCGGCCTGAGCGCTGAAACGTCGTGGAAGACGCAGCGATCAGCTGCCGTAGACGTCGAACGGGAAGTACTTTTCGTTGATTTCCTTGTACTTGCCGTTTGCGCGGATGGCGTCGATCGCCTTGTTGAACTTCTCGCGCAGCGCGTCGTCGCCCTTGCGGACGGCAATGCCGGCACCCTCGCCATTGATGACCGGGTCAATCGGAAGCGTGCCGAGCAGCTTGCAGCAAGCGCCGTTTTCGCTCTTCAGCCATTCAGAGATGACGACGACATCGTCGATGGCGGCATCGATGCGGCCGTTGATGAGGTCGAGCTTATATTCATCCGCGGTCGGATAGAGCTTGAGTTCCGCACCCTTCATATGCGCTTCGGCGTAGTTGGAGTGCGTGGTCGAGCCTTGTGCGCCGAGCGCCTTGCCTTCGAGCGCAGCCTCGGTCGCCTCGGTGATCGGCGAATCCTTCGGTACGACGATGGCCGGCGGCGTGTTGTAGTACTTCTTGGTGAAGTCTACCTGTTGCTTGCGTTCCTCGGTGATCGACATGGAGGCGATGATGGCGTCGAACTTCTTGGCGATCAGTGCCGGGATGATGCCCTCCCAGTCCTGTGTCACGAAGGTGCACTCGGCCTTAATTTCTTCGCAAAGCGCCTTGGCGATGTCGATATCGAAGCCCGACAGTGAGCCGTCAGCCTCGAGGTTGTTGAAGGGCGGATAAGCGCCTTCGGTGCCGATCACGACCTTTTCGCCCTCCGCCAAGGCAGCGCCTGCCATGAGCACGAAAACGGCAGCCGATGCGGCGGCTGCCAGCCGTCTGGAAATACGCATGATTATCCTCTCTGTTGGCCGGCACCCGGTCTGTTCTTGTGCGCGGATGCCAAATAGCGCCGGCGGCTTTGCCCGCCGGTTGCGGCGATATTCGTACGCTTTTCCTGTAAAAATCAACAGGAAAGCGGCGTCACCCACCGCGAAACGCGAAATGTTCTCTTGCTGTTGTCTCATGGTTGAAGGGGGCGGATGAACGTTCCGTTCAGGAATGGTTAATGTCGGCTCCGATAGGCCTTTGGGCGGAACCGATCCGTGGCTGCGGAGTTCGACTACGGATTTCCGGCCGACACAAAAATGTCGGAACCGCGGGTCATGGCCCTGTGCCGATGCGATGCGGCTTGAACTGTGGCGTGGCGCGCGAGGCGCCGAGCTACAAGAGGAAGGAAGACAATGTCCATTCGATCCAAACTTTTCGCAACGGTGGCCTTGCCCGTATTCGCGGCTTCTCTTGCGGTCCAACCGGCGCTTGCCGATAGCCTGATGGCGCCGTTCGAAGTCGCGCAGGAAGGCACCGAACAGCCGTCTCCGGAGGATTTGCTGCTGCTGAAGAAACGCAAGCAGCGTGCCGCTGAGGAGGAGTCCCAGGGACAGGCGGAACAACAGCAGCCGCAGGCCGAAGAGCAGGAAACTCCAAGGCGCAAGAAGCGTCAACAGCAGGCAGAAGAGCAGCAGCCGGCCGCCGAGGAGAGCGCTCCGCAGCAGGCTGAAGAGCAGCAAGCTCCACGACGCAAGAAGCGCCAGCAACAGGCCGAAGAGCAGCAACCGGCCGCCGAGGAGAGCGCTCCGCAGCAGGCCGAAGAGCAGCAGGCTCCACGACGCAAGAAGCGCCAGCAACAGGCAGAAGAGCAGCAGCCGGCCGCCGAGGAGAGCGCTCCGCAGCAGGCTGAAGAGCAGCAGACTCCACGGCGCAAGAAGCGCCAGCAACAGGCTGAAGAGCAGCAGCCGGCCGCCGAGGAGAGCACTCCGCAGCAGGCTGAAGAGCAGGCTCCCACCCGAAAGAAGCGCCAGCAACAGGCCGAAGAGCAGCAGCCGGCTGCCGAGGAGGGCGCTCCGCAGCAGGCTGAAGAGCAGGAAACTCCAAGACGCAAGAAGCGCCAGCAACAGGCTGAAGAGCAGCAACCGGCCGCCGAGGAGGGCACTCCGCAGCAGGCCGAGGAACAGGCTCCCACGCGCAAGAAACGCCAGCAACAGGCCGAAGAGCAGCGTCAAACCGACGAGCAAAAAGCCGCCGAGCAGCCGGCTGTCGTGCCTGAAGGCAAAACGACCGCCGAGCAGCCAGCGACTGAGGCTCCGGCCCAACAGACGGGCGAAGGCGAACAGCAGCCGGTTCCTGGTGCGGAACAACCCGCAACGGCAGAGCAGTTGCAAGGAGAGCAGCCCGAGGGCCAGCCCGCTCCCGAAGTGGTCGATGAGCGCACGAAGGAAGAAAAGCAGAAGGTCGCCGAGGACCCGGCTGCCTCCGACGACACTGTCGTGCTTCCCGTCGACAAGGGGGCGGCCGTGCTCGACAGCGATAAGGATGCCGACAACTCAGGCGGCAACCAGGCGCGCGAAGCCCGGCGCAAGCAGCGCGAGGAACTGCGGGCCAAGGAGGAAAGCGTAGCGCCTCCCACCGACGATGCGTCCGCGCAGGCGCGGGCGGCGATCCCGGTCGAGTCCAAGGAGGAACTGTCGCAACGGATCGAGGCCGTGATGAAGGAGGAAGGCGAGCGGATCGAGGAAGCTCCAGCCTTTGCCGTGCCGGAGACGACCAACATCGTCAATAATACCGTCATCAACAACACCGTTGTCAACAATACCACGGTCAACAACACGACCGAAAATAACGTGACGGAAGTGCAGGTCGTCGAGGAGATCGACGACCGTGTGATCCTCGGCGTTGGCGACCGCATCTTCGTCAGGGGCGACGACCGGCCGCGTCTGCGGCGGAATTCGGAAGAGTCGTATTACGATAATCTTTCGGGTGGCCGCGTCCGAGAAACGATCGTTCGCCCCGGCGGCTACCAGATCGTTACCGTCTACAATCGCTACGGCGATATCCTGACGCGCACGCGCGTCGATCGGGACGGCAATGAATATGTGATGATGTATACGCCGGAATATGAAGAGGATCGGCCGGCGATCGTCGACGTCGGCTACGATCTGCCGCCGATGCGCCTTGCCATACCGGTTGACGAGTATATCGTCGATGTGGCCGAAGATCCGGACCGGGATTATTACGAGTTCCTGTCCGAACCCCCGGTGGAATCGGTCGAGCGCGTCTACACGATCGACGAGGTTCGCCACTCCGCGCGCCTGCGCGACAAGGTCCGTCGTATCGATCTCGACACCATCGAATTCGCCACGGGCAGTGCGGAAGTATCGATGTCGCAGGCAAAGACACTTCGCAGCGTCGCGGACGCAATGAGCAAGGTCCTCGAGAAGGATCCGGGTGAAACCTTCTTCATCGAGGGCCACACGGATGCCGTCGGCGACGACCGGTCGAATCTCGTGCTCTCCGATGAGCGCGCGGAGTCCGTCGCGGTGCTCTTGACCGAGGTCTATGGCGTTCCGGCGGAAAACCTGGTGACCCAGGGCTATGGCGAGCGCTTCCTGAAGATCCGCACGCCGGAGGCCGAGCAGGAGAACCGCCGTGTCACGATCCGCCGCGTCACTCCGTTGGTGCGTCCGGTCGCGCAGCGATAATATCTAAACTCGAGGCGGCGGCTTCTGCTGCCGCCGTTGCTCTCAATCGGGGCTGGGTAACCAGCCCCGATTTTTATTGTGGCGCCACGGATGCGGCTGAGTGGCTGCAAAGGGCGGCGAAACAGCTACCCGCGGCGCGGCAGCGTTTGGACCGTTCGAGCAAGCAGTGAGCGAAGTCCGATGCTCAGCGCCGCAAGCCGACCGTCTTCTCGACGAAATCGGCAATCGTTCCCGTGTCGTCCAGATCGAAGACGGAAAGATCGGTGCCGGTAACAGGATGGTCGGCAGCGATCGCGACGATATGCGGATCGCTGGGCGCGAGCGGTTCGCGATTGGCCGATTCGAGCCGGCGGGCCTCGATCTTGGGAATCGGTTCGCGCTTGTAGCCCTCGATCAGCACGAGATCGCAGGGTGCGAGCCGCGCCAGGATATTTTCGAAGCTCGGCTCTGGTGCGCCGCGCAATTCATGCATGATCGCAAAGCGCGTCGAGGAGACGATCGTCACCTCATGAGCACCGGCCTCGCGGTGGCGGTAGCTGTCGGCACCGACCTTGTCGATGTCGAAGTCGTGATGGGCATGCTTGACGGTCGACACCACATAGCCGCGTCGGGTCATTTCGCTGACGAGTCGGACCATTAGACCGGTCTTGCCTGAGTTCTTCCAGCCGGCGATACCGAATATCTTGGGTGCGGTTATCATGCGGAATCCTCAAGGCGGTTTAGCCATTCTTCAGCTTCTTCAAGCTGCTGCGGGGTGTTGATGTTGAGGAACGGGTCGAGCAGCCCCGCCTTCGTCGTCACCGTCGGAAAGTCTACCGCGACCGATGGATGGCGTGCAATGAAGGCGCGTACACGGCGTTTCTCATCCGTGCGGATCCAGACGTCGAGATCGTCGGCGATCGAAAGCGGCCAAAGGGCGAAGAGCGGATGCATCTCGCCGAGGGACCAAGCGACGGCAATCTCGTCGCCGACGATCAGCGCGCCCTGTAGCCGGGCTGTGAGCGTGGCCGGAAAAAACGGCGTGTCGATCGGCACCGTCAGAACGTGGCTCGCCTCCGGCGCGACCTTCCTGGCGTGCTGCAGGGCGGCCAGAACGCCGGCGAGGGGGCCGGGCAAGCCGGACATCGTGTCCGCAATGACCGGGTGCCCGCTCGGCAGAGCAATGCCCGGGTCGGAGTTGAGGTTGACGGCGATGCTCGCGGCTTGTGGCGACAGACGCTCGACGACCCGGGCAAGCATGGTTTGTCCGCCGAGCACGACGGCGGCCTTTGGTCTACCCATACGCGACGAGCGCCCGCCGGCGAGGATGACTGCGGGCGGAAGGAGGTTCGAATCGGCAGCGTGCTCGGCCATTCTTGCGCTCCTCTATTCGAGGGGGCCGGCGAGAGATCGCTGCGCGACGGGCTGCCGGCCGCGCAGGCTCTCGCGATAGAAGGTGTAAAGGCCTGAGCCGACGATAATGGCAACGCCGGTCAGCATCCAGCGGTCCGGTGCCTCCGAGAAGAAAATGATGCCGATGGTGATCGCCCAGAGAAGGCCTGTGTAACGGAAGGGCGCGACCACCGAAATGTCGCCGTCGCGCATGGCAAGCACGATGGTCTGGTAGCCGAGCATGAGGAGCACGCTGGCGCCGGCGAGATGGGTGAAGGACGTCACTGACACCGGTTGCCAGCCGCCGAACGGGACGATGAGCGCGCCTCCCACCAGCGTCGTTACCAATGCGGTCGTGACGGTAATGAACAGCGATGGCACGTCACTGCCGATGCGGCGGGTGCAGAGGTCGCGTGTTGCCGTGAAGAAGACGCAGGCGACGACGGTCAGCGCGGCCGGCGTGAAGCCTTCCGGCCCTGGCCGAAGCACGATCAGGACACCGAGGAAGCCGATCACGATCGCCGTCCAGCGCCGCCAGCCGACAGGCTCGCCCAGAAAGAGCGCTGCGCCGAGCGTGACGGCCAGCGGCAAGGCCTGCATGATTGCCGAGGCATTGGCGAGCGGTATTTGGCCGAGTGCGGAAATGTAGGTCAGCGAGGCGAGCGCCTCCATGGCGATGCGCAGCATGATGACCGGCCTGAAGACGGTGCGAACAGGGCGCAGGGCACCGAAGCGGTATGCGATCACAAGGATCATCAGCGTCGTCATCAGGCCGCGGATGAACATGATCTGCCCGGTATTCATGGCGCCGGTGACGGATTTGACGAGCGCGTCGTTGCAGGAGAAACCGGCCATGGCAAGCGTCATGAAGACGATGCCGCGGATATTGGCTGAGGAATGCATTCCTGATGACCTTCGGCTGGGGCGCGTTTCCGGGTGGGAATGGGCGAATCCATCGGCTGCCGCCCACTGATAAAGCTTTGGCCTCCAACGCGCGTAAACTCAAGCACGTGTTTGCATCGGAAGCGCTGCGATGCGGGCAATGCTACATTGTGGCTACCCGCCTCCCGCAAGAATGATGTCCATTCGCGGATTCTTAAGTTTCGCTGCCTATCGTGCCGATGATTCCGCAGTCCAATCGCATGACGCGATCGGCGGGCGACGGCTCGGAAATACTCTGCCGTCGATCCTGAATTGCCAGCCGAAGCCAGGGAGGTGCTTCCGCCGGCAGTCGTTAATGCTTGTGCTGTCGCCTCGATGCGCCAGTCCGGAGCTTTGCAACGGCGTAACGTCCGAAGGCGAGCCACCGTCAAGCATACCAGCCGCGCGGACATGTCCCTCCATAACAAAAATCGGGGTTCGCGATGTCTGTCATCGATCGTCTTCTGCAGCGCCTGCGCATCGTTACGAAAGTCCTTCTTTTCGTCGTTCCGCTGGTGGCCTTGATCGCCGGGATTGGCCTTGTCGGATTCTTTACGGCCCGTACGCTCAACGGCCACATGACCGTGACGCGCGAAACCATCAACAACCTGTCGGATTTCCAGGCGCTGCGCAGCGCGTTGCAGGACTTCCTGGACAATCCCGGCGAGGACAGCCGCGGCCTGCTTGCCAAGATGATCGACGAGCAGGAAGAGGGCGTGAAAGGCCTGGAGTCTCTGCTGACGCGTGAGGAGGACCGGGCGCAGATCGCTTCCGTCGTCGCCCTCGGCGAAGAGATGCGGGGCCAGGCCGACAAGCTTTGGACAGTCCAGGTCGAACGGGAGACGGTGACGAAATCGCTGGAAACGGCGCTCGCCGAGATGACCAAGAACGGCAATGGCGCCTATAAGCAGATCGACATCCTCCGCAATGAATCGGGCGAGAAGGAAGCCTTCGCCAAGGCCCTGCTCTTCGATGCGGCCGCCTATCAGGGCCTCGCCGAGCGCATCAAGAAGTTCCGCCTGCCGGTGACGATGGCCGTCAATCCCGATGCGAAGATCGAACAGGCAAACAAGCTGCTGCCGCACCTGATGAAGCAGATCGGCGAGTCGGAGAGGATTGCCTCCGACAAGGTCAAGAAGCCGATCGGCGAGATCAAGGAGCAGGCCCAGAAGATTCAGGCGATCCTGGCGGCCGCGCAGGACAGCGAGGCCAAGAAGAACGCGCTTGTGCCGATCCTCAGCAAGTTCTCGAAGTACGAGGCCGACTTCGCCAAGGAGGCGGCGAAGAATTCCGATACCGCCGCCAAGCGCTTCGTCGGCATGGACGGAGAAATTTCGACGTTGAAGACGCTGATCGCCTTGATGGACGACACGTTCAAGGGGCTGGCCAGCACCCGACTGCATATCAGCGAGTTGCATCGTCGCCTCGACGTGGCGAGCCGCGAGCCGATCGTCGCCGACATCAACACTGTCCGCGAAACGGCCGGCAAGCTGTCCGAACTCGGCGCCAAGAACGCCGCGCTGCGCGACCTGCCGGCCAAGCTCGGACCGTCGCTAGACAATATCGACAAAGGCACCGGCGCGCTGATCGATGTCGGCGCCCGCTGGCAGACCGCCAAGGCCGAGGCGTCGAGCCTTGTCGCCGCAGCGAGCGGCACGCTGGAGAGCTTCGTCAGTAGCGCCCAGGAAGCGGGCAAGCAGGACAGCCAGCGCTCGGCGACGGTCTCGATCATCGCGATGGTCGCCGGCACTTTGCTTGCGATCATCGGGGGGCTGATGCTCGTCGAAACGCTGCGCGGCCCGCTGAAGCGGGTGACCGAAACCATGACGCGTCTCGCCAATGGCGACCTGGAGGTGGCGATAGAAGGGCGCAATCGCGGCGACGAGATCGGCGACATGGTGCGTTCCGTCGCCGTCTTCCGCGACAATGCCGTGGAAAACGTGCGGCTGGAGCGCGAAGCCCAGGCTGCCCGTACCTTGTCGGCCGAGGAGGAGGCGCGCCGGTCCGAGGAGCGCGCCCGAATCGAAGCCGAGCAGATGCAGGCCCTCAATGCGCTGTCGGACGTCCTTGCCCAGCTTGCCGCCGGCAACCTCGAAGAGGGCATGGCGGAGGATCTGCCGGCCGACTATGTGATGATGGCGCGGACCTACAACAATGCCGTCGACGCTCTGCGCGCCACGCTGATGGATGTCCGCCTCGTCACCGAGGAGATCACCGGTGGCACCGGCAATCTCTCGGCATCGGCCGATGATCTGGCGCGCCGCACCGAGCAACAGGCGGCGGCGCTGGAGGAGAGCTCACGCGCGCTGCGGCAGCTTACCGAAATCGTCCGGACGACCGCCGAAAGTGCCCGCAAGACAACAATTTCGGTCGACGAGACGAACTCCTACGCGCAGCATTCCGGTCAGGTCGTCGCCAAGGCGATCGATGCGATGGCGGAGATCAATCGCTCGTCGGAGAAGATCGGCACGATCATCGGCGTGATCGACGAGATCGCCTTCCAGACCAACCTCCTGGCGCTGAACGCCGGCGTCGAGGCGGCGCGGGCCGGCGAGGCGGGCCGCGGCTTCGCGGTGGTCGCACAGGAAGTCCGTGAACTGGCGCAGCGCTGCGCCGGAGCGGCGCGGGAGATCAAGGGGCTGATCTCGGCAAGCTCCGCCCAGGTGCGAAGCGGCGTCGCGCTGGTACAGGAGACCGGCGATGCCCTGTCGGTCATCAACGATCATATCGCAACCATTCACCAGCTTGTCGCCAATATCGAAGCGGCTGCCGCCGAACAGTATACGGGCCTCAACGAGGTCAATTCTGCCGTTCACGAGGTCGAACTGATCACCCAGCAGAACGCCGCCATGGTCGAGGAGAACACCGCGGAAATCCACGGCCTGCGCCGGCAAGTGGAGGTGCTGAACGAGAAGATCGAGCGGTTCAAGACCGGCACCGGCGGGGCGTCCCCGGATTATGGCCAGCCGCGCTACGGCTCGGGCTACGCGGCCTAAAAACGAATCGTGCAAAAGAGAACCGCCGCTGTGTCGCACAGCGGGGGTTCTCTTTTCACAGGGACGAAACGTCAGCCGCCGGTTACGCTCATGTGGCGGGCCACGGCCGGGCGGTTGTGCTCGCGGTCGATGATGAAATCATGGCCCTTCGGCTTGCGGCCTATCGCTTCGTCGATCACCTGAGAGAGATAGGCGTCGTCATCCGTGGTGCGGAGCGCGGCGCGCAAGTCGGCGGCGTCATTCTGGCCGAGGCACATATAGAGTGTGCCGGTACAGGTGAGACGGACGCGATTGCAACTCTCACAGAAATTGTGGGTCATCGGTGTGATGAGGCCGAGCCGGCCGCCGGTTTCCGACACTTCGACGTAACGAGCCGGGCCGCCGGTACGGTAGGGGATATCCCTGAGCGTGAACTGCGTCTCGAGCCGCTCGCGCATCTCCGAGAGTGGCAGGTAGCGATCGGTACGATCCTCGTCGACCTCGCCCATCGGCATGGTTTCGATCAGCGTCAGGTCCATGCCGCGGCCATGCGCCCAGCGCATCAGGTCGGGAATTTCCGCATCGTTGAAGCCCTTGAGCGCCACCGCGTTGATCTTGACCTTGAGGCCGGCCGCCTGTGCCGCATCGATCCCTTCGATGACCTTCGCCAGTTCGCCCCAGCGGGTGATCTCGCGGAACTTGTCCGGATCGCGCGTATCGAGCGACACGTTGATCCGGCGCACGCCGCAGTCGGCCAGTTCGGCGGCGAACTTCGAGAGCTGCGAGCCATTTGTCGTCAAGGTGAGCTCGTCGAGCCGGCCCGCTTCGATCTCCTTGCCGAGTTCGCGCACGAGGAACATGATGTTCTTACGCACCAGCGGCTCGCCGCCGGTGAGCCTCAGCTTGCGCACTCCCTTGGCGATGAAGGCGGAACAGAGCCGCTGCAGCTCTTCGAGCGTCAGTAGATCCTTCTTCGGCAGAAAGGTCATGTGCTCCGCCATGCAATAGGTGCAGCGGAAATCGCAACGATCGGTAACCGACACGCGCAAATAGGTGACCATGCGGCCAAAGGGGTCGATCATCGGTGCAGTCATCTTGTCGAGCGGTCGTGCGTTGGTCTGGTCTATGGCGGCCGTGTTCAAGTCTTTTCTCCCTGCGCGCTCAATGTCGTGACCAAAAGAGGTCGCGTCAAGGCGCATACTGTCGCAAACTGTTTCAAATATCGGGAAAGACACCTCCGGGAGATTTTCGCCGGTTCAATTATGCTTTACTCAGCGGTGACCCACAGCGCCGTGCGTCTTTTCAGACGCACAAAGGTCGCTGTGGCACTTTGAATTGCTGCATGTTTTTATCCTAAATCGGCTACGAGTTAAGGAAACATGCAGTAGAAACGGAGCGATGACGATGAGTGAATTCTGGCCGACCGAACTGCGTGTCTCGAAGGATCGCAACCGGCTGACCGTGAGCTTCGACGACGGCGCCTCCTTCGATCTCTCGGCGGAAATGTTGCGGGTGCTTTCCCCGTCGGCGGAAGTGCAGGGCCACGGACCAGGCCAACGGGTGACCGTGCCGGGCAAGCGCAATGTGCAGATCATTTCTGTACAGCCGACGGGCAACTATGCGGTCCGCATCGGTTTTGACGATTTCCACGATACCGGTATTTACACCTGGACCTATCTGCGCGAACTCGGCGAGAAGGGCGACGAGCTTTTCGGGGCCTATGAGCGGGAGCTCGCCGAAAAGGGCATGTCCCGCGACAGGTCCGAGAAGCCGCGCTGATCACTCCATCGACATCAGGAAAGCTCGTAATCCTCTTTGAGCAGGGTGGCGATCACCCGCTCCATCGATTCCGCGATCTTCATGCAATCCTCGATCGGAGCACCGCCAAGCGAGCTTTCGATGATCGCAGTCTGAATCTCCATCGCCTCCTCGGTCAGGGTCTGTCCGGCCGGCGTCAGCGATAACCGCAGCACACGTTTGTCCCTTGCGTCACCGCGGCGTTCGATGAGGCCGCGCCGCTCGAGCTGCGGTAGCAGCATGCTCATGTTGGAGCGGCCGACGAGCAGCTTGCGGGCGAGCTCCTGCTGCGTGATGCCGTCGAAGCGGTAAAGGTTGATCAGGATATCGAGATGCGGCGGCTTGACGTCGAGATGGGCCAGCCGGCGCGTCAATGTCTGCTGCATCAGTTGGCAGGCACGCCCGACGGCAATCCAGCTTCGAAAGCGCGGGTGATCCCAGGGGAAGTGGTGATGTTCGGCAGTCACTTGCTTTTTGTTCATCGTTGTACAATTATGTTCATGCTTGAACTTTTAAGGCTCGTTTCACTATGGCATCCTTTGCGACCCAGGTCATCCGTCTCTCGCTGCAGGCCGTTTCGGCGATCTCTCCCGCTGCCGCCGGCGAATTGGCGTTTCGGATATTCTGCCTTACCCCCAACCGGAAGCCGAAGAACGGCAAGGAACGGGCACTGCTGAAAGCAGCGGCGCCGCTGATGGAGCAATCGCGAAAAGTGACGCTCTCTTTCGCGGGCGGTTGGGTTTTTGCCCGTCATTTCGAGCGCCGTGGGAGCGGAAGGGGACCGCGCGTGCTGCTCGCACATGGCTGGGGATCGCGCAGCGATTATCTGGCCGTGCTTATCGATGGCTTGTTGGCGGCGGGCGCCGAGGTGGTCGCGCTCGATTGGCCGGGGCATGGCGCCTCGCCGGGTCGGTCCCTCACCATGCCGCAGGCGGTGAGGGCGATCGATGCCGCCTGGCGTCACTTCGATGGTTTCGATGTCGGCATTGGCCATTCCTTCGGCGGTGCCAGCCTCGCCTGTGCGGCGGGAGGCGTGCTTTGCGACGCGCCCGCGCGCATGCCGGCCAAGCTGGTGTTGATTGGCGCGCCGAGCGAAATGGCCTGGCTCTTCAAGGGCTTCGGCAAGATCATGGGCCTTGCGCCGGTCGCTCAGGCGGCTTTCGAAGGCATGGTCGAGCGCTTGTCGGGCCGCCGCGTGGAGGGCTTTGACGCGGTACGCGTTCTGAGTGCCTTGAGAAAGCCGGTCCTTGTCGTCCATGCCGAAGACGACAAGGAGGTCTCCGCCGATCACGCGCGCCGCTATGGTGCGATCGGGCCGAATGTGGAACTGCATTGGGCGAATGGCCTGGGCCACCGTCGCATCGTTTCCGCGCCTCCGGTCATCGAGAGGATCGTCGCTTTCCTCGGCGAAGATGAACAAGAGGCTCATCTCAGAAAGATCGCATGATGCCGTCATCGGGGCGTCATGCTATTCCCCCAAACGAGCGCACAGCATAGGGCTGCTGGCGTAGGCGCGGATCGCCGGGTCGGAGGGAGAAATGACGATCATCAGGACGGTTGAGGAATTGAAGGCGCTCTACGGTGAAGCGGGCGAGACATCGATCGTCAAGGTCACAAATGCGCTCACGGCCGAATACCGGCAGATGATCGAGGCCTCGCCCTTCGCGGCAATGGCGACCGTCGGCCCGGAAGGGCTGGACTGTTCACCGCGCGGCGACGACCTATCGGTCGTACGGATCGCCGACGACAAGACCGTGTTGATGCCCGATTGGCGGGGCAACAACCGCATCGACTCGCTTATCAATATCGTCCGTGATCCGCGGGTGGCGCTGCTATTCCTCGTTCCCGGCTCGAACACCACGATGCGCATCAACGGGACAGCGGTCGTCAGTGTCGATCCCGCCTTGATCGGCTCCTTCGAGGTCGACGGCAAGCATCCCCGCACGGTTGTCGTCGTCACGATCAACGAAGTGTATTTTCAGTGCGCCAGGGCTTTGCTGCGCTCGCAGCTCTGGAACTCGGAACGCTTCGTCGAACCGACGTCGCTGCCGACCCCCGGGACCCTCCTGAAGGCGGCCAAGGCCGATTTCGACAAGGACACCTACGACGGGGAATGGCCGGGTCGCGCGGCGAAGACGATGTGGTAGCAACCGCTCGTCGTGGACGATGAACCTGGTGCCCATAGATACGCGGCGCTGCTTAGCGGCGATAGATCAACCAGTTCCGTCCGGAATCCTTACGCATGCCGTCCTCGAAGAGGACCGTCCTGTTGCGACCGGAATTCTTGGCCGCGTAGAGCGCTATATCGGCCTTGTGGTAGAGATCGAGTGGATCGTCCGCCGCCGTTGCCATGCAGACGCCGACCGAGAGGGTGATCGGGCCGTAGTTGGCGCCAGTCTTGGAGTTCTTGAACGGCGTGTTTGACAGAACGCTGCGGATGCGGTCGGCGACCTGCAGGCATTCCTCCTGCGTGCTGTCGTTCAGGATGACGGCAAACTCCTCGCCGCCGGTGCGGGCGACGAAGGCGTCGCGCCGGAGATTGGCGCGAATGACGGTGCCGACGGTGGAGAGGATCTTGTCCCCGACCGGGTGGCCGAAGCTGTCATTGACCTTCTTGAAATGGTCGATGTCGACGACGAGCAGACCCGTGTAGTTGCGCAATTGCTCATTGTTGTAGACCGCGGCGAGGGTCTCGTCGAAGGCACGCCGATTGCCGAGCCGCGTCAGTGAATCGGTATTGGCAATGCGCTTGTACTCATCGAGCTCCTGGCGAATCGCTTCCATCTCGAAGGATTTCTGAACGACCGTCTGAACACGCTCCTTGCCCTGGTTCATCGTATCGGCGGTCGCTTCGCTCAAAATGTCGATCGCGTGGCGGAGGATGTCGGCGCTCGCGGCACTCTTGTTGGTGATGTTGAGGTAAGCCTCGTCGAGAACCCTGTTGTAGCTCTCGAGTGCGTATTGTTCGTCCCGCAGGAGAGTGACCAGTTCGGTCAGCTTTTCCGCCAGCGTGCTATGGGCACGCTCGATCCCGCGCGAATGGTGGATATGGCTGAAATAGCGCGATCCGATGGCGTCGAGCTCGTCCTGTGTGGCGCGGCTGCCGAGCGCCGCAAGTTCTTTCGACAGTTGCGGGTTCGAGCCCAGATAGGCCTCGTAGTAAAGCTCGTAATTGCGCGGTATCGGCGCGACGCCCATCATACGCATTGCATGGGTAATCTGCGCAGCGATATCGGGAGTCGGCGTCTTGTTCGAGGTTGCCGTCTGCATATGCCAAGCCCTTAAAATTATTTTCTTAAATGTCTGCTATTTTTTAGGGACAAAAGTTTTGTGGAGTCTTAACGACTGTTTGGGCGCATCCATGCAATTCGAATTAAACTTGCGTGAGGTTGGCCGCGGCGCCGGCGGGCAACCGCGGCCGGTGAGCTATCAGGCGGGGCTGATCATCGTTTCCGGGCGGACGATCGCGTCGAACTCCTCATTCGTCACGTAGCCGCCGCCGACAGCCTCGTCCCGCAGGGTCGTGCCGTTCTTGTGCGCAGTCTTGGCGATCTTGGCGGCATTGTCGTAGCCAATCTTCGGCGCCAGCGCGGTGACGAGCATCAGCGATCGGTCGAGCGCCGCCTTGATGTTGTCTTCGCGCGCCTCGATGCCGACGACGCAATTGTCGGTGAAGGAAATCGCCGCATCGGCGAGAAGCTGGACCGACTGCAGGAAGTTGTAGGCCATCAGCGGATTGTAGACATTCAGCTCGAAATGGCCCTGGCTGCCGGCGAAGGTGAGCGAGGCGTGATTGCCGAAGACCTGGGCGCAGACCTGCGTCAGCGCCTCGCACTGGGTCGGATTGACCTTGCCCGGCATGATCGAGGAGCCCGGTTCGTTCTCCGGCAACGCGAGTTCGCCGAGGCCGGAGCGGGGACCCGAGCCGAGGAAACGGATATCGTTGGCGATCTTGAAGAGGGCGGCGGCCGTCGCATTGATGGCGCCATGGCTGAACACCATCGAATCGTGCGCGGCGAGTGCCTCGAACTTGTTCGGCGCCGAAGTGAAGGCGATGCCGGTGATCGCGGCGATTTCCGCCGCCACCTTCTCGGCGAATCCGATCGGGGCATTGAGGCCGGTGCCGACGGCGGTGCCGCCCTGGGCGAGCTCGCAAAGGCCGGGCAGCGTCATCTCGATGCGCTTGATCGACGAGGCGACCTGTGCCGCATAGCCGGAGAATTCCTGGCCGAGGGTCAGCGGCGTCGCATCCTGGGTATGGGTGCGGCCGATCTTGATGATGTGGTCGAAAGCCTTGACCTTCTCTTCAAGCGCCTTGTGCAGATGCTTGAGCGCGGGCAGCAGATCATGGATCACCCGCTCGGCGCAGGCGATGTGCATGGCCGTCGGGTAAGTGTCGTTCGACGATTGACTCATATTGACGTGGTCGTTCGGGTGCACGGGTTTCTTCGACCCCATGACGCCGCCGAGCAATTCGATCGCCCGGTTGGAAATGACCTCGTTGGCATTCATGTTCGACTGAGTGCCGGAGCCGGTCTGCCAGACGACGAGCGGGAAATGATCGTTGAGCTTGCCGTCGATCACCTCCTGGGCCGCCTTGACGATGGCGTCGCCAATCTTCGGATCGAGGCGCTCGAGCGCCACGTTGGCGCGGGCTGCCGCCTGCTTGACGATGCCGAGCGCCCGGACGATCGCCAGCGGCTGTCTTTCCCAGCCGATCTTGAAATTGCCGAGCGAGCGTTGGGCCTGGGCACCCCAGTAGCGGTCGTTCGCCACTTCGATGGGGCCGAACGTATCTGTTTCCGTGCGCGTCGATGTCATCGTGATACCTGCCTTCGTGATGCGCTTCATCAAGCCGAGGCGAAGATGCCGGTTGTCCGCCGGTTGTCCTCCCCGGTGCCGGGCATCTCTCTGCCCCGACCATGCCGGCTTGTAAAGGGCTGCAGGGGACCTGCAGCGAGCTACAATCGTTTGAATACTGCTGCGATGCGGCAATTGCGGCCAGCGAATGGAAGCATTGCACAACGCCGTCGCCTCACGCGCATTCTTGTGGCGATTCTGTCACAGGCGGCGCCTTCCTTTTTGGCACTCCCAGTGCCGCAGGGAACGCCGAAGCGGAAGCGATTGGTGCAAAGTAGATGCAAATCAGAGGCTTGCGAATCTGCGCGCGACACGCGGGCGAGAGGTTTCAGGGCAGTTGATCAACATCGAGCGCTGGTCGTTTCCTTTTCATTCACCATCCTTTTCTATAAGTCTTCGGGCACGAGGGCGGGCGAGAATCTGGCAGCGGCCGAATTCGGCGGCAACGCGATACGGGGACGTTTATTCTTATGAAAACTATCAGAACGGTAGCGATTGTCGCGCTCATGGGCAGCTGTGCGATTGCAACCATGGATGTGCGGCCTGCCTCGGCGATTACGCTGATGGACTTCATCCGCGGCGGCAGAAAGCGCACCGCGCCTGAACAGGCTTATCCAGGTCAGCCGGGTTACGGCATGATGGCGCCGCAGCGCCTCGAAGACAGGAGCGCGGCAAAGCCGCCGCGGGTTTCCAGTCCCCGCTATTACACCTACAAGCCCGAACAGATGCGCAAGATTGCGACCGATCGGTTGCTCGATCCTGTCGTCACGGGCTCGGTGCAGAACTACGGCCTTCCGCCCATGCTTCGGATTCCGCTTGCTGATGCCCGCCAATTTCTGCCGCAAGTCGAGGTGCGCGCACCGGCCGATGTAGCGAAGGCGGTTGAAGCCTTTTATGCCGGCCGAACCGATTTCGTCTGGATCGACGGCAATGGCCTGAATGCGCGGGCCCGATCCGCTCTCACGGTGCTTGCCGACGCGGCAAGGATCGGGCTCGATCCGCAGGATTATGCCATCGCCGTTCCGGCCGATAACTTCGATCGCGCTGACACAGTGACGCGGGAAAAGGATCTGGTGCGTTTCGAGATCGCCATGTCCGCCGCGGTCCTCACCTATGTTCAGGACACGGTGCGAGGCCGCATCGACCCGAACAAGATATCCGGCTATCACGACTTCAAGCGTAAGAGCGTCGATCTCGTCTCCTTTCTCGATAAAGCCGCAACGAGTGCCGACGTCGCAGCCCTGATCGAAGAGCAGACTCCGAAAAGCCCGCAATTCCTGGTGTTGAAGCAGGAGCTCGAAAGGCTTAGAGCCGAAACGGTCGCCGCTCCGCGCGTCGAGATCGCGCCGGGAACGCTGTTGAAGCCAGGCGACAACAATCCGGAACTTGCCAATATCGTTTCCGGGATCAAGCAGAAGGCCTCCGAGGCGCTGAAGGCCGAGCACGCGGTCGTGCTGGCTGGTTATCAGGGGACGCCCGAATACACGCCCGAATTGGTTTCGCTCGTCGAAGCTTTTCAGAAGGAGCAAGGGCTGAAAGCGGACGGTGTCGTCGGCCAGGCCTCGATCCGCGTGCTGACTGGCGGCGACACGACCTCCAGCAAGATCAACAAGATCGAGATCGCGATGGAGCAGGCCCGCTGGCTGCCAAAAGATCTTGGCAGTCGCTACGTCTTCATCAACCAGCCCGCTTTCATGGCCTACTATACCGACCATGGCGCGGAGCAGTTCTCCATGCGGGTCGTGGTCGGGTCGAAGGCGAACCAGACCTATTTCTTCCAGGACGAGATCCAGACCGTCGAGGTCAATCCCTATTGGGGCGTGCCGCAGTCGATCATCGTCAACGAAATGCTGCCGAAGCTGCGCAGCGATCCGAGCTATCTCGACCGTATGGGTTATCAGGTCGAGGTCGGCGGCCGGGTCGTTCCGTCCTACGCCGTCGACTGGTACGGATCGACGAATTCGGTCGCCGTGCGCCAGCCTCCGAGCAGCGACAACGCGCTTGGCGAGCTGAAGATCCTCTTCCCGAACTCCCATGCGATCTACATGCATGACACGCCGTCGAAGAGCTTCTTCAAGCGCGACCAGCGCGCGCTCAGCCACGGATGCGTCCGTCTTGCCGACCCGCGCCGCATGGCCGCGGCCGTCCTCGGCATCAGCATGGACGATGTCGGCAGAGAGATTGCCCAGGGGCACAACAGGGCTTTGCCGGTGCCTCAGAAAGTGCCGGTCTATGTTTCCTACTTCACCGCATGGCCGAACAAGGATGGCAAGGTCGAGTATTTCAACGACGTCTATGACCGGGACATGTACATGAATCGGGCCTTTGAAGCGACGCGGAAGGTTCGGCAGCAGGCCGAGGGCTGACGGCTGCCATGTGCATCATGCCAACGAAAATAGGGAGGCCCTGCCAAGCGCGGGGCCTTCGCGCATTAAAGCCATGCGATGGGACCATTCGATGCTGAGAACCTATTCGGGCAGCTGCCATTGCGGCGCTATCCGCTTCGAGGCCGATCTGGATATCAGTGCCGGCACCGGCAAGTGCAATTGTTCAATCTGCACGAAGATGCGCCTTTGGTCGGCCCGTGCCAGGCCGAAGGCTTTTCGCCTTATTGCCGGCGAGGAGGAACTAACTGACTTTCAGGGGAGGAATCCGGTCGCGCACCATCTTTTCTGCAAGCGTTGCGGAATCCATCCTTTCGAACGGATCGACATGCCCAACATGACCGGGAGTCCCTATTACAACATCAATGTTGCTTGTCTCCACGCCGTTGACATCAATGAGCTAATCGCGGCGCCGGTGACCTATTATGACGGACTGAACGACAATTGGGGAGCGAGGCCGGCCGAGGTTCGGCACCTTTGAACTCCGCCCCCTAAACCGACGCTTCATTTCTTGTCGCGGCCGAGAAGCGTTCTGACGAGTTCTGGGGTGAGTTCGTCGAAGTGCTTGATGATCCGGTCGGGCGAAAGGCTTTCAATCGGCACATCGGAGTAGCCGAATGGCACGGCGATCGATGGAACCAATGCATTGCGGGCGACGAGGATATCGTTGAGGCTGTCGCCGACCATCACCGCGCGTTCCGCGACGCCGCCGGCATTGGCCACCGTCGAGAGGAGGTGTTCGGCGTGAGGCTTGCGGACGGAGAAGGTGTCACCGCCGGAAACGGCGGCAAAGCGGTCCATCAGGCCGAGCCCGTCGAGCAGACGCTTCGCCAGCATCTCCGGCTTGTTGGTGCAGACGGCAAGCTTGAGGCCTGCGTCCTGCAGGCGGTCGAGCGCCGCTATCAGCCCCGGATAAGGCAGCGATTCGCCCGGCATCGAGCCATGATAGAAGTCCACGAACTCCCTCATCTGCCAGGTCAGTTCCTCCTCGCTGAGCGCTTTGCCGCGCATTGCGAAAGTCCGCTCGATCATAGCGCGGGCGCCATGGCCGACGAGATGGGTGAGATCGGCGTAAGTAACCGGTTCGATACCTGCTTGCGTGACCGCGTGGTTGAGGCTGGCGACGAGGTCCGGGGCGGTGTCGACGAGAGTACCGTCGAGATCGAAGACGACAAGGGGCGGAGACACGGGAACCTCGTTCTATAAAAGCCTATCCGTTCGGGTAGGCGAAGTCCACGGAGAATGCAATGGCGACCTAGGTCGGTAGCGCTGCCGAAATCCGGCGCAAGCCCACGCATTTTGGCTTTTGTTTGCGGCGATGGGCGTGTAAGTGTCTCAGCGGAAATTGGACGGGAGATGGCCGATGGCCGCTCGCCGGCCGGGTCATGAAGGGGAGCGAGTGGCGCATGGACGCCCGCCAGATGAAGATCAAGGCCGCGCAGGCGGCGCTTGATTATGTCGAAAGTGGAATGCGGCTGGGTATTGGCACCGGCTCGACGGCCGAGGAATTCGTCCGGCTGCTGGCCGAGAAAGTCGCCTCCGGCTATCAGATCCAAGGTGTGCCGACCTCCGAGCGGACGGCGCGGCTTTGCCTCGAACTCGGCGTGCCGCTGAAATCGCTCGACGAATTGCCCGAGCTTGATCTGACCATCGACGGTGCCGATGAGCTCGACGGAAAACTGTGCCTGATCAAAGGCGGTGGCGGAGCGCTGCTGCGCGAAAAGATCGTCGCGAGCGCCTCGGAACGGATGATCGTCATTGCCGATGAATCGAAGGTCGTCGACGTTCTTGGTGCCTTCAAGCTGCCGATCGAGGTGAACTCGTTCGGTCAGACAACAACGCGGCTGGCAATCGAGAAAGTTGCCGCGCGTCTTGGCTTGACTGGCGACATCGCGCTGCGCGCCTCGGGCGACGGACCCTTCACGACCGATGGCGGGCACCTCATTCTGGATGCATCTTTTGGCCGTATTCCTGATGCAGAGGCGCTTGCGGCCGAGTTGAATGCGATTCCGGGAGTCGTCGAGCATGGGCTCTTCATCGGGATGGCGTCGCTGGCGATCATCGCCGGTCCGGAGGGGGCGCGCACGCTCACGGCAGGCTGAGGCCAAGCCGATCTGACCTCGCGCCGCGCCCATGGCGCAAAAGTGAAATTCCGCACATGAATGCCAGGCGGCGGCAATTGGCCGGGCGACATGTGCTAACACAGGAGCATTGATAAAAATGAACAAAATCACAGGTTTTGCCCGCGCATTCGCAACCGCAGCCGTTCTTCTTTCGGCGTCCGTGCCGGCCGTAATGGCGCAGGACGTGACGGAAGATCAGATCAAGGCGGCTCGCGCCACCATTGCAGCGCTCGGCGTCACCAACAGCTTCGACAACATTCTGCCGAATCTTGCCGAACGGCTGAAGAACTCGCTCATTCAGGCTTCACCGAACCACCAGGAACTGATTTCGGCGACCGTTGACGAGAAGGCGCTTGGTTTGGCGGCACGCCGCTCGGATCTGGAACGCGAGGCAGCGACGATCTATGCCAAGACCTTTTCGGTCGAGGAACTCAACGCCATCACGGCTTTCTATAGCTCGGGGGCCGGCAAGAAGCTGCTGAACGACGGTCCGATCGCCTCGCGCGAACTCTTGAAGGCGGCCGACATCTGGGCAGCCGGCGTTTCGCGCGACCTCGCCAACGATGCCACCAAGTCGCTCGACGAGAAGATCGGCAGCACCCCTGCCGCAGATGCCGGCACGCAGGCACCCGCCCAGCAGTAAGCTTGCGGCGAGCCTTGGCTCGTCCATTTACGAGGCCCGGAGCGATCCGGGCTTTTCCTTTTCTGCATCGCAATACTATATCAGGGGCGAAAGGCGACTCCGGCTCGTCGTTTCATCGCGAGCCTGACGTTCCGACCAACGGCCTTCCTATCGGTATTCCATTGCTTTCCAGGAGTTCTCCATGAGCGCTTTCGACTATGATCTCTTCGTGATCGGCGGCGGCTCGGCTGGCGTCAGAAGCGGAAGGCTGGCGGCAGCGCTCGGCAAGAAGGTGGCGATCGCCGAGGAATTTCGCTACGGCGGCACCTGCGTGATCCGCGGCTGCGTGCCGAAGAAGCTCTATGTCTATGCCTCCCAATATTCCGAGCATTTCGAGGATGCCGCCGGCTTCGGTTGGAGCGTCGGCGAAAGCCGCTTCGACTGGAAGAAGCTCGTCGCGGCCAAGGAACAGGAGATCTCCCGGCTCGAGGGCCTTTATCGCAAGGGGCTTGCAAGTGCCGGTGCGGAGATCCTGAACACGCGCGCCGAACTCGCCGGAACCAATGCGGTGCGACTGCTCGCGAGCGGCAACACGGTCACTGCGGAGCGCATCCTGATCGCAGTGGGCGGCCATCCCAGCCCGCATGACGCGCTGCCGGGACACGAACTCTGCATCACCTCGAATGAAGCCTTCGACCTGCCGGAGCTTCCGAAATCGATCCTGATCGCCGGCGGCGGCTATATTGCCGTCGAATTCGCCAACATCTTCCACGGCCTCGGCGTCGAAACGACGCTGATTTATCGCGGCAAGGAGATTCTCTCTCGCTTCGACCAGGATCTGAGACGCGGCCTGCATGCGGCGATGGAAGAGAAGGGCATCCGCATCCTCTGCGAGGATATCATCCAGTCGATATCGGCTGGCGCCGATGGCCAGCGGATTGCAAGGACCATGAAGCATGGCGAAATCGCCGTCGATCAGGTGATGCTCGCTCTCGGCCGCGTGCCGAACACGAAGGGCCTCGGGCTCGAGAATGCCGGCGTCAAGATCGACGAGCGCGGCGCCATCATCGTCGACGCTTTCTCACGCACCAGCGCACCGGGAATCTATGCGCTCGGCGACGTCACGGACCGCGTGCAACTGACGCCCGTGGCGATCCATGAGGCGATGTGCTTCATCGAGACGGAATACAAGAACAATCCCACTTCGCCGGATCATGACCTGATCGCCACGGCAGTCTTCTCGCAGCCGGAGATCGGTACGGTGGGAATGAGCGAGGAGGAGGCCGCGCGGAAATATGACGAGTTCGAAGTCTACCGTGCCGAATTCCGCCCGATGAAGGCGACACTTTCGGGGCGCAAGGAAAAGATGATCATGAAGCTCCTCGTCAATGCCGCGGACCGCAAGGTCGTGGGCGCCCATATCCTCGGCCACGACGCCGGCGAAATGGCGCAACTGCTCGGGATCTCGCTGAAGGCAGGATGCACCAAGGACGACTTCGACCGCACCATGGCCGTGCACCCGACGGCGGCGGAGGAGTTGGTGACCATGTATCAGCCGAGCTACCGTGTGAGGAAGGGCGAGCGGGTTGCCTGAACCGCGGTTCCGTTTGGCTCGAAAGCAACCCATGTTTTCTGGTAGAATGACTTTCCAAGCTCCTTGTTAACGTTTATAAGCCCGCATCCGCGACGCGGCCCTGGCTGCGTCAGACAACAGGTGATGGAAATGGCACAGACTTGGACTCCGAACAGCTGGCGGCAAAAACCCATTCAGCAGGTGCCGGACTATCCGGACCTCTCAGCGCTTGAGGCTGTTGAAGGCCGTCTCGCGAAGTTTCCGCCGCTCGTCTTTGCCGGTGAGGCTCGGCGTCTGAAGAGTGCGCTTGCCAACGTGGCCGAGGGCCGCGGTTTCCTGTTGCAGGGCGGTGACTGCGCCGAGAGTTTCGCCGAGCATGGCGCCGACACCATCCGCGACTTCTTCCGCGCTTTCCTGCAGATGGCGGTGGTGCTGACCTTCGGGGCGCAACAGCCGGTCGTCAAAGTCGGCCGTATCGCCGGGCAGTTCGCAAAGCCGCGCTCCTCGGGCGTCGAGAAGCAGGGCGATATTACGCTGCCGAGCTACCGTGGCGACATCATCAACGGCATCGAGTTCACCGAGCAGGCGCGCGTCCCCAATCCGGAGCGGCAGATCATGGCCTATCGCCAGTCCGCCGCAACGCTCAACCTGTTGCGCGCCTTCGCGATGGGCGGTTACGCCAATCTTGAAAACGTGCATCAATGGATGCTCGGCTTCGTCAAGGACAGTCCGCAGGCCGAGCGCTACCGCAAGCTCGCCGACCGGATTTCCGAGACGATGGATTTCATGAAGGCGATCGGCATCACCTCGGAGAACCATCCGAGCCTGCGCGAGACCGATTTCTTCACCAGCCACGAGGCGCTGCTGCTTGGCTTCGAGCAGGCGCTGACACGCGTCGATTCGACCTCCGGCGACTGGTACGCCACCTCCGGCCATATGATCTGGATCGGCGACCGCACCCGCCAGCCCGACCATGCGCATATCGAATATTGCCGCGGCATCAAGAACCCGCTCGGGCTGAAATGCGGTCCGTCGCTGACCGCCGACGGCCTCCTGGAATTGATCGACCTGCTGAACCCGGCCAACGAGGCCGGCCGCCTGACGCTGATCTGCCGCTTCGGTCACGACAAGGTCGCTGAGCACCTGCCGCGTCTGATCCGCGCCGTCGAGCGCGAAGGCAAGAAGGTCGTCTGGTCCTGCGACCCGATGCATGGCAACACGATCACGCTCAACAACTACAAGACCCGGCCTTTCGAGCGGATCCTCTCGGAAGTCGAAAGCTTCTTCCAGATCCACCGTGCCGAGGGCAGCCATCCGGGCGGCATCCACATCGAGATGACCGGTAACGACGTGACCGAGTGCACCGGCGGCGCGCGCGCTCTTTCCGGTGACGATCTCGCCGACCGCTACCATACCCATTGCGATCCGCGCCTCAATGCCGACCAGGCGCTGGAGCTTGCCTTCCTGCTCGCCGAGCGGATGAAGGGTGGGCGCGACGAGAAGAAGATGGTGGTCAACGGCTGAGCGATCGCAACCGCGCCGATGGCTCAATTTTTCTGAACAATCGGCGCGTCTTCTGAATTTGACAGGGCCGGGTCAGCTTTGTGAAGCTGGCCCGGCTTTTTGCTGAAGGGAGAGGGGAATGACGGACATCCACGAGGGCGGCTGCCTTTGCGGCGCGGTGCGGTTCAAAACGCAGGGAAAGCTGAGGGAACTGATTTTCTGCCATTGTTCCCAATGCCGAAAGCAGACAGGCCTCTACTACGCCGCCACGAATGTGCTCGACAACCAGATGGATGTCCAAGGCGCCGACGAGATTACCTGGTACCGATCGAGCAGCGCAGCTCGGCGCGGCTTCTGCCGGCATTGCGGCTCGGCGCTGTTCTGGAAGGCGGACGGACTCGACTATACCTCGATCCTGGCGGGGACATTTGACGGGCCGACAGGGCTGGAGCCCGGCTATCACATCTTCTGCGCCGACAAGGGCGACTTCTATGACATCGGCGACGACCTGCCGCGCTTCGCCGAGTCTCGGTAGCGCGCCTACTGCATGTTTCCTTGAAGCCTAGCCGATTTGAGGATGAAAACTTACAGCGTTCAAAGTGCTACAGCGATCTTTGTGCGTCTCATGAGATGCGCGGCGCTGTTGGGTCAGGGACCGCCACGACGGATTGATCGAAAGCGTCCGCCAGAGCTTCGAACTTGACGGCTTCCCACGCAGCGTATTCCTCGACAAGCCGGCTGCTCAACCAGTAGCGGCCACGCGCTCCATCGTCTCCCTTGCCGATCAAGCCGGCGGCCTCGGCGCGCGCGAACAGGCGGCGAATATGCGTATTCGAGATCAGGTAGCGCTCCGCAAGTCTTGCAAGGCTGACGTCTATCCAGACCTTGCCGTTAACGGCGAGGAGACTTGGGGCGCGCGCCATCAGGTCGTCGAGGATCACCCCGCCAGATTCCGACCAGACGAAGATCGCAACGCCTTCTGAAGGCTGTGTCCATCTTGCGTCCGAGAGCAGCCGTTTTGCGACACGAGGCTGCGCGCGCTCGAATATGGTGGGATCGGCCTCGACGCGTCTCACCCGCGATCCGCCATCCAACAGATCGAGCGTGCTCATCTGCGTCCTGAACCAGAGGCGCATGGCGTTCTCGCTGATCTCCGTCGGCTCGAGTGGACGCGTCCTCTTGGTGCGGCCGCCATTTGCGGGGCGGAGCAGTTTGTAGGCAATGAGTTCCGCAAGGAAGGCCGTTGCCGTGTTCCGGCTGGCAGCGCCCGTTTCGCGCATGATTTTCAGCAATCGCGCTGCCGTTATGCCGGAGTCTGCGTTGTCTCGGTCGCGCTCCAGATGCAAAGCATAGGCGGCTTGCGTGAGCATCCATTTCTGGTGGGCGGCCACCAGGCGGGCGACGCGCGGAAACAGGTCGTTGATGGAAATGAGGGTACGTGCGCCGGCCTGCAAGACCTCAAGGAACCGAGGATTTTGCAACAGAGCATCCACCGTATAGGCGGGTGGAGTCTTCCGTTCGGCATCTTCCGTCCCTGCAAGCCGCTGCATCTGCTGCGCGTGCTCCCGATCTCTCCACGCACCAAACGCATCGCTTACGCCGTGCCCCAGTGCAATCGACATAAGAACTCACCTTGGGCTAAACGCGCAAGTACACCGTTTGGGTTCACGCAAAATTTAGGGGAATTTGCGGGGCCGATGCGACCAGCGGGTGATAGACGGCTGCCAATCGCCGGCACGAATATCGGCTTGACCGATGCCCTCAGGACCCGCGCAGAATGGTGCTTGAAAGCAGACATGACACCGTTTCCGCTGAACTTGCAGTTTAATTCTGAGCATCCATGCGTCTGTACGATGCGCGAAAACCGTTAATACACCGTGTCTATTTGGTATTTTAGCAAATGGTACTCGCGTATGGATTGCGCGTGTTTGGAGAGGCCAACAACCGGGCAGCAGGGCGCGGCAATTCCGCAAAACAAGGGCTCCCGTAAACCGTCGAAGAATTCCGAGAATCTACAGCGGCCGCATCTCGCTTACAGCTCGCATCAGAATGCGCTGATCGGTTTCGCAGTCGGAAATCTATTGAGCAAAGTTCGAAATGAAGATCGGCCCCGGCGGGGGCGCCGGGCCGACAAGTCGCTTCCGCATACGTTCATAAGCCCGCGCTGAAGAGTTCGGCGTGGGACTTGAAGAAGCGCTCGGTGCTATAGCGCTTGCCGAACATCATATCGTGCTGCAGGAAGCGATAGTCGCGCAGGGACGGCGGGATCTTCGGTTGGCGCAGCCAGTTTGCGACCTCCTTGCCGTTCTTGCGGATCAGCATATAGCGGTCGAGAACACGGAAGTGGTCGTGAACCTTGCCGAGGAAGCCCGTGTAGTACGGGTGCTCGTAGCCGGCCTGCTTCAGGATCTCGTAGGAGAGAAAGGCCGGGCTGATGCTGCCGATATCCTTGCGCGCACCGGTCTTGTTCGACCAGACGACGAGCGGCGTTTCGTGCTCCGCCTTCATCTGGTCTTTCGATCCCTTGCGCTCCGCCGTCACGTCCTTCATGTAACCCGTGCTGGTATAGACGGTGTTCAGCGGCGGCAGGTGGTCGCCGAAGAGAACGATGATCGTCTCGCGGTCCCGCTGCTTCGCCCAGTCCATGAGCATTCTCAGACTGTCGTCGGCTTCCTTGATGCCCTGGGCGTAGGTGGCGAGAACCTGGCGGTCGCTTTCCGGCAGATCGCCCTCGACTTTGATCGTGTTCTTCGCGTAGCGATTCGGCTCGTACGGCCCATGGCCCTGCAGCGTCACGGCAAAGAAGAAGAAGGGATCGTCCGTTGCGTCCGCCTGGCGGATGACCTCCTTCGTCAGGGATTCATCCGAGGCGAAAATCCCACGCTTCTGCATCGGCGGCAAGTTCTCCTCCGAGCGGAACGTATCGAAGCCGAAGGCCTTATAGACGGCGGTGCGGTTCCAGAACCACCCCTGGAAGGGATGGATGGCGCGTGAGACATAGCCCTCGCCACGGAAGAAGGTGGCGAGCGACGGGATCGGATTGCGAATATATTGCTGATAGGGAATGCTGCCATAGGGCAGGAATGCGTTCGAAAAGCCTGTCAGCGCTTCGAACTCGACATTTGCCGTCATGCCGCCGAATTCGGGCGAGAAGACATTGCCGCCCTGCAATTCGCGGATCGTCGGCATCGGGTCGGGTGTCAGCTTGACCTTAGGCAGGCGCGTCGGATCCCAGAAGGATTCGCTCATCAGCACGATCACGTCCGGCTTGCCCCGATGCGTGGTTCCGGCGGGAAGCGGCTTTACGGGAATGCGTTCGATGGCATTCGCCATGTAACCGGCCGGGGCGCTCACATTCGCCATCGGCAAATTGATCGCAAAGGCGAGCACAAAGCCGTTGTGCCGGTAGTTCTCGGTCTGGTCCCACATGATCGGGATGACCCGCAATCGGTCGCGGACCCAAGAGAACTGGTTGTAATCCATGATGTTCCAGAAGGCGACGATGAGCGGCAGGGCGAAGGCTACCCGCGCGAGACGCTCTTTGCGCGCCAGCTTCGGAAAGTTCCGCCAGGCGTAGCGCAGCAGCAGCCCGATGACGATGATGGTCGCCAGAATGCCGAGAACGACGCCGACGGCGGTCCATGGCCTGTCCTTCACCAGCACCGGCATCAGTTCCACGATCTGCCGGCCGAACAGAAAATCGGTCGGGTAAAGCGGGTCGGACAGGAAGACCTGCTTCTGCTGGCAGATAAAGGCCGGTACGATGGCGAGCGGCGCTACGAGAAGCGCGCCCTTGTGTTCGCGTCCGAAAAGCGCGTCCAGCGTCAGCATGACGAGGAAGAACGCAGCAACCGTCGTCCAGGCTGGCCGCATCGGATCGATAAAATAGGCGATCGTGTCGGAAGTTGACTGGCGGACGAGGAGCTCGACTGCAAAAACGATCGCCGTCGCGATCAAAAGCGAAAACAGTGCGCTGCGGCCGCCCGCCAGGGTTTTTGCATGTCTAACGGAAAAGCTCGGCCTTTCGACATAGACCTGAGAACCTCTCGCGGCGGAATCGATACTGGCCAAAAACTTCTCCAATTTCATAAATCTTTCGCTCAACTGTCATACGACTGTCATCTTGAACAGGGGATGAATGGCGAAACGGCTATGATGATCCTCAGGTTCCGGCCGCGTCGAAGGGCCGCGGGCCTATTCGTTAAGGGACGGGAACCGCAGGATTTTTCGGATTTTTCCGGCGGCACTGCGATTGGGAGTGGGTTTTTTCCCACCGGATGCGGTAAGAACAAAGCCTAAGCTGGTTGCATTCGCCGAGGAAAACCGACAGGCCTGCCATGACCCCACAGAAAGCCGTACCTTCAAAGCTGCGGATCGTCGTAGCCCAGCTCAATCCGACCGTCGGCGATATCGCCGGCAACCTGGCAAAGGCGCGTGAAGCGCGCGCCGACGCGGCGCGCCAAGGCGCCGACCTGGTGCTGTTCACCGAACTTTTCATGTCCGGCTATCCGCCCGAAGATCTCGTGCTGAAACCGGCCTTTCTGAAGTCCTGCCTGCGCGCCGTCGAGAAACTCGCCGCAGAGACGGCAGACGGAGGGCCGGGGGTCATCATCGGCTTCCCGCGTCAGGCCGCTGCCCAGCGGCACAATTCGGTGGCGGTCCTCGACGGGGGCAAGATCATCGCGGTCCGCGACAAGGTGGACCTGCCGAACTACGGCGAGTTCGACGAAAAGCGGGTCTTCGATGCAGGCGAGATGCCGGGTCCGGTGAATTTTCGCGGCATTCGCATTGGCATCCCGATCTGCGAGGACATTTGGGGCGAGCTCGGCGTCTGCGAGACTCTCAAGGAGAGCGGCGCCGAAATCCTGCTCTCTCCGAACGGTTCGCCTTATTATCGCGGCAAGGTCGATGTCCGCCACCAGATCGTTCTAAAGCAGGTGATAGAAACCGGCTTGCCCCTGATCTATGCCAATCAGATCGGCGGGCAGGACGAACTGGTCTTCGACGGCGCAAGCTTCGGCTTCAATGCCGACCGCTCGCTGGCCTTCCAGATGAGTCAGTTCGAGGAGGCGCTTTCGATTTCAGAGTGGACGAGGGGTGAAGATGGTTGGGTCTCGACCAACGGGCTTCGGTCGCGCCTGCCGGAAAGCGACGAGGCGGACTATCGAGCCTGCATGCTGGGGCTCAGGGACTACGTCAACAAGAACGGCTTCAAGAACGTCGTGCTCGGCCTTTCCGGTGGCATCGACTCGGCGATCTGCACGGCGCTCGCGGTGGACGCGCTCGGCGAGGAGCGGGTCCACACGATCATGCTCCCTTATCGCTATACCTCGCAGGAATCGCTGAAGGACGCCGAAGCCTGCGCCAAGGCGCTCGGCTGCCACTATGACGTGGTCGCGATCGAGGAGCCGGTTGAAGGTTTTCTCAGTGCACTCGCCGATACTTTCGAGGGAACCGAGTCCGGGATCACCGAGGAGAACCTGCAGAGCCGCACGCGCGGAACGATCCTGATGGCAATCTCCAACAAATTCGGTTCGATGGTGGTGACCACCGGCAACAAATCGGAGATGTCGGTAGGCTACGCCACGCTCTACGGCGATATGAACGGCGGCTTCAATCCGATCAAGGACCTCTACAAGATGCAGGTCTATGCGCTGTCGCGCTGGCGCAATGGTGCCGTGCCGCCCGGCGCGCTTGGTCCCTCCGGCGAGGTCATTCCGCAGAACATCATCGACAAGGCACCCTCGGCCGAACTCCGCCCCAACCAGACCGACCAGGACTCGCTGCCGCCCTATCCGGCGCTCGACGACATTCTCGAGTGCCTGGTGGAGAAGGAACTGAGTACGGAAGAAATCGTCGCCCGCGGGCATGACGAGGCGACGGTCCATCGGATCGAGCACCTGCTCTACATCGCCGAATACAAGCGCCGGCAGTCGGCGCCGGGCGTGAAGATCACCAAGAAGAATTTCGGCCGCGATCGGCGCTACCCGATCACCAACCGTTTCCGTGACAGGGGCTAGCCATGCGTAGCTCGGTCGAGATCTTCGATATCGCAAGTGGAGAGACGCGCGTCGTGTGGCAGACGGAGCGGCTCGTCGAGGCGCCGAACTGGTCGCCTGACGGCAAATTCCTCATCATTAACGGCGACGGCAGGCTCTATCGACTTGGTTTCGACGGGGCCGACCCTACCGAGATCGACACGGGCTTTGCCCGCCACTGCAACAATGATCACGGCATCTCGCCGGACGGCAGAATGCTTGCGATCAGCGACAAGACCGAATTCGGCAAGTCGGCGATCTATCTGCTGCCGGTCGCGGGCGGCACGCCGCGGCTCGTCACGCGCAACCTGCCGTCCTACTGGCACGGCTGGTCCCCGGACGGGCGGACCGTGGCCTATTGCGGCATCCGCGACCAAGTCTTCGACATCTACACGATCTCGGTCGATGGCGGCGAGGAGCGGCGGCTGACGCATGGCGAGGGCCGCAACGACGGACCGGACTGGTCGCCGGACGGCGCGTGGATCTATTTCAACTCGAGCCGCACCGGCCGCATGCAGATCTGGCGGATCAGGCCGGACGGCAGCGATGTCCAGCGCGTTACCGACAGCTCCTATGGCGACTGGTTCCCGCATCCGTCGCCAGACGGCAAGCATCTGCTGGTGCTTTCCTATGATGGCCAGGTCTTCGACCACCCCCGCGACCTCGATGTGCGGCTTCGGCTGATGGATCCGGAAGGCGGCAATGCGCGCGTCCTGTTCGAGCTCTTCGGCGGGCAGGGGACAATCAATGTTCCGAACTGGTCGCCCTCGGGCGAGGCTTTCGCCTTCGTGCGGTATTGGCCCGCGTGAGCCAACGGCGAGCCGACGGTTCGCTCTCAGATCTATGGGAGGAATTCATGGGAAAAGACTACGCCCGGCTGGACGGCAAGGTCGCCGTCGTGACCGGCGGCACGCAGGGGCTCGGCGCCACGATTGCGGGACTGTTCGCTGAACGGGGCGCTGCGGGCATCGTCATCTGCGGGCGCCATGCGGCGAAGGGCGAGGCAAAGGCGACCGAGATCGGTGAGGCGACCGGCGCGAAGGTCGTTTATGTCCAGGCGGACCTGGAGCGCGTGGAGGACGCCCGGGCGGTCGTTGCGGCCTGGGATCGTGAATTTGGCCGAGTCGATGGGCTCGTCAATGCCGCCGCAATCACCGACCGCGGCACGATCCTCGATACGCGGAACTCTTCGATCGCATGTTTTCGATAGACGTGCGTGCTCCCTCCTTCCTGATGCAGGAGACGGTGAAGGTGATGCGGTGTGAGAAGACCGAAGGCACGATCGTCAATATCGGTTCGATGTCGGCGAAGGCGGGCCAGCCTTTCATCGCCGCCTATTGCGCATCCAAGGGTGCTCTGGAGGCGCTGACGAAGAACACCGCCTATGCGCTGCTGCGCAACCGCATCCGCGTCAACGGCCTCAACATCGGCTGGATGGCATCGGAAGGCGAAGACCGCATCCAACGGGAATATCACGGCGCTCCCGAGGACTGGCTGGAGAAGGCGGCGGCAAGCCAGCCTTTCGGGCGGCTCGTCGATCCCGCCGAGGTCGCGCGCGTGCGCCTATCTCTCCTCCGACGAGTCCGGTCTGATGACCGGCTCGGTGATCTGCTTCGACCAGTCAATCTGGGGTGCGTATGACGGATCGCCGCATCCGACAGCGCCGCTTTGAGTCGCTCTCGGCCTGCTGCATGTAGAAACATGCAGCAATCCAAAGCTCTACTGCGATCTTGTGCGTCTGATAAGACGCACGTGCTGTAGTCTTGCCTTTCGCCTGCGCCTGTGCCCATATGCGGCCGTCAGGTGCCCGCTGAGGCGGGAGAATCGGGAAGCCGGTTGAATTCCGGCACGTGCCCAACGCTGTGATGGGGACGGCTGCGCCAAAACAGCTTTGAACGTTTTCAGAGCTTTGCCACTGGGTCTTGATGCGATCCGGGAAGGCGGCCCAGTCGAGTGATCCGTAGTCAGAAGACCGGCCTGACAAGATAGACCGGCCCCGCATGGACGGCGGGAGGTTGTGCATTGTTGGGGATCGAACGATGCTGCCTGACCCGAACGACTGCCTTACGGCGGCCGGTGCCTTTTCACCGGACGAGCGTGCCGCCGTCTATCGCGCCATCGAGACGCGCCGCGACGTACGCGACGAGTTCCTGCCTGAACCGCTGCCCGAGCCTCTGATTTCCCGCTTGCTCGATGCGGCGCATCGCGCCCCGTCCGTCGGCTTCATGCAGCCGTGGAACTTCGTGCTCGTGCGCCGGAGCGAGACGCGGGAGAAAGTCTGGCAGGCATTCCGGCGCGCCAATGAGGAAGCCGCCGGCATGTTTTCAGGCGAGGCGCAGGCGAAATATCGCTCACTCAAGCTCGAGGGCATACGCAAGGCGCCGCTCAGCATTTGCGTGACCTGCGATCGCACGCGCGGCGGCGCCGTCGTGCTCGGGCGCACGCATAATTCGCAAATGGACGTCTACTCGACGGTCTGCGCGGTCCAGAACCTTTGGCTCGCAGCGCGGGCCGAGGGGGTCGGCGTCGGTTGGGTCAGCATTTTCCACGAGGACGAGATCAAGGCGATCCTCGGCATGCCCGAACACATCGAAATCGTCGCCTGGCTGTGCCTCGGTTTTGTCGACCGACTCTACCAGCAACCGGAACTAGCGGTGAAGGGCTGGCGGCAACGGGTACCGCTCGAGGACCTGATCTTCGAGGAAAGATGGGGCCTTCGCGACGGCGGGAAGCGGTTTGTCGACCAGGTCATTCATTCTGCAGCGGCTGATAGCGCGGCCCCCGAGGGTTCTTGAGATCGATCGCGCTCTCTTGCTGCGGCAGAAAGGCGGGGCCGACGACGCGGACCTTGCTGGTCGTGGGGTCGTAGGGGCGCTCTTCCACAGGCTTTGCTGCCGGCGATCCGGACGCCGGCAAAGCCGTGCCCTTGATCGTCACGACGGAGGGGCTGACCACCGAAAGCTTCGTTCCTGACGCGGAATTGTTGCTGCTCTTACCCGTTGCGACCTTGGGTATCTGGCAGCCGCAGATACCGGGCGCACCGACCCCGCGGGTACGATAGGCGAAGGCGTTGGGGAGTTCCGTGTACGGCCTGCCCGTCGACGCGGAAATCATCTGCTCGCTCTCCTCGGTGGCCAGCACGTGATAGTAGAGTTCCGTGTCGGCTGCCGGGCATCGTGCCCGGCAAAGCTCGGTATCGCGTCCGAAGTCGGCCGGTGTCGCGTTCGACGAAATCGGGAAAAATGCGCCGTCGCAAGTACGCACGCACATGGTCCTGAGGCCGCCTGCAGCGCCGTCCTCCATGAATGTGAAGTCGTCCGCTGGACCGTCGAACAGCAACGGATAGTCCTCGCCGTCCGGCGGGAAGTCTTCGAGAATGTTGCGGTGAACGTGAGCCTCTTCGGTGCTCGACTCGTCAGGAATCGTCTCGTCAGGGATCGTCTCGTCCCAGTTCAGGCCGGCTTCTCTTGAGCAACCATTCAACTCCATGGCGGCGACGATCCGCCGGCGCATGTCGTCATTGCCTTTGGAAATCAAATGCCGTCGTTGCGCCTTGAGCGTGCGGAGATTGTCCTCCATCCGGCCGATCGCATCGTCGAGTTCGGCGCAGGCAGCTTCATTTTCGCTGTCGATGTAGACGACGGAGTCATTGCTGCATGCCATGCGCCGGCGTTCGTTCTTTGCGCGGCGAATTTCGATGTTCTGGCGTGAAACCGCGCCGGTGAAATCGCGGAGATCGGCGGTTGTGGTGAAGGCCGCCGGCAGCTCCGCGAGGCGGGCGCTCAGGCGTTCGCATACGCTTGCGGCCGAAGCCTGTCCGGCCATACACAAGGCGAGCGGCAGGAGCGCTGCAGCAAGGCGCATCATCCTCCAGGACGCCGCACTTCTGAACACTGGCACTCGTCTTTTCCTGCGTTTCGCCCCGCCACAGCGCCGTGCGTCTTTTCAGACGCACAAAGGACGCTGTAGCACCTTGAATTGCTGCATATTTGTTTTCCTTAAATCGGCTGCGATTTAAAGAAACAGGCAGTAGTCGCGGAACAAGCGGGGCGCCTGTTTCCTGACATCATACGACGTTGATGCGAGGGCGCAACGGCGAGTCGGCATTTGCGTTAATGCGTTTGGAAGCAGAAACGGCCGGGCCGAGTGAGCGGCCCGGCGACAGATCAGGCCGCTCTGGCGGTTTCGAGCGACATCGGCCGTTCGAGCACAGTGCCCTCGATGGCGGCAACGGCCTTCATTCTTTGAAGAAGGCTGTTCGTCACTTCCCAAGCGACAGCGACCGCGTAGACATTGCCGATCCTCTGCGGCTCTGCGATGCGCTCTCCCGGGCACCCCATCCGGCGGAACATCCGCTCGAGGAAGACGTCGGTGACGGTGACGATATGGCTGATGCCGGAGGCAAGGCCCAGTTCCCCGACGCCGCACATGAGCTCGGCGGCGGCGACCGTCACCTGGTTCGACGTCCGGTCCTGGGAGATATCCGGTTCGATGCAGAAGCGGCTCGATTCCCAAACCGATGCGCTGCGGATTTCCGGATTTCCGCCGAGCAGGACCGGAAATGTATCATCCAGCATGTTCGGCCCTAGCGTTGGTAGAAGTCGCAGGGAACCGCGAAGCCTTCCGGTGTCCGGCGAATACGACATCACATAAAGCGGATTGGCCTTGTCGTAGTGGTCGATTTCCCAATTGCCCTCGGTCTTGACGTCCCATTTCAGAAAGTCATGGAAGACGCGCTTGCGCAGCCGAAACATCTCGTCGATGGCCTGCGGGTGCTGTCCGCGAGCGTTTCCGTTCACTATCCTGATCATCTTTCGCTCCATCGTGTTTGCGCGATGGAGCGATGCTGTCAGGCTCGGGTGACACATGTAACTGTCGGTAGTGACAGTTTAATCCGGAGGTTTTTCCCACCAAATTTGTGGGGTTTTCGGCCAATGGGTCGAGCTCAGATGGTAAATCCACCCTTCAGATGGTGGGGATCAGCGCATGGCGGACCGCCTGCGCAACGGCCTGAGTGTTGGACACGACGTTGAGCTTGCGGCGCGTATTGCTCATGAAGAAACGAACCGTGCGCTCGGAAATGCCGAGGATCGTCGCGATTTCCCAATAGCTTTTGCCGGCTGCCGACCACGTCAAGACCTCTGTCTCCCGGCTGGTCAATCGCGTATCGCGCTCGTCCATCGCATCGACCATCGCCGCCTTCTCAAGCATCGAGGCATGGAAAAGATTGGCGGCCAGCTGGAAGTCGCGCAGGTGGCATCGACGATATTCGGACCATTCCGCTGGCGACATGTTGCCACTGATTGCGAGCAGCGCCAGGCGTCCGGTCGGTGAAGGCAGCGGCAGAGCGACGCCTTCCGTTGCCAAGCCGATTTCCTCGGCAGCCTGGAAGAGCGGCTCGCATTCCGGAAAGCGGCGGCGGGCGGTCGCCCATTCAACGGGTCTCACGCCGCCGAGGGCAAGCCGAAGGATTGGATCGATCCGGTGAAGACCACGGGACAGATAGAGCTCCTCGGCATAGGCCCCGAAGGTGTGATGCAGCCGGCAGACCTTGAGGCCTTCGGCCGTCGGCTCCGCTTCGACATAGAGGAGATGCGCGATATCGAACGTGCGACGCATCAAGGCGAAGAATTGCTGCGGCTCCGCGCACCCGCCATATTCGACGATATCTAGCAGATCGAGGACAGCCTGTTGATTAGTCATGCCGTAACACCGATTCATGCCCCTAGAATAAACATGGTTTAGCCTGGCGGTTTTTGTCTAGTGCTATATTTCGTAATCGGTGCAACTCTTTGGATTAAATCCACCCAAGGTTGCATTTCGCGATACTTGGCCAGGGAAATCGCCTAAGGCGCGATAGTCCGGAGAGCCATCCCTAGGCGGGATGGCTTGCCTCGACCACTGCGAGAGCCGCCATGTTGACGACCCCGCGGGACGTGACGGACGGCGAAAGGATGTGCGCCGGCAGCGCCGAGCCGAGCAGGATCGGTCCGACATGGAGGCTGTCGGTCATCGTTTTGACCACGCCGAGCGTCACGTTGGCGGCGTCGAGATTGGGGAAGACGAGCAGGTTGGCTTCGCCCTTCAGCGCACTGTTCGGCATCACCCGCTCGCGCAGCGTTTCGGAGATTGCCGCGTCGCCGTGCATTTCTCCGTCCACCTCGAGATCGGGTGCGAGCTCGCGGACGAGCTTGAGTGCGGCGCGCATCTTGGCGGCGCTTTCGGAATCGCGCGATCCGAAGTTCGAATGTGAAACGAGGGCAGCGCGCGGCGTGATCCCAAAGCGGCGAATTTCTCCCGCCGCCATCACGGTCATCTGGGCGATCTCTTCGGCACTCGGATTGTAACTCACATAGGTGTCGGTGAAGAAGGTCGCGCCGCGCTGAGAAATCAACAGGCTGAGAGCCGAGAAGTCGAGCACGCCGGGCTTCTTGCCGATGATCTGCGAAACGTCGCGCAGATGTCGGCTATAGCGTCCCTCGACACCGCAGATCAATGCGTCGGCTTCACCGCGCTTGACTGCCAGCGCACCGATCACCGTCGTGTTCGTACGCACGATCGTGCGGGCGGCTTCCGGGATGACGCCGCGGCGGCCGACCAAAGCGAAGTAGTCGTCGACATAGTCGCGATAACGCGGATCGCCTTCCGGATTGACCACCTCGAAGTCGACATCGGGCCGGATTCGCAGGCCATAGCGGCGCAGGCGGGTTTCGATGATCTGCGGGCGGCCGATCAGGATCGGCTTGGCGGTACCTTCTTCGAGCAGCACCTGGGCGGCACGCAACACCCGTTCGTCTTCTCCCTCGGCAAAGATGACGCGGTTTTTGGTGGCGTTCTTCGCCGCCGCGAAGACCGGTTTCATGATGAAGCCGGAGCGGAAGACGAAGCGATTGAGCTTGTCGAGGTAGGCGTCGAAATCCTGGATCGGACGGGTGGCAACGCCGCTTTCGGCGGCAGCCTTGGCAACGGCCGGGGCGATGCGCAGGATCAACCGCTGGTCGAAGGGCGAGGGGATCAGGTAGTCGGGTCCGAAGACCGGCGTTTCCCCTGAATAGGCACGGGCTGCGACATCCGACGGTTCCTCGCGTGCCAGACCAGCGATCGCCCGCACCGCCGCCATCTTCATCTCTTCGTTGATGGTGCGGGCGCCGCAATCGAGCGCGCCGCGGAAGATGTGCGGGAAGCAGAGAACGTTGTTGACCTGGTTCGGGAAGTCGGAACGGCCCGTGCAGATCATCGCATCCGGCCGCGCCGCGCGCGCGACTTCCGGCATGATTTCCGGCGTCGGGTTGGCGAGCGCCATGATCAGCGGCTTCTCCGCCATCTGGGCGAGCAGTTCGGGCTTGAGGACGCCCGCCGCCGAAAGCCCCAGGAAGACGTCGGCGCCGCCGATGCTGTCGGCGAGCACGCGATTGGCGCTGTCCTGGGCGTAGACGGCCTTCCATTCGTCCATCAGGACCTCACGGCCCTTGTAGACGAGGCCCTCGAGGTCGTGGACCCAGATGTTTTCCCGCTTGGCGCCGAGGATGACGAGAAGATTGAGGCAGGCAAGCGCCGCGGCTCCGGCACCCGAGGCGACGATCTTCGCCTTGGAGATGTCCTTGCCGGCCAGTTCGAGGCCGTTCAGAACGGCAGCGGCGACGATGATCGCCGTCCCGTGCTGGTCGTCGTGGAAGACCGGAATCTCCATCATCTCGCGCAGGCGTCGCTCCACCTCGAAGCATTCCGGCGCCTTGATATCTTCGAGATTGATGCCACCGAAGGTCGGCTCAAGGGCGGAAATCACATCGACCATGCGTTCGACGGTTGGTGCGTCTATCTCGATATCGAAAACATCGATGCCGGCGAACTTCTTGAAGAGGACGGCTTTTCCTTCCATCACCGGCTTGGAGGCGAGGGGGCCGATATTGCCGAGACCGAGCACGGCCGTGCCGTTCGAGACCACGGCGACGAGGTTCGAGCGTGCGGTAAAATCGGCAGCAGTCTCCGGATTGTCCCTGATGGCGAGGCAGGGTGCGGCGACGCCGGGCGAATAGGCCAGCGCCAAGTCGCGCTGGTTGCCGAGCGGCTTGGTCGGCTGGATCTCGAGCTTGCCCGGGCGAGGATAGCGGTGGAAGAAAAGTGCCTGCTGGTCGATGTCTCCGCTTGCCGGAGCCGCTTGAGGTTTCGCTTTGTCGCCCGTGGTCATACCTAGCATCCCTGTTTCTGGATGGCGGCCTTTTGGCATGATTTCCCCTCCACGTACAGTTTCACGGCAGCGCTTTTCGTCCGTGTGATCCCGCCGGCTACGTGTCGGTGTCATCTTCCTGAAACACGAGTCTGGTTTTGACGAGACGACACAAAGCTCGAGAAGGCGAGGATCGCATGGCTGCGGTATCGGGATCTCAACAGAATCCGGTTCGGAAATTGCGGACGCTGTTCATTTCCGACGTTCATCTGGGCTCGAAGGCGGCGAAGACGGACTATCTGCTCGATTTCCTGCGCCACCATGAGGCCGAGACTATCATTCTTGTCGGCGACATCGTCGACGGCTGGCGTCTGAAGCGCAGCTGGAATTGGCCGCAGTCCTGCAACGACGTCGTCCAGAAGCTGCTGCGCAAGGCGCGCAAGGGTTCGCGCATCATCTATATTCCCGGCAATCACGACGAGTTCATGCGGGATTTCCCGGGCGTCCACTTCGGCGGTATCGAGGTCGCGGCACGCCACATGCATGAAGGAGCGGACGGGCGCAACTACCTCGTCTTGCATGGCGACGAATTCGACGTCGTGGTGCGCAACGCGCGAGTGCTCGCCTATCTCGGCGACTGGGCCTACGACATGGCGATCGCCATCAATATCGGCCTTGCCGCCGTCCGCCGCCGCCTCGGCATGCCCTATTGGTCGTTTTCGTCCTGGGCCAAGCTGCAGGTCAAACACGCGGTGAACTTCATCGGAGAGTTCCAGAAAGTCGTGGCGGAGGAAGCCCGCCGACACCATGCCCAGGGCGTTATCTGCGGCCATATCCACCACGCCGTGATCGAGGATATCGACGAGATCCGCTACATCAATACCGGCGACTGGGTCGAAAGCTGCACGGCGATCGCCGAGCACTTCGATGGCACGATGGAACTGATCACCTGGCATAGCCTGCAGGGCGGCGTGACGGCGGCGGAGACCACGGTCGAGGAATTGCCCGTGACGCTTGCCGCACCGCAGGCAGCCTGAAGCCACCGTCCCCGGGCCAACTGGCTAAAACTAGCGACTGGCGAGGCAGCGGGCAGCCGTGCTAGAGGTTGCTGACAGCCATCAGGTCCTCCCATGATTCCCGCATCAGCGCCCCCCGTCCTGGGGCCCCCGCCGCGTCGTTTTGCGCTCCGCATCGCGCTGCTCTTCTGCGCGCCGTTGATCGTCAACGGCTTCGCCATGCCGTATTTTCCGGTCTGGCTCAGCAGCCTTTCGATGAGCGATTTCGAGATCGGCGTGGTGCTTGCCGTTCCGATGTTTATCCGCGTCATCACCGCGCCCTTGGCGGGCGTGCTGGCGGACCGGCTCGGCGAGCGCACCATCGTGCTGATCTGGTCGGGCTGCCTTTCTCTTGCCCTGGCATTCGTCCTCTTCTTTGCCAAGGGCTTCTGGCCTGTGCTGGTGATCTATGCCCTGCAATCGGCCGCGTATTCGCCTTACGTGCCGATCGTCGAGGCGCTTGCGCTGTCGGGCGTGCGTCGCTGGGGTTTCGATTATGCGCTGATGCGCGTCTGGGGGTCGATCGCCTTTATCGGCGCGACGATGCTCGGCGGCTGGATGATCGGTCTCATCGGCGGCACGATGGTGCTGCCGGCGATGGCGGCGGGTTTCGGCCTCACCGTAGTGATGGCCTGCGCAGCCCCGCGCATCGGCCGTCCGCGCCGGCCTTCGCCAATCACGGCGATCACCGAACCGCCGCCGCAATCGCTGCGACAGCCCGATTTGCAACTGCTGCTGATCGGCGTCACGCTGGTCAACAGCAGCCATGCGATGCTGTTCGCGTTCTCGGCCATCTACTGGCAGCAGATCGGCTACAGCGGCACGCAGATCGGCGCCCTGTGGAGTGCCGGCGTGGCGGCGGAAGTGCTGATGTTCTTTTTCGCCAAGGCAATCATCCGGCGTTTCAGCGTCTGGACGATGATCTTCTCCGGCTGTTTGCTGGCGGTGGTGCGCTGGCTGATCTTCCCGATGGACCTGGGCTTCTCGGGCTACTTCGTCCTCCAGTGCTTTCATGCCTTCACCTATGCGATCATGCATACCGGCATGCAGCACAAGCTGGTCGAACGGGTCGCCGAGGAGCAGGAGGCCTCCGCCCAGGGCATCTATTTCTTCTACACGGGCATCTTCACCGCAATTTTCACGTTTCTCTCCGGCTATTTCTACGCCTGGTTCGGCGTCGCCGGCTTCTATTCGATGTCGGTCGTGGCGCTCTCCGGCTGCTGCTTCGCTTTCGCCGGGTGGTACCTTCAGCCCCACAGGCTCGGATCGGGCGGGAAGACGAGGGAGGCCTCGTAGCGGAGACCAGGACTGCGATCTTCCGCAAGCAGCAGCGCACCGTCGAGATCGACAAAGTCGGCCCCCTGCGCAACGAGGATCGCCGGGGCCATGGCGAGCGAACTGCCGACCATGCAGCCCACCATGATCTTCAGGCCGAGCGCCTTGGCCTCTTCGCGCATGCGCAGCGCCTCCGTGAGGCCGCCGGTCTTGTCGAGCTTGATGTTCACCGCATCGTACCGCCCAACCAGCGCCTTGAGGTCTGCGGTCGCGTGCACGCTTTCATCCGCACAGACGGGAACGGCGCGGTCCACATGCGCCAGCGCCGCGTCACTCCCTGCCGGCAGGGGTTGCTCGATGAGATCGATACCGGCTTCGGCGCAGGCAGCAAAGTGGAAGGCGAGGTTTTCCGGAGTCCAGCCTTCGTTGGCATCCAGGATGATGTGACTATCCGGTGCGCCTTTCCGGACGGCACGGATCCGCGATGTGTCGTCAGCCGTTCCGACCTTGACCTTCAGAAGGGCGCGATGGGCGTATTTGGCGGCCTGCGCCATCATCTCTTCGGGCTCGACAAGCGAGATGGTATAGGCCGTCGTCAGGGAGACCGGATCAGCTATGCCGGCAAGTGTAGCGGCCGACGTATTTCGCTGCTTTGCCTCGAGATCCCAGAGCGCGCAATCGACCGCGTTGCGGGCCGCACCCGGTTTCATCGCCTCCTGCAGTTCCAGCCGCGTCATGCCGGCTTCGATCAGCGGGCGAACCGCTTCGATCTCGCTCAGGACAGAATCGATCGATTCTCCGTAGCGGCCATAGGGCACGCATTCGCCCCGGCCGAACGCCGTGCCGTCGCCGATGCGGCAGGTGACGACGCTCGCCGTCGTTTTCGAGCCGCGGGAGATCGTGAAGGCACCGGCGATCGGAAAGTGTTCGACGGCGGCTGCAAGCGAGATCGACATTGGTGTCCTCCGAAAGGGTCGCGGCAGGCCGCGCAGCCCCCTCGATGCTTGGCGGGTGCTGTGCCGGTCATGCCGCGCTGTGTCTTTTGGGTCGCATCTGGTCGTACAAAGCGTGCTGTACGACTTTGAATTTCTAGGCGATTTTGTCCTAAGATCGAATCTGGTTTAAGAGATTATCGAATAGCAATTGAAAGACCAAGATCACGTGACGCGAGCGCCTTCCCAGAATGCTGCCGATGTCGCCCTCGCCGAGGCCGACGGGGGGACCGGGCGACGCTATGTGTTCAGCGGCGACTGGCGACACCAGACGGCAGAAGCCATGGCCAACAAGCTTAAGCGGCTCGGCAAGCCGGCGAGCGGCCGTAACGAATTCGACTTTTCCGGGATCACGGCGATGGATACGGCCGGCGCCTGGATCATCCGCCGCTTCATGAACGGCATCGGCAGCGAGGCCGGCGGGGAGGTTCGCTTCAGCGACGGCGGCGAGCGCTATGTCGAACTGGTGCGCGCACTGCCCGGAGAATTGCGCCAGCCCGAGCGTTCGAAGCGAAAGGACCCGCTTTTCCAGCGGCTGTTTGCGCCGATCGGTGAAGTGACGGTATCGATTTGGACCGATACGGTTGCCGCCATGTATATTCTCGGCTCGGCTGTCCGCGGTGCGCAGATGAAGCTCGGGCGCCACGCCGGCGTCTCGCCTGCGGCGATCGTCCACCAGATCGACCGCATGGGCGTGATGGCGACACCGATCATCACGCTGATGTCTTTCCTGATCGGCGCCATCATCGCGCAACAGGGCGCCTTTCAGCTTCGGTCCTTCGGAGCGGAAATCTTCGTTGTCGATCTGGTTGGCATCCTGCAACTGCGCGAAATCGGCGTGCTCCTGACGGCGATTATGATCGCGGGCCGCTCGGGCAGTGCGATCACGGCCGAGATCGGCTCGATGAAGATGCGCGAAGAGGTCGACGCGCTGAAGGTCATGGGCTTGAGCCCGGTCGGCGTGCTCGTCTTTCCGCGGCTTGTGGCACTGACGATTGTGCTGCCGCTGTTGACCATCATCGCGAACTTCGCCGCACTCGCCGGGGCGGCGCTCGTTGCCTGGACCTATTCTGGCATTACGATTCCGACCTTCCTCGGCCGATTGCAGGAGGCCGTCGATTTCTCCTCGGTGGCGGCCGGCATGATCAAGGCGCCTTTCATGGCGCTGATCATCGGGGTCGTCGCCGCGGTCGAGGGGCTGAAGGTGGGCGGCAGTGCGGAATCCCTCGGCCGCCGCGTGACATCGTCGGTCGTCAAGTCGATCTTCGTCGTCATTCTCATCGACGGATTGTTCGCGATGTTCTATGCGGCGATCGATTTCTGAGGTGGGCGGAAAAATGGTTCAGGCGGTCATGGAAAAGCAACCGGAGCAGGCGGCAAGGCGCGAGACCGTCCTTTCCGTTCGCGGCCTGACGGTCGGCTTCGGCGACAATATCGTCCTCGACAAACTCAATCTCGACGTGCTGCGCGGGGAAATCCTCGGATTCGTCGGAGCTTCCGGGACGGGAAAGTCGGTGCTGATGCGCACGGTCCTTCGACTGCTGCCGAAGCGCTCCGGAACGATCGAGATCCTCGGCGCGCAGTACGACAAGGTGAGTGATGAGGAACGCATCGCGCTCGACATGCGTCTCGGCGTTCTCTTCCAGCATGGCGCGCTCTTTTCCGCGCTGACGGTGCGGGAGAACATCCAGGTGCCGATGCGGGAATATCTCGATCTACCGCAAGACCTGATGGATGAATTGGCGCGTCTGAAGATCGAATTGGTGGGCCTGGCACCGGAAGCGGCGGAAAAATATCCTTCGGAGCTTTCCGGCGGTATGATCAAGCGCGCCGCACTGGCAAGGGCGCTGGCGCTCGATCCGGATCTCGTCTTCCTCGACGAGCCGACGTCAGGCCTCGATCCGATCGGCGCGGCGGAATTCGACGAGTTGATCGCCAAGCTTCGGGACACGCTTGGATTGACCGTGTATATGGTGACCCACGATCTGGACAGCCTGTTTTCAGTTTGCGACCGGATCGCCGTCCTCGGCCAGAAACACGTCCTGGTCGAGGGGACCATCGAGGACATGCTTGCCTGCGACGAGCCGTGGGTGAAATCCTATTTTCGCGGCAAGCGGGCGAGGGCGATCGTGCGCGAGCACGACTGATGCGGCAAAGGTGCTAAAATAGTTTCGGCGGAACTGTTGTCGAAGCAGGTGAAAGGGCGGCAAGGGCCGCAGGGGTAGTCGGAACCGATGGAAACAAAAGCGAACTATGCCATTGTCGGCTTTTTCACGGTGTTCGTGATCGCCGCTGCCTTCGGTTTCGTCTATTGGATGTCACAATACGGCCGAAGCGGCGAGATGGTCGAACTCGTCGTCAACATTCCAGGCTCTGCCAACGGCCTGTCGGTCGGCTCACCGGTGCGGTTCAACGGCATCAATGTCGGTACCGTCAACAGCCTTGCGATCGACGCCAATGATCCGCGCTATTCGATCGCCCTCACCGAGGTATCGGCCGATGCGCCGGTTCTGACGTCCACGCGGGCGACGCTGGAAATCCAGGGTTTGACGGGAGCGGCCTATATCGAGCTTAGCGGCGGGCGAAAAGGCGATGAGAACATCCTCAAGAGCGCACTCGAAAAGGGGACGCAGGCGCGGATCCTTGCCGACCAGTCGAGCGTTACGAGCCTGCTTGCGACCGCCGACCAGATCCTTGATCGGGCAAACAGCGCCATCGGCGACATTCAGGGCTTCGTCACCGAAGTTCGTGGCCCGTTGACCGCGACGATCGGCAATGCGCAACGTTTCTCCAGGGCGCTCGCCGACAATTCCGACGCGATCGATCAATTCCTGAAGAGCGTCGAGGAGTTGTCTGGATCGGTCAGCGCTGCGTCGAAGAAGCTCGATGTCACGCTTGAAAGCGCAGACAGGCTGATCAAGTCGGTCGATCCGAAGAAGATCGATACGATCGTGAGCAATGTCGAAGAGGTGAGCAACGACCTCAAGGCAGCTTCCGGCGGGGTCTCGGAGGCAGTCGCCGGCTTCAGGCGCACCGTGGAGACCTATGACCAGTTCGGCAAGAACGCGCAGCAGACATTGAAGCGCGTCGATGCGCTGGTGGCTGCCGTCGATACACAGAAGGTCGGGCTGGTCGTCAACGACATCTCCGCGGCGAGCGCCGATGCGCGCAAGGTCGCCGCCCAGGTGTCCGATTTTGCCAACAAGATTTCGGCCCGCCAGGAGGACATAGACCAGACGATCACCGACTTCACGGAGATGTCGAACAAGCTGAATGCGGCATCGAACCGCGTCGACGGCATTCTCGCGAAGGTCGACGGCTTCCTCGGCGACGCGAATGCGCCGTCGCTTTCGGCAGAGGCGCGCTCGACGCTTGAATCGTTCCGCCGGATGGCCGACAACCTCAACGCTCAAATCGGTCCTATCTCCGACAACCTGAAGCGTTTCTCCAATTCCGGCTTGCGTGACATGGAGACGCTTGTCACGGAAACACGGCGAACGGTGCAAAGCCTGCAGAGTACGATTTCCAATTTCGATCGAAATCCACAGCGCCTGCTATTCGGCGGCGAGACTGTTAAGCAATATGATGGCCGCACGCGGCGGTGATTCGCTGATCATCGGTCGCGGGCGGGTTGCATGGGGGCGGGGAGCCGAACGGCGCCGCGTTGTTTGGGGATAATTGCGTATGGGTTTTCCGGGTCTGGTAGCATGGCGTGGAGCGGGAACGGCCCGGTTTGCTGCGGTTCTTTCATTGGCGACGATGCTGGCGGGCTGTGGCACGCGCCAGGCGGCCAATGATACATTCAGCCTGGCGTCGACGCCCGTCGTCGAGCGCCCGGCAGCGACGAACCGCCAGATACTGGTGCCGGAGCCGACGGCCCTGAAGACGCTCGGCAGCGACCAGATCGTCGTTCGCCTTTCGAAATCGGAACTTCGGTATCTCGCCGGGGCGCAATGGGGCGATAGTCTGCCGCGCATGGTGCAGGATCGGCTCGTTCAGACTTTCGACAACACGGGCAAGGTTCGTGTCGGCAAGCCTGGCCAGGGGCTTGCTATAGATTATCAGTTGGTCACCGAACTCCGGGCCTTCGAGATAGCCACCGATGGCCCTGACACGGCCGTCGTCGAGATCTTCGCCAAGATACTGGACGACCGCTCCGGTACCGTCCGCCGGCAGCAGGTCTTTCGTGCCGTCGCGCCGGTCCAGGGCGCCGGCAATCCGGCCTTTGTCGCAGCCCTCGACTCTGCCTTCGCTCACGTGGCGGCGGATATCGTCGGCTGGATGCTCCGGTCGATCTAGCGGCGACAGCTGCTCCGCGTCATCCCGTGCCCGCTTTGGCGCGTTTGATTCGGTTGATGACTTCCCTGACGCCTTCGACACGGCTTGCCGCTTCCGCGGCTCGGACGATTTCGTCCTCCGTGGCAACCGTGCCGCCTAGCAGGACCGTGTTGCCGGTGCAGGTCACTGTGACGTCGGCGGCATCGAGCCCCGGCGCGACGGCGAGCCAGTGTGCAACCCGGCGCTCCAGTTCGGCCGGATGCTCGGGGGTTTCCCTCTCGGGCTCCTGGCCGAAGAATGTGCGTTTCTTGAATATCATGCGGCGATCACTCCTCGTTCCGGAGAAAACGCCGCAGCCTCGGGATTTGTTCGGCTCTTCATTGAGCCGGAGGCGCAATCAGGGCCAGCGCACGACCGGGGGCAGGGACGACAGGATCGACTCGACGTTCCCGCCGGTCTTGAGGCCGAAAATCGTGCCGCGGTCGTAGAGGAGGTTGAATTCCACATAGCGGCCGCGACGCACGAGCTGTTCGTCGCGATCTGCCTCCGTCCATGGCGTGTTGAAATTTGCCCTGACGATTTTCGGATAGACAATCGCGAACGCCTTGCCCACGTCCCGGGTGAAGGCGAAATCGGCCTCCCAGCCGCCCATGTCCTCGGGCGAGTGCAGCCAATCGTAGAAAATGCCGCCGGTGCCGCGCGGTTCGTTCCTGTGCTTGAGGAAGAAGTACTCGTCGCACCATTGCTTGAACTTCGCATGATCGGCGACCGGATGCCGGTCGCAGGTGATCTCCATCGCCCGGTGGAAGACAGCCGTGTCCGGGTCGGTCATGAGGCGCCGGCGGTCGAGAACGGGCGTGAGGTCCGCGCCGCCGCCGAACCAGTTGCTCGTGGTCACGACCATGCGCGTATTCATGTGCACGGCGGGCACGTTCGGATTGACCGGATGGGCTATCAGCGAAATGCCTGACGCCCAGAAGCGCGGATCTTCGCTTGCGCCGGGGATCTGGTTGCGGAATTCGGGGGAAAACTCGCCGAAGACGGTCGATGTATGGACGCCGACCTTCTCGAAGACGCGGCCCTCCATCATCGACATGCGCCCGCCGCCGCCTGTGCCTTCCTCGCGGAGCCAATCCTTGCCGACAAACCGGCCCGGCGGACGATCCGACAACGGCCCAGTCAAATCCTCCTCGATTGTCTCGAAGGCCGCGCAGATCGAGTCGCGCAGGCTCTCGAACCAGGCCTTCGCCTCGGCCTTCTTGTCTTCGATGTCTGCAGGCAGCTCCTGCGGCAATTGCGGTCTTTCCATGGAGTTCAAGTTCCAATTTGCGGCATCCCGCAGAGGAGACCGCCGATTCTGTCGCCGCCGTCACAGTCCATATTTTTGGCCGAATGGCAACGGCGGCTCTTTCTCCAAGGTAGTCTACAGCAATGACGGGCCTCGGGCATTTGGTCGTGGCGATGGCTGGCAGGCGCTGGAGACGATGGACTGGCCAAGGGGCGGTGCCCATCCTATCTTTATGATCAGAGGTACAGCCATGGCGAAGATACCCCCAGGACCGCCGCTCGATGGCTTGCGGCGCCAGATCGCCCGACACCGCCGGGAACACCCCGCGCGAGGCGGCAGCCTGTTCGTACGCGAAACCTTCCGTCTCGAACGCAGCGCCGCCCGCGCCAAGGCGCGCGAATGGTTCGAGACCTGGCCCAAGGCCGCCTATTGGACGGAAGTCGAGAGCTGGCGCCAACTCGAGGGCGACGAGATCGAGTTCACGATGCGGCGCCTGCCGAGCGCTGACTGAACGACCGCATTTCCCGCCCGGGGCGAAGACCGCCACATGCGGTCGGTCCGTGAGACAAAAGCTTCCGCTTTGTGATGGACAATTCGTCTCGCCAAGGTCCCGCCGGCGCGCTAGACAGTTGCCGACACTCTTCTCGGCACCCTTTCTGCGTGCGTTTTCACCGGCCTTCACCTCATGCCCGTCTTCCGCTCGGTAATCGTCCTGTCCGTAACGCAAATCGTCGCCTGGGGCGCGATGTTCATGTTCGTATCGGTCACGGCGGCGGGAATGGCTGGCGATCTCGGCCTGGAGCCATCGATGGTCTATCTCGGTCCGACCGTGATGCTGGTGGCTATGGCGCTGTGCTCGCCGCCGCTTGGGACGCTTTATGCGCGCTTCGGCGCGCGCCTGGTGCTCGCGTCCGGTTCGGCGCTCGCCGCACCCGGCTTGTGGCTGCTCGCGAGCGGCGACGGGCCGATCACTTATTTCGTCGCCTGGTCTGTCCTTGGCATCGCTGGTGTTGCAACGCTGACGACTTCTGCTCATGTCTTCCTGACCGAGATCGCCGGCGATGACGCGCGCCGCGCGATCGGAGCGCAGATGCTCGCCATGGCGCTGGCACCCAGTGTGTCCTGGCCCGTCACCGTGTTCTTCGAGGCAGCGCTCGGCTGGCGCGGCACTCTCGTGATCTACGGTGCGATGATGTTGCTCGTCTGTGCACCGCTGCATTTCTTCGGTCTGCCCCGAAGCGAACCGGTGGGCCAGGCAGCTCGCGCCGCGACGGACGGGCAGGAGCGGCCGAAGACCCGTCGCGATCGGCGGCTTGTTGCGCTTATCGTTGCAGCCGTTGCGCTGAACGGCTTCGTCACCTGGGGCTTTCAGCTCGTCGTCATCGACCTTTTTCGCAGTTATGCCGTGCCCGACTATCTCGCGGTCGGCTTCGGATCGGCGATCGGTTTCATTCAGCTCTCGGCGCGGCTTTTCGATTTCCTCGGTGGCAACCGCTGGGATGGGCTGACGACAGGTTTCGTTGCGGCGGCAATCATGCCCCTGGCATTGCTTGCTCTGATCCTCGGCGGGGGCACCGAGGGATCGATCGTACTTTTCCTCGTGCTCTACGGCCTTTCGAGCGGCGCCATGTCAGTCAGCCGGGCGACGATGCCGCTCGTGTTCTTCTCGCCGGCCCAATATGGGTTGGTGATGGCGCGCCTGGGGCTGCCGCTCAACCTTGCCTTCGCCGCCGCACCCCCATTCTTCTCATTCGTCCTCGGCGTAGCCGGGAATGGCTGGGCGCTTTCGATTGCGCTCTTTTGCTCCGTCGGTACCTTGACGAGCATGATGCTTCTCAACCGGATGAGGCCGCTTACCGCTCAAGCTCCGGGTGCATATTCCGCGTCCTCGACGCTGTCGGAGGGATCCATCAGGCGCGGTCCTGCACCTTCGGACCCAAGCACGTCATAGGGATTGCGCAACGGGCAGTCCCGCATCGAAAGGCAGCCGCAGCCGATACAGCCGGTCAGCTGATCGCGCAGCGAAGTCAACTTGGCGATGCGATCGTCGAGTTGCTGCTGCCAGGTCTTCGACAGCCGGCCCCAGTCCTCGACCGTCAGCGGCCGATCGTTGGGGAGCACCGACAGGGCGGATTGAATTTCAGCCAGTGGGATCCCGGTGCGCTGGGCGACCTTGATGACAGCGACACGTCTCAACACCGAGCGCGGATAGCGCCGCTGGTTGCCGCGGCTGCGATTGCTGCGGATCAGCCCCTTCGTTTCATAGAAATGAAGCGTCGAGACGGCGATGCCGCTGCGTTCGGCCACTTCGCCGACCGTCAGCTCGCGCTTGAATTCACTGTCATTTTCTTTTTTCACGGGCGCTCTTGACCTCAACTATAGTTGAGGTTCTATAGCATGAGCTTCCTGTAGCCGACAACTAGGAGCTGATCCCGCATGACAGAGAAGTTGACCCTCGCCTTGATCTACGGCAGCGCGCGGCAGGGCCGGTTCTGCGATACCGTTGCCAGCTGGCTTATCCGCGAGCTTTCGGCATCCGACGTCTTCCGCCTGACGATCATCGATCCGTTGCGGCTGAGAAGCTCCCGCGGCGAGAAATCGGCAGACCCGGCCGAATGGATGGAGCGAAAGGTCGCCGAAGCGGACGCTTTCATCGTCATCACGCCGGAATACAATCATGGCTATCCCGCGGCGCTGAAGGAAATGATCGACGCGGTCTATGAACCCTGGCACGCCAAGCCTGTCGCCTTCGTCTCCTACGGCGGCGCCTCGGGCGGTATCCGCGCCGTCGAGCAATTGCGCCAGGTCTTCGGAGAGCTGCATGCGGTGACGCTCAGGGACGGTGTTGCGCTTCCGAAGGCCTGGTCGAAATTCGACGCTGCCGGGAATCTCTACAAGCCCGAAGAACTGCGCGCGCCGCTGTTCCTGATGATGGACCGGCTCACCTGGTGGGCGCGAACGCTGAAATATGCCCGCAAGACTACGCCCTACAGCGAGATCGCCGCATGACGAGCGCGGCATCTTCGTACGAGGGCGAGCCGGGCGTTCTCGCTGCAGGAACGCGCGGCCGCAATCTCACCTTGCTTTGTGTCAGCGCGTTGACGACCATGTCACCACGTGCCGGTCTGCCGCATCGCCTCGCCGACGATCATGGCGGTCGCCATCGCGATATTGAGCGAACGTTGGCCGGGCGCCATCGGAATGAGGATGCGGGCGTCGGCGCGGTCATGGACATGATCCGGCACGCCGGCGCTTTCCCGGCCGAAGAGAAGAATGTCGTCGGCCCGAAAGTCGAAGCGCGCATAGGGCTCGGCGGCCTTGGTGGAAGCGAGCACCAGCCGCCGGCCGGTTTCCGCCCGCCATGTCTCGAAGCGCTCCCAGTTGACATGGCGGGTGAGTGTGACAGCCGCGATGTAATCCATGCCGGCGCGCTTGAGGTTGCGGTCGGAAAGATCGAAGCCCGCCGGCTCGATGATGTCGACGGCAAGTCCGAGACAGGCTGCGAGACGAAGGATGGTTCCGGTATTGCCCGGAATATCCGGCTGGTAGAGGGCGATGCGGAGGTCGTTCATGAGCCTGTACCGAAGACGCAGGATGGTGAGACGCGAAAACGTGCGAGGCCGTATGGCATCATATTGCCTCGTGATCCACTGCCGGATTGGGCGCGGGAGATTGCGTGCCGCGCTGCCGAATTTCCCTTTGCTAATCTGTGCCGTATTGGCAACAGACCTGATCCCGGTGAAAAAATAGGCAAGAAAACGGCTGCGACAATCTGGCGCAATGGCGGGAATAGAGGTAAAGCTCAATCCTCTTCAACGCGAACCGACGGAGGCATGCATGACCATTCTGATGTTGACCCGCCTCCCGCAAGTAGCCTGGCCGTTCCAGGCCTGACCGGTTCCGCGCCCTTTCATTCTGTCGATCGAATGACGCGTGCTCCGGTTTCCCGGAGGGCGCAGCTCGATTCGGGGCATCCCCTCCGGTTTCGAATTTTCCGAAGATAAAGAATGCGGGGCGACCCGCCTTCCTTCAAAATATCTGAAGGAGCTAATTAATGTTCGGCTGGTTTGAATCCCGCCTCAATCCCTACCCGCTGGAGGAGCCGACGCTTCCACCGAAGGGCCTCTTTGCCTTCTGCTGGCACTACACCAGGCCCGCGGCGCCTTGGCTGCTCATCATGGCAGTCTGCACCATGCTGATCGCGATCGGCGAGGTGGCGCTGTTCCAGTTCCTCGGCAACGTCGTCGACTGGCTGTCCAATGCCGAGCGTGAAACCTTCCTCGCCACCGAGGGGGGCAGGCTTGCCTGGATGGCAGCCTTGATCCTCATCGGCTTGCCGGCCCTCGTGGCGCTCGATTCATTCATCATGCATCAGGTGCTGCTCGGCAACTATCCGATGATGGCGCGCTGGCAGATGCACCGGTATCTGCTTCGGCAGAGCATGACCTTCTTCGCCAACGAGTTCGCCGGTCGCGTCGCCACGAAGGTGATGCAGACGTCGCTCGCCGTGCGCGAAACGGTAATGAAGATCCTCGACGTCTTCGTCTATGTGGTGAGCTATTTCACGACGATGCTGGTCGTCGTCGCGGCGGCCGACTTGCGGCTCGTCGCGCCGCTTGCCATCTGGCTGGTCATCTATGTCGTGATCGTAACCACCTTTGTGCCGCGCCTGCAGAAGATCTCCAAGGAGCAGGCGGATGCCCGTTCGATGATGACGGGACGCATCGTCGACAGCTACACCAATATCAGCACGGTGAAGCTCTTCTCGCATGCCGGGCGGGAGGAAACCTATGCGCGCGCCGGCATGGAGGAGTTTCTCGACACCGTCTACCGGCAGATGCGCAAGGTCACGCTGTTCCACATATGCGTCTACACGAACAATTGCGTGGCGCTCTTCGCTGTCGGCTCGCTTGGGATCTACCTCTGGCTCACCAGCGCGATCTCGGTCGGAGCAATCGCCGTTGCGATCGGTCTTGCCATGCGCATCAACGGGATGTCGCAGTGGATCATGTGGGAAGTCTCGGCGCTTTTCGAGAATATCGGGACGGTCTATGACGGCATGGGAATGATGACCAAGGCGCACGACATCGTCGATCAGCCGGATGCCGTAGCGCTGACGGCCGAGAAGGGGGCGATCCGTTTCGAGGATATCCGCTTCCATTACGGCAAGGCAAAAGGCGTCATCGATCGGCTGTCGCTCGACATCCGTCCCGGCGAGAAGATCGGCCTGGTCGGCCGCTCGGGTGCCGGCAAAACGACGCTGATGAACCTGCTGCTGCGCTTCTACGATCTCGAGGACGGCGTGATCCGGATCGACGGCAAGGATATTTCAGCCGTCAGCCAGGACAGCCTGCGCTCGCAGATCGGCGTCGTGACGCAGGATACATCGCTCCTGCATCGCTCCATTCGCGACAACATCGCCTATGGGCACCCGGAGGCAACCGACGCGCAGGTCATCGCCGCAGCCAAGAAAGCCAACGCCTGGGAGTTCATCCAGGCGCTCGAGGACAACCTGGGCAGGCAAGGGCTCGACGCGCAGGTCGGCGAACGGGGTGTGAAGCTCTCGGGCGGCCAGCGGCAGAGAATTGCGATCGCCCGTGTCTTCCTCAAGGACGCGCCGATCCTTATTCTCGACGAGGCAACCTCGGCGCTCGATTCCGAAGTGGAGGCGGCGATCCAGGAGAACCTCTTCGCCCTGATGGCCGGGAAGACGGTGATCGCCATCGCGCACCGCCTGTCGACGCTGACCGAAATGGACCGCCTGGTCGTCCTCGAGGCGGGGCGGGTCGTCGAGACCGGCTCGCATGCCGAGCTCGTTGCGAAGGGTGGGCTCTACGCCGATCTCTGGTCGCGCCAGTCCGGCGGCTTCATCGCCGACGATGTCGAAAAGGAGGAGGCGGCGGAGTAATCCGCCGCCTCCTCGCGTTTCAGGGCAAAAGCTTACGCATTTGTAATCAGGCCGGCGGCGGAAACGGATTGCCGTCCGGTCTCAGCCCCCTATTATCGGAACAATGCTGCGCGCCATCGTCACCATCTTCGAGAATTGGATCAGCCCCTTCGCGCCGCGCGATCGGCTGCAGCCGCCAAGGTCGCTCTGGGGCTTCGCCTGGTTCTATGTAAGTCAGGCGAAAGGTCCGTTCCTCGCCATGGCGGCGCTCGGCGGGCTGGTCGCCATGCTCGAAGCGGGACTGTTCTATTTCGTCGGCCGGCTGGTCGACGTGCTCGACACCATCCGGCCGCAGGATGGCTGGAGCGGATTGATCGCCTCCAACGGCCCGGAGCTGCTCTTCATGCTGCTGACGGTGCTGGTGTTCCGTTTCCTGGCCGTGGCGCTCGCGGCGCTGGTCGAGGAGCAGGCGATCATCACCGGCTTTCTCAACCTGGTGCGCTGGCAGACCTATGTCTACGTAGCCCGGCAATCGCTCACCTTCTTTCAGAACGACTTTTCCGGTCGCATCGTCACCAAGGTCTGGTCGGGCGCGCAAGCGACGAGCGACCTGATCGTATCCTTGCTGCAGGTCATCTGGTTCATCCTCATCTATACTGCGTCGACCATGGCGCTGATCGCCCAGCTCGACTGGCGGCTGGCGGCGATGGTGGCCTTCTGGATCGTTGTCTTCCTTTCGCTTGCCCGCTATTTCGTTCCGCGCGTGCGCAAGCACGCCCGCGACACCGCGGAAATGGCCTCGATGCTGAACGGCCGCATGGTCGATGCCTATTCGAACATCCAGACGCTCAAGCTCTTCGGCAGCGACGAGGAGAATGATCGCTACATCCGCGCGGGCTTCGACCGCTTCCAAGGGGCGGTCATCCCATTTACCCGGCTTCTGACGGGCGTGCGGGCGTCGCAGGCCTTACTTTCGGGGATGATGATCGCGGCGATTGCCGTCTACGCGGTTCACCTATGGCTTGCAGGGGCGGTCAGCTCGGGTGCGGTCGCCTTCACGCTGGCGCTGGTGCTGCGCCTCAACATGCTGCTCGGGCGGATGATGTCGCAATTCAACGCCATCATGCGCAATATCGGCACGATCCAGAATTCGGCCGAGCTGGTCTCCCAATCGATCGGCCTCGTCGATCGGCCCGGCGCGCCTGATCTGACCGTAAACCGGCCAGAGATCCGTTTTGAGCAGGTGGCGTTTCACTACGGCAAGGGTGGCGGCGTCATCGATGATTTTTCTCTCACCATCCGCCCCGGTGAAAAGGTCGGCATCGTCGGCCGCTCCGGTGCCGGCAAGTCGACGTTGGTCAATCTGCTGCTGCGCTTCTACGATCTCGAGGGCGGCCGGATTCTGATCGACGGCCAGGATATCGCCACGGTCCGGCAGGAATCGCTTCGCGCCCAGATCGGCATGGTCAGCCAGGACACGTCGCTTCTGCATCGATCGATCCGCGACAATATTCTCTTCGGCCGGCCCGGTGCGACGGACGAACAGCTCACGGAAGCGGCGCGCAAGGCGGAAGCCTATGACTTCATCGTCGGTCTGCAGGATCAGCGCGGCCGCAGGGGCTTCGACGCCCATGTCGGCGAACGGGGCGTCAAGCTCTCCGGCGGCCAGCGGCAGAGGATTGCGATCGCCCGGGTGATGCTCAAGGACGCGCCCATTCTCGTTCTCGACGAGGCGACCTCGGCGCTCGATTCGGAAGTGGAGGCAGCGATCCAGACCAATCTGGAGCGACTGATGCAGGGCAAGACGGTGCTCGCGATCGCTCACAGGTTATCGACGATCGCCGCACTTGACCGTCTGGTCGTGATGGACCGAGGACATATCGTCGAGGATGGCAGCCACGCCGAGCTGATCGCGCGCGGCGGCCTCTATGCTGAACTCTGGGCGCGCCAGTCCGGCGGTTTCATCGCGCAGGAAGAGGCGGCGGAATAGGGGGCGCCAACACGCCCCTCGACCGCGTCAACCCCTTGTGCTCATTGACTGCCTCTCTCCCCCGCGACAATCTGCCCACCTCCTCTTGTGAAGGCTGGACATAGTTCACGATCAAGCATAGAACGCGCCGGATTGTTGGGGATTCTGCGTGCAGGATTCTCCGGATTCTGACGCCCGCCAAGGCTTGCTGCTGCAAGTCGGGCAGGGTGGCAGCGTGAAGATAGGGTGCGCTTCGAGACCTGGGAAGGGAAGGAAACGCGCCGGGGGCGGATGCGGTTTCCGCACATTGCGTGAGAGGATGGTTTAGCCGTGAGCGAACACGACACTTCAAGCGAGACCTTGGGCGAGCCCACTCGCCGCGATTTCCTGTATCTGGCCACAGGCATGGCCGGCGTTGTCGGCGCCGGCGCGGCGGCTTGGCCGTTCATCGACCAGATGCGCCCGGATGCATCGACGCTCGCGCTTGCTTCGATCGAGGTCGACGTTTCGAGCCTCCAGCCCGGCATGTCGCTGACGGCGAAGTGGCGCGGCAAGCCGGTCTTCATCCGCAACCGCACCGACAAGGAAGTCGAGGACGCGAAGGCCGTGCCGCTCGAAGAGCTCAAGGACCCGGTCGCGCGCAACGCCAATCTCACCACCGATGCGCAAGCGACCGATCTCGATCGCTCCGCCGGCGAGGGCAAGGAAAACTGGATCGTGATGATCGGTTCCTGCACGCATCTCGGCTGCGTTCCGCTCGGGCAGGCCGGCGATTTCGGCGGTTGGTTCTGTCCCTGCCACGGGTCGCACTACGATACGGCCGGCCGCATCCGCAAAGGCCCGGCACCGGAAAACCTCGCCGTGCCGACCTTCACGTTCGTTTCCGACACAGTTATCAAGATCGGTTGAGGGGACTACTGATAATGAGTGCTGAACATTCAACCTACACGCCAACGACGGGCATAGAGAAGTGGGTTGATTCCCGTCTTCCGCTGCCGCGCCTCGTTCACGACTCGTTCGTCTCCTATCCGGTGCCGCGCAACCTGAACTATGCCTATACCTTCGGCGCGATGCTCTCGGTGATGCTCATCGTCCAGATCCTGACGGGGATCGTGCTGGCGATGCACTATGTCGCCGAAGCAAGCGTTGCGTTCAACTCGGTCGAAAAGATCATGCGCGACGTCAACCATGGCTGGTTGCTGCGCTACCTGCATGCCAACGGCGCCTCCTTCTTCTTCATCGCGGTCTATCTGCACATTGCCCGCGGTCTCTATTACGGCTCCTATAAGGCGCCGCGCGAGATCCTGTGGATTCTCGGCGTCGTCATCTATCTGCTGATGATGGCGACCGGCTTCATGGGCTACGTTCTGCCCTGGGGTCAGATGTCCTTCTGGGGTGCAACGGTTATCACCGGCTTCTTCTCGGCCTTCCCACTGGTGGGCGAGTGGATCCAGCAGTTCCTGCTTGGCGGCTTCGCCGTCGACCAGCCGACGCTCAACCGCTTCTTCTCGCTGCACTACCTGCTGCCCTTCATGATCGCCGGCGTTGTCGTCCTGCACATCTGGGCTCTGCACGTCACCGGCCAGACCAATCCGACCGGTGTCGAAGTGAAGTCGAAGACCGACACCGTGGCCTTCACGCCCTATGCGACGCTGAAGGATGCGCTGGGCGTCTCGATCTTCCTCATCGTCTACGCCTGGTTCGTCTTCTACATGCCGAACTATCTCGGTCACCCGGACAACTACATTCCGGCTGACGCCTTGAAGACCCCGGCTCACATCGTTCCGGAATGGTATTACCTGCCGTTCTACGCGATGCTGCGCGCCATCACCTTCAACATCGGCCCGATCGACTCCAAGCTCGGTGGCGTTCTGGTGATGTTCGGTTCGATCATCGTCCTGTTCTTCCTGCCCTGGCTCGACACGTCCAAGGTCCGCTCGGCCGTCTACCGTCCCTGGTACAAGCTGTTCTTCTGGATCTTCGTCGCCAATGCCCTGATGCTCGGCTGGCTCGGTTCCCGCCCGGCGGAAGGCCTGTACGTCGTCATGTCGCAGCTCGGCACGCTGTACTACTTCGGTTTCTTCCTCGTCATCATGCCGCTCCTCGGCCTGATCGAAACGCCGAAGCGCATTCCGAACTCCATCACCGAGGCGGTGCTGGAGAAGCAGAATGCCAAGGCGCAGCCGAAGACCGCGCACGCCTGACCGGAACAGCGATTGATAAGGAACTCACAAAAATGAAAAAGCTTGTTACAGGCATTCTGTCACTCGCTGTCGTCGCCGGTCTCGGTCTGGGGGCTGCTTTGGCCCAAGGCGAGGAAGCAGGCGGCGAGGAGCATGCCGCCGGCGCTACGCCGCACTATCCGCTGCACAAGCCGGAACAGCAGGATTGGACCTTCGCCGGCCTCTTCGGCCACTACGACAAGGGCCAGCTGCAGCGCGGTCTCAAGGTTTACACCGAAGTCTGTTCTGCCTGCCATTCGATGGAGCTCGTCGCATTCCGCACGCTTGAGCACGGCCTCGGCTATTCCGACGCCCAGGTGAAGGCGTTTGCGGCGAACTACGAGGTGCAGGACGGCCCGAATGGCGATGGCGAGATGTTCACGCGCAAGGCCATTCCGTCCGACCACTTCCCGTCTCCGTTCCCGAACAAGGAAGCCGCAGCGGCCGCCAACAACGGCGCCGCACCACCGGACTTCTCGCTTATCGCCAAGGCGCGCGGCATCGAGCGCGGCTTCCCGCAATTCGTCTTCGACATCTTCTGGCCCTACCAGGAAGGCGGTCCGGACTATATCCACGCGCTGCTGACGGGCTACCAGGAGCCGCCGGAAGGTGTTCAGGTCGCCGAAGGGACGCACTACAACCCGTACTTCGTGAGCGCCTCGGCGCTGGCGATGGCGAAACCGCTCTCCGACGACCAGGTCACCTATGACGACGGTGCACCGCAGACTGTCGACCAGTACGCCAGGGACGTCTCGGCATTCCTGATGTGGGCCGCAGAGCCGCATCTCGAAGACCGCAAGCGCACCGGCTTCATGGTCATGGTGTTCCTGCTGATCTTCACCGGCCTGATCTATCTGACGAAGAAGTCGGTTTACGCCAACAAGGAACATTGATCGGAAGCTTGCATTGCCAGACCGCGTTACGGAGAAAGGCCCCGGCAGAAACCGGGGCTTTTTTGCATGGAGCCTTTTTTCTCGACGCGATCCGCGCTCGTCCCTCGGACCGCTTCAGTCCTCGACGGTCCATTGCGGGTTCCAGGCGATTTCCCACAGATGTCCGTCCGGATCATGGAAGTAGCCCGAATAGCCGCCCCAGAAACGATCGGACGCGGGGTCGGTTACGACGGCGCCGGCGTCCGCCGCCTGCTTCATGATTGCATCGACTTCGGCCTTCGAGTTGACGATACGACCGATCGATACGGCGCCAAGCCGCGCCTCTGTCACGCTGATCTTCGCATCCTTGGAAAGCGACGGCGCCGGATATAGCGCCAGTATCAGATCATCGCCCATGTGGAAGAAGACGACCGCGCCGTCTTCAAATTCCTCACCGATGACGCCCTTGGTCGGCAGGCCCAAGCCGTCGCGATAAAAGGCGAGGGACCTTTGCAGATCGTTCACGGCGAGCGTAAGGACTTTTATCCGGGGTCTCATGGCACACTCCTGAGCGGCTGCGGACCGCAGAGCCGTTGCGTCTTTTCAGTCGCACAAAGGTCTCTGTAGAACTTTGAATGGCTGCTGCATGCTCTTACCCTTAAATCGGCTCCGATTTAAGGAGACTTGCAGGAGCTGACATCACGCTGGGGCTGCGTTCGTTCAAATGCAAGAACGGCCCCGTCTTTCAACGAGGCCGTTCTCAACATCTAGGATCCTTTTGCCAGCGATTAGCTGAAGCGTCCGGCCGCGTGGGCGAGCATGGTGTAGACCTTACCGGTATCCGACGTCAGGTAGGTCTGGGTGATGCGCTTGTCCGGATCGTTGCGTGCGACATCGGCAAGCAGCTTTTCGAAGTCGGCGATGTAGCGATCGACCGCGGTGCGGAACTCGGGCTCGCGATCATACTTCCGCTTGATCTCGTCGAAGGTCTGCTGCCCCTTCAGCGTATAGAGCCGGCGGGTGAAGACGTCCCGCTCGCCGCGCTGGTAACGACGCCACAGTTCGACCGAGGCGTCGTGGTCGATCGCCCGGGCGATATCCACCGACAGCGAGTTCAACGATTCGACCACGTGACGCGGATTGCGGCTGTCTCCGGCGCGTGCCACAGGCTGGCTCTCGGCCGGTCGAGGGCGTGCGGCCTGCGGCTCTTCCTCGCGGGAGGCGGCGCGAAGAAGGTCGCGCATCCAGCCGCCGCCTTCCTCGACGCGCTCTTCGGCGGCCGTCGGACGGGCAGGCTGCAACGGCCGCGTCGCCTGTTCCAGGCCCAGGCTGCCGCGCAGCGCCGGGGCCGGCGCGGCAGGCTGCGGCTGGACCGCTGGCTGCTGTTGGATCGCTGGCTGCTGGGCTGCAGGCTCTTGCGGCGCGACGGGCGCCGGAACGACAGGGGCGGGAGCGGCCAGCGCCGGTTGCTGGCGAACCGGCTGGGCGACCTCGAGATGCGTCGAAGACTTGCCGATGATTTCGGAGAGCTCCTGCAGCGCCTTGATCTGCTCGGCAACGGCGCGACGCATCACCGCGGCATTCTCCTTGGCCTCTTCCGGTAGGTCGAAGGCGCCGCGCTTCAATTCCTCGCGGGTCATGTCGAGTTCCTTGCGGATCTCGCCGGCGGAACGACGGATGTCATCGGTCGCGCCGCTGAAGCGGTTGATCGCTTCGTCGATCGCCTGGCGCATGGCCTCGCGCAGCTGCGTTGCAACGCCATCCGACTTCTTGCCGCTTTCCGCCAGCATCCGCTCGACGTCCGAGACCGAAGCGCCGATGCTGCCGCGCAGGCGGGACGCCGCATCCTTGGCGCGTTCCTCCGCGTTGCCGAAAGCGCCTTCAAGTGCCTGGCTTGCTTCGTCACCAGCCTTGGCGACTGCCTGGCGCAGGGCCTCGGAGGCGCTGAGCGCGCGGCCCTCGATCTGCGATAGCGTCTTGTTCGCGTCCGCGATTGAGCTTTCGATGCCGGAGCGCAGCGCCTCGGCTATCTGCCGCGACCGCTCTTCGGCGCGAGAGAACACGCCCTCCACGGACGCGGCAGCTTCGCCGCCTGCTTCGGCAAGCGTGGTGCGCATGGCCTCGGCAGCTTCCGCAGCACGCTGCTCGGTGTTGGAGAGGAGCTTTCCGACATCGGCGAAGGAGGACTGGATGCCGTTGCGAAGGTTGCCGGCGACCTGACCGGAGCGCTCCTCGGCTCGCTGGAAGGCGCCGTCGACGAAACCTTCGAGCGCGCGCATCGTGCGTTCGATCTCTTCCGAACGCTGAACAAGACCCACGGAAAGGGTCCGCAGGGCGTCCTGCCGCTCCTCCAGCGTGCTGACCAGGTTCGACTGGGCTGCTGCCAGCAGGTTGGAGGCCTGGCCAAGCACCTTGGAATGGTCCTCGAACCGGCCGACGATGCCGCCGATCTGCGAGAGCGTCGATGCGGCGATGTCGGAGAGTTTGTCGACGCGGCCTTCGATGAGGCGGGTGGAGCTGGACAGCATGTCGGATGCATGCCGCGTCGATTCGGAAACCTTTGCTGCGGCCGCTTCCAGACGCTGATCCATGTCCCCGAGACTGCCGTTCGCCTGCTCGATGACCGATGCAATGGCGGAATTGTTGGTCGCAAGCTGGTCGATGAGCCCCATGGCCGTCGACTGCAGCCGGTTCTCGACCATCTTCATCGCCTTGGCGGTCTCTTCGGCCCGGAGCGAGATCGCATCGAGCGTTTCGCTGGTCCGTTCCGTGATGGCGTTGACGAGCGCCGCGTTTTCCGCCCGCAGCCGTTCGGCGCTTTCCTGGGTCAGGGCGGCGATACGTGCGGCGGCTTCCTTGCCCGTTGCCGCGTATTGCTCGACGACTGGACGCGCCTGCTCGTCGAGGAGACGGGTGAGTTCGAGCGAACGGCCGGCCAGCATGGAATTCAGCTCGCGGGTGCTGTCGTCGAGTACGCTGCGGATCGACTGGCCGCGCGCATCGAGCGCCTTTTCCGCATCCGTCAGGCTTTGCTGGATGCTCTGGGTGTGGCCGGCGATCTGATCCTGGGTCGAGGCGAGGCGGGTTGTGGCTTTATCGGCGGCGTCCGTGACCGTCCGGGCAAGTTCGGCATGGCGTGCCGCCGTCGCCGATGCCGTCTCTTCGATCGAATTGGCGAACTCGGCATTGCGGGCCGCCAAGGCACTGGCGAAATCAGCACCGGCCTTGGAGAGCAACTCGGCGGAACGTGCGGCTTCCGTGTCAATTTCCTGGGAAGCATCTTTGACGGCGCTTCGCAGGCTGGTGACAAGCGCCGCCGCCTTGCCTTCGATCGTCCGGTTGACGTTTTCGAGGCCGATGTTGAGGGCGCGGTCCATCGTGCCGAGTCGCTCTTCGATGCGGCCTGCACCAGCATCCATCGCGGAGGCGATGCGGCCAGCCCCGTCGTCCATGGCGGAGGTGATGCGGGCCGCCGCGGTCTCGCTGATTCGGTCGATTTCGCCGGCGCGCTCCGCGAGGCTTTCCGTGATCCGCTGTCCGGCATTGTCGACGATGGCGTTGACGCTGCCGACGCTGTCGCGGATGCGACCCTCGAGAGAGCCGAGCGTCGTTCCAATGCGGTTGCCAGTATCGTCGACAATGGACTTGACGCTGCCGACGCTGTCGCGGACGCGATCCTCGAGGGAGCCCAGCGTCGTTTCTATGCGGCCGCCGGTGTCGTCGACGATGGCGCTGACGTTGCTGACGCCGCCGCGAACGCGGTCTTCGAGCGATGCGAAGCTCGATTCGATCCTCGCACCGGTCTCGTCGAGACGATAGTTGATGCCGTTGAGCGAAATATCGACGCGATTGGTCAGAGTGTCGGCAGCGAGGCTGATCTGGTCGGCCGTCTCGGCAAGTCGCTCGGCGATGTTGCCGGTCGTCGAGCGCATGCGCTGATCGAGCGCTTCGGTGCCGCGGTCGATAGCGCCGGCGATCGAGGCCTGCCGCTCTTCGAGCGACATTTCGAGCATGCTGGCGCTGGTCGCCAGCGTCGTCGCCATCGCCATCGACTGGTCGGACAGCAGCTCTTCCAATTGTTCGCGGCCCTGGCCGACGGCGAGATTGATCGCTTTTATGCGATCGTCGAGCGTCGAGCGTATCTGGTCACGCGTCGTCGTCAGCGTGTCTCGCAATTGTTCGGTCTTGCTGGAGAGCGTCTGGTCGATCTCGGCCGCCTTGCCGGCAAGCGATGCGGCCGCTTCCGAGGTCCGTGCTGCGAGTGCTTCGGTGCTGCGCTCGATCGCGCCGGCGATTGAAGCCTGGCGCTCTTCGAGCGACATTTCGAGCATGCTGGCGCTCGTCGCAAGCGTTGTCGCCATCGCCATCGACTGATCGGACAGCAGCTCTTCCAATCGCTCGCGGCCCTGTCCGACGACCAGGTTGATTGTGTCGATCTGTTGGTCGAGCCTCGAGCGCAACTGTGCGGCCTTGCCGGAGAGCGTCTGGTCGATCTCGGCCGCCGTGCTGGCGAGCGACGCGGCCGCTTCCGAGGTCCGTGCGGTGAGCGCCTCGGTGCCGCGCTCGATCGCGCCGGTGATCGAAGCCTGGCGTTCTTCGAGTGACATTTCGAGCATACCGGCGCTCGTCGCAAGCGACGTTGCCATCGCCATCGACTGGTCGGACAGCAGCTCTTCCAGTTGATCGCGGCCCTGCCCGACGGCGAGATCGATCGCCTTTATGCGATCGTCGAGCGTCGAGCGTATCTGATCATGCGTCGTCGTCAGCGTGTCCCGCAGATGGTCGGCCTTGCCGGAGAGCGTCTGCTCGATCTCGGCCGCCTTGCCGGCGAGCGACGCCGTTGCTTCCGACGTGCGGGCCGTCAGCGCTTCGGCGATCTCAGCGCTGGTTCCTGCCAGCGAGTCGGAAATCTTGCCGACGCGGCTGCTGAGATCCTCGGCGATGCGTGCACTGGTATCGGTGAGGGTGTCGGCGATCTGACTGACGCGACCGCCCAGATTCTCGGCGACCTCGGAGACGCTTAGCGAAAGCTTGTTCTCGATCTCGCCGACGCGGTCGGTCATCGTTTCGGCCACGGCCATCGCGCGGAAGGTCAGGCTGTCGGCGACGTCTTCGGCATGGCGGCTGAGCGAGTCCGCCATCTCACTTGCGCGTGCCGACATGGTCTTATCGATTTGCACGGCGCGCTCGGAGAGCACGCCGTCGAGGGCAGCCGTCTGGCTGGCCAGCGTGTCGGTGATCGCCTGGCTGCGCTCCGACAGGACCCCTTCAAGCATTGTCGTCTGGCCGGTCAGGGCCGCGGAGATCGTCTGGCCACGTTCGGAGAGGACGCGCTCCAGACGGTCGGCCGTGCCGCCGACCGTGTCTTCCAGTGCGCTCGCGCCCGAGGTGAGGGCGGCCGACAGCGCGGCGGTGCGCTCCGAAAGCGTATTGTCCAGCCGATGCTGGCTGGCAGCGATGGCGCTGGTGATCTCGTCGGTGGAGCCCGTGAGCGTCTGCTCGATGCGGGCATGGGCCGATTGCAGGCCGTCGATGAAGGCGGATGTCCGGGAATCCAGACCTTCCGTCAGACGCTGCTCGCTTGTCGTCAGCGCATTGGCGAGGGCATCGGCGCGCTGGCCGAAACCACCTTCGATCCTCTCCTGTGCTTCCGTCAGAGCGCCCATCAGCGAACTGGTCTTGTCGGTAAGCACGCCCTCGATGCGGCTGTGAGCATTGCCGATGAGGCTGCTGAGTTCCGCGGTGCGATTGCCGATCGTCTCTTCGATGAAATCCTGGGTTGCTCCAAGCGCCGTGGCGAGCGTCAGAGACTGGTCGGAGAGCGCCGAACTGATCTTGTCGACGCTGCTGTCCAAGGCAGTGCCGATCGCATCCGACCCGCCGGACACGGTTTCGTTGATTCTGTGCAGGCTCTCCATCAACTTGGTGTCGAGCAGGCTCGCCCGCTTGTCGAAGGCACTGGCGAATTCGTGGAAGCGCTCGTCGAAGGCGGTTGCCAGGTGTCCGACGGTCGTCTGCAGCTTTTCTTCGAAGAAACCGCCGCGGAGATCCAGATCCATGATCGCGTCGTCGGCGCTCGACTTCAGGCTCTGGCGGAAGCTCGCGCCCTTTTCGTCCAGTGCCGCATTGAGCGACGAAAGCATGTCTTCGAGGCCGCCGGCAATCGCGTGTTGGCCGACGCTCAAGCTTTCGTTGAGGTCGCGGGTGCGCGCGATCAGGGTTTCATTCAGCTGGCGGGCGCGCTCGTTAAGGGCGGTGTTCAGCTTCTCGGTGTTTGCATCGAGCGTCGAGGCACGGGTTTCGAACTGGCTGAGCAATTGTTCGCCGCGCTTCGTCAAGTTCTCGCTGAGGGCATCGAGCCGCACATCGAACTCTTTGCTGAGCGTCACGCCGGCGTCGGTCAGGCCGGAAAGCAGCGCATCCGTGCGGGTGTCGAGCATGGTGCCGAGGGTCTGCAGCGCATGATCCGATTTCTCGCTGAGGGCCGCGGCGCGGGTATCGATCAGAGATGCGAAGGCTTCGCCCGAGACCGCGATGCGCGAGGCGATGTCTTCGCTTGCGAGCTCCAGGTCATCCTTCAGCTTGCCGTGGGCACCGACAATCGCCGAGCGGATCCGCTCGGAATGGCCGACGATGGCTTCGCGCTCCAGCCCCAGTTCCTGGACCAGAGTGCGAACGCGCAGTTCGTTTTCGCTGTAGCTGCGTTCAAGCGCACTGACTTCGGAATGGACAAGGGCCTCGAGTTCGGTCGCCCGTGCGATCGTGCGTTCGATGCCCTCGTTCATGGCCGACACTTCGCGCCGAACCGCCTGGCCCACGGCCATGACGCGGTCTGCTGCCGCGGTTTCCGGTTCCGCCAGCCGCAAGGCGACCTCGGCCATCGAGCGGGCCGCATTGCGCAGTTCCTGAGCACGCGCAATCATGATGGCAAAGGAGAAGAAGAGCATGATCGGCAAGGCGATGCCGATCAGGATGCCGACCACACCGGGCGTGGCCGCCAGGTCGCCGAGGGAGCGTATCTGCCAGATCTGCGGCGCATAGAGGAGGTGGCCGATCGCTACACCCGCAAGCGCCCACACCAGCGATATCAGCGCCGCGACGCGGATCGCCGCTCGGCTGGATCGTACTTCGAGGGAGCGGAGCATTGCCGCAGGCGATCTGCGCGTATCGTCATTGGCCGGGGAAAGTGCTGGCTGCTTCGGGGCGGGCTCCGGCGCAAGGTTGCGAGGCGTCTCACTCGTCCGGGCCTTCTGTGCTTCCTGCTGTTCCTTCGCAGGGCGCCTCTGCTCGGATGCGGCCGCCTTCTTGCTGGGCTCGGACACCTGTTCCTCCGGATCATCCAAGGAATTCTTGTCATGCACGGCCGACTTCAGGTCGTCAAAATCGATCTTCAGCGCAGCTTCCAGAGCCTGAAAGGCCTTTTCGTCAATCGATTCGTTGCTCTTCTTCGTCGCCATAGGGATACGCCTCACTACTATTGCCCGCTCATGGCCGTCTCATTGGCGCCGATACCAGGCCACAAGACTCCCTCACCAGGGCGGTGACCCATAAGCTCCGCGCAAGATATCTACGCAAATACTACTATTGGTCACCATTGCATCGCCTCGATGGAATAGCCGTAGCTCTCGTCCCAGGACACCGGGCGCGCAGCTTATCCACCAGAACAGTTGCCATTTTCATATGCAGGCCCGTTCCTAATCGTATCGTAGTGACACATTAGCCCGGTTCTTACAATTAAGTGCAATCCGCATTCGCTAGAATCCTAATGAATTGTTAACGAGGCAACGATGCCGCGCTCCGAAAAACCAAGAGAATCAGCCTGTTTAGCAATCGTTAACCATGTCCTCAGATTTCCCCCTCCATCGCCATGGCTCTTAAGCCGATGGCAGCGCACGCGCCGGATGATCATGTCTGAAAATGGTGCGGTTGCCCGATGCATTGTCGATCAGGACCCGATGTATCGTCAATTAAGGAAATCGGCTCATGACGGCGCTCAAAATAACCTTCGACTCGCCAGATAACCCGGCAAACTCATCTCCTGCCGGGAGACAGCCTATCGATTTTGTCCAGCTCTCCATGCAAACGATGGGGGACAAGGGCCTCGAAATCGAGGTGCTTCAACTGTTTGCGCGCCAGGCACGTCAAACAATGGCTGAACTCAACGACGCGGATGCGGGCGGGTTCGGTCAATCGGCGCATCGGCTGAAGGGGGCAGCTCTCGCGATCGGAGCCACTCGTGTCGCTGAAGCCGCCGCCGCCATAGAGCAGCGGCCGACCGACTGGACCCTGCGCGCGGCACTGGGCGCAGCCGTACTCGAAGCCGAGCTCTTCATCCTCAAGCTTTGCCGCTGATCCCGGGTCGGCCCGGCGTCGTTGAATGCCCGGTCATGGTCTTTTTGCGCGGACATCCCGCGGCCCGGCACGGCCTCGTGTTGACTGACCAGCCGATTTGTTGGAAGAAACTGCCCTGAATTCAGGCCGGCGGTGTCTGCCGCGGCGGTCGGCGCTCGCGGGCGGATCCCATCCATTCATTCCGGAAAGAGAAATGACAAAACTTACGATCGTAGCCTTTGACGGCACGCGCCACGACCTCGATGTCGAGAACGGCTCCACGGTCATGGAGAATGCGGTTCGCAATTCCGTGCCAGGCATCGAGGCCGAATGCGGCGGTGCCTGTGCCTGTGCAACCTGTCATGTCTATGTCGACGATGCCTGGGCGGCGGCCGTCGGTGCTCCGGAGGCGATGGAGGAAGACATGCTCGACTTTGCCTATGACTTACGGCCGACCTCGCGGCTCTCCTGTCAGATCAAGATGAGCGAGGCCCTGGATGGTCTCGTCGTGCATGTGCCGGAGCGCCAGGCCTAGGGCCTGTCTTTCTGAAGCACGCCCCCGGTCCTTGCTCTCCACGCATCGAGGATACGCAAAAAAATGCCTCGCTGGTCGTGGCGACGAGCGAGGCAAGGGGGGCGTATCGCATACAGATGAGGGAGGGAGCACCTGCTGCACCAAGACACGCCAGGAGAACCTGTTTTGCTTCATGTCACGGGGGCCGCTGGAACACCCACAAGCAATGAAGCGAACCCTATTAAGTACAAAGTCGACGATCCAAATGCGACGTTTTTACTGTCGATTCGAAAATAAACGTCCCTACCGTCGAGTGGTTGAACTTTAGCTCCGCCACTCGTTTCATGGTGTTAATATAGCTGAGTCGTTTATCGCCGGCTATCGTTAGAATCCGCCAATAAAATACTGTGGGTTTTCGCTCCTTTGCCCGAGGCGGCTGAGGGCGAAATCACGCTGTTCTTTGGGGCGGTGGCGTTTGGCGGAGAATGGTACGGACGGGGCCAATGGCCAGCACCGGCGTCGCCTAGCCTTAGACTAGCGTTCGGTTTTCTTCAGCGAGTCCAGGCGGTATTGCAGCAGTCGAATCATCCGGCGGTCGAAGTTCGCTGCTTCCGTGCGGTCAAAGCGCGCCTGGTCCTTGTCGTGGCGTTCGACTTCCGCCGCACTCAGATCGGCCACCCGGGCCTGCATGCGGTCGCAATCCGCCTCCGGCTTCAGGCCAAGAAACGCCCTTTCCATGTGACGGGCGTGATTGCGTGCGATCTCGGCATGGCGCTCCTCATGGCGTTTGATGTCCGCTGCGAGCGTATCCCAGACGACCGCGAGATCGCGGCCTGCCTGCCGGCGGTATTTCCAGCGCGGCAAGATGATGCGCGTGCTAAGCGTCACGCGCGCCGTGCCGACCGCACAGCGGCCGCCGCGGCTGACATAGGTTATAGTGCCACCGAACTGGATGCGTGTCGCGCCGGGGTGGCGCGTGCCGGTGTTCTTCATCAGCGGGCCGCTGGCGGCAAGGGCCTTGTCGAGCTCCGCCGCCGTACGTCCGCCGATCGAGAAATAGGTGACGGTTTTACTGATCAAGGTCTCGCCCGAGGCATTGCCAAGCGGAAGGCCGACGAGAAATCCGATCAGGACGGCTCTCAGCGGATAGCGAACTCGGAACATTGGTCGGCACTCGTGGATTGATGTTGGCGCAAGCTTGGGGCATAGCCGGGGCGAGCGCAACATAAAATCGGCCCATTCCGAAGTCGACAAATCGATAGCTGCGTGAAAGAGTCGTGCTAACCCTTTGCTTTCAAAGGCGCTCGCTCTCCCACGATGCCGACGAGGATGGCGCTGCTTAAAGCCGCGGACCGCCCGAAGATGACCTGTGACCCCTTCCGAATATCTCATTGGCAATTGGCGCATGGGCGCACGCTGGAACTGGGACCGCGCGGTGTCCTGATGGCGATAATCAATGTGACGCCGGATTCCTTTTCCGATGGTGGCCGCTTTGCCGATGCCACGGCTGCTGTCGCCACGGCGATGCGTGCCATCGATGATGGGGCGGCGATCTTGGACATCGGCGGGGAGTCGACCCGCCCCGACGCGGATCCGGTCGATGCCGCCGAGGAACAGGCGCGCATTCTGCCGGTCATCGAAGCATTGGCCCGCCAGACGGATGGAATCATCTCGGTCGACACCTATCGCGCCGATACGGCGCGCCTGGCGGTGAAAGCCGGCGCGCATATCGTCAACGATGTGCACGGTCTGCAGCGAGAGCCGGCGATCGCGCAAGTCGCTGCCGAAACAGGCGCCGGACTTTGCGTCATGCATACGGGGCGCGATCGTCAGAAGCTCGGCGATGTCGTCGAGGATCAGTTCCATTTTCTGAGTCGATCGCTGCAGATTGCCGCCGAGGCAGGCGTTGCGCGCGACCGGATCGTTCTTGATCCCGGCTATGGCTTCGCCAAGGACGTAGACGAAAATCTGGAACTCATGGCGCGTTTTGCGGAACTGCACCGGCTCGGCCTGCCATTCCTGGTCGGCACGTCGCGCAAGCGCTTCATCGGCGCCGTCACCGGCCGCGAGGCGAAAGACCGCGACGCCGGTACTGCCGCGACGACTGCGCTCCTCAGGGTTGCTGGAGCGGCGATTTTTCGGGTGCATGATGTCGCAATCAACAGGGATGCACTGGCGATGGCGGATGCTATGCTCATCGCAAAGAACAGCCGACGGGACATGAAGCCATGACTGCGACCTATACGATCACCCTGAAGAACTGCGCCTTCTTTGCCCGCCATGGCGTGCTTGACGAGGAGGAGTTCCTCGGCCAACGTTTCTTCGTGGACGCCGAACTCGAGGTGGAGCAGGGCACGGCGCTCGCCGAAGACTGCATCGATGACACCGTGCATTATGGTATCGCCTTCGCCGAGATCGAAAGGATCGTTACCGGGCGCCGGCGCTACCTGATCGAGGCGCTCGCCCTGGAAGTCGCCAAGACTTTGTGCGCCCGTTTCCGGCAGGTACGCCGAGCGAAAGTCTCCATCCGCAAGCCTAATGCTCCGGTCCCAGGGGTCCTGGACTACGTGGAAGTCACGGTCGAGCATGCCGCGGGATAAGAAGTGGCGGCGCGCTACACTGGGGCTGGGTGGCAATATCGGCGATCCGCGCCGTGCTATGGCGGACGCCCTGCGGGAGCTGGACGATCGGCCGGATTGCCGGGTCGCGGCAGTTTCGCGGCTCTACCGGACGCCGCCCTGGGGCAAGACGGACCAGGATTGGTTCTTCAATGCCTGCGCAGCGGTCGAAACCACACGCGATCCAGAAGCGCTTCTTGAAACCTGCCTCGAGATCGAGCGGGTCATGAAGCGCGTCCGCAAGGAGCGCTGGGGGCCGCGCACGATCGATATTGATCTCCTGACCTTCGAGGGAGCGAGCCTGGCCAGCGACAAGCTGCAGTTGCCTCATCCACGCATGACAGAGCGGGGTTTCGTGTTGATGCCGCTTGCCGATTTTGCGGCCGAACTCGAAGTCGCGGGCAGAACGGTCGGTGAGTGGCTGGCGGACGCAGACGTGACAGGAATCGAAGTGGCCGACGAGAAGGCCGACTGGTGGCGGGCCTACAATTGACGGCGTTGCGCTCCATATCGGGAAGGCAGTGATGCGTTTATTGATCGTCACCGACATCCACGGAAGGCCGTCAGCCGATCATTGCCTGTCGCGCCGTTTGCCTGGCGTGCAGCAATCGCTCGCTCGTACTGTAAGCGTCTCCGAATTGCTTGGGGTGGACTATAGGGGCGAACGCCTGCATCGCGAGCTTGTTGAAAACGAGGGATTTATCCGGGCATCCGAACGTCTGGTGGGCCTTGCGGCATTTGCCGATGTTGCCTTGGGCTACAGCGCCGGTGGCACGGTTCTATGGCACAGCGTACTACACGGCTTGACCGTTGATCGCCTGATTTGCATATCCTCGACAAGGCTACGCGAGGTGAATTCTTCGATGATGCCGAAGCCGACTTTGGCCGTTTTCGGCGAAAATGATCCGAACAGACCCCCGGATTGCTGGGCAAGAGGCGAGGCTGTGCAAAGCTATACAGTCCCTGCCGCCGCTCATGACTTCTACGCGTTCGAAGGGCAAGCGCTGAAGCTGTGTCTTCCCAGGATCGCAGGCTTCCTCGATCTGGAGTAGCTGCCAGGTCCGCCCATGCTCGGAGCCGATCGATGCAGCTACTTGATCGAGCCGACGGCGATGTCGTCCATCTGCCTGTTGAGGCTGACGCCGATGACGGGCACCATCGTCTCCTCGACCTTGACGGAGATCGTGATGTTCATCGTCTCCGCGTCCTGCAGGCGGGCAATCATCGCACCATTCAATTTCTTGCGGTTGATTCCGACGACGACCTTGTCGCTGGCGACGTTGCCGGACACGATGTCCAGGCCCTTGCCATCCGCACCATCGAGGAATTTCCCGGTGTAGCTGGTACCCTTTTGGGTGATCATCGCCGACATCGGCTGCTTGAAGACGCCGACGCGGCAGAAGCCGTCGAGCTTTATCCCGGCATCCTTGCCTGAACTCGGCTCACCTGTCAGATCGCAGGTGAATTTGGTGCCCTTGTATTTACCGGCGACGATCTCGCCGGGGCCTTTCCACTGGCCGGCGACCTTCTCGAAGAAGGCCTTATCCCGCGCGCCGGAAGACGCGGGCGTCGCGATGCCGGCAGTGGCTGCAAGCGCGATGGCGGCAACGCCGCGAACAATCAAAGAAGGGCGCGAGAACATGATCGATCCTTGATGGGTCAACGTCGAAATCTGGCAACCACATTTGCGCTAAAATGGTTAATGGAGGGTTTCCGCGCCGCTCCAGAAAGCAGACCTCAGGCGCCGTTCGAGCCCTCCGATCTCGAGGCGCCTGGCGTCAGATCGGCCAGAAAATCGCCGATGCCCGGGCGCTTCAAAGCGCGGAACGGCATCGGCCGGCAGAGATCCATAGCCGCGATGCCGATACGCGCGGTCATAAGGCCGTTGATCACACCCTCGCCGAGGCGGGCGGAGAGTTTGGAAGCGAGACCGTGGCCGAGGACCTGCTGGATCAGGCTGTCGCCGGCGGCGATGGAACCGGTGACCGCCAGATGGGCGATCACATCGCGCATCAGCCGCAGCAGGCCGAGCGTGCCGGGCCGTCCTCCATAGAGTTCCGCCATCGCCCGGATCATCCGCGCCGACTCGTAAAGAACGTAACCGAGATCGACGAGGGCACGAGGGCTGACGGCAGTGACGATCGAGACGCGTTTCGAGGCGGCCAGGATGATTCGGCGGGCGTCGCGGTCAATCGGGGCAAGGAGCTCGCGCTCCGTCAGTTCGATAAGATGGGCCGCGTCGATAATCTCGCCGTCGGTCTCCGCAAGCCGCGCCCGGCCCTTGGCGGTGCGGGGATTGGCGGCAAGGAGGTGGACCAATTGCGCAGTCGTGGCTCGCGCGGCCTTGCTGTTGCCGAGCGTCGTTGCATCGGTGACCTCCGATTTCAGTTTCTGAATCGCCGTCAGCTGCATCATGCCGGCGAGTTCGCGGCCGACGACGACCAGCAGGGCGAGGGTGCCGATCGCCACGACGGCGATCGCCGTGTAGCCGAGCCAATCGGCACGCGAGAAGAGGTCCCTTACAAGGTGGTCGATCCACAGCCCCGCGGCGAGCGAAAGGACAATGGCAAACGCCCCGGCAGCCACCTTGCCGAAGGAGAGGCGGTGCCGGCGGGGACGCGCCTCGGGCGGATCGAGCGCTTCGACCGCTGCGGTCGTCGCCACGAACGGATCCTCCGCATCGGGCGTCATTATGACCCTGTCGCTGAAGCTTGCGGGCGGGCGCCGTGCTGGTTGCGTGCGACGCTGTGCCGCACGTGTTTCTGGTTCCACCGGGAAGACGGCAGGCTTGCGGGGGCGATGCTTCGGATCGTCGTTCATGCCAGTCGATCTCCAAGCAGGAACTGCATGGCCCGGTCGAGCCGGATGTGCGGTACGGAGAGCTTCAATCCGCCGCGCGTCTCCTCTAGATGAGGAGGGCGGAAGCGCACGAAATTCAGCTCCGGCATTGCGTGCTCCAGGTCGGCCGGAATTGACGTAGAATTGCCACCGATATGTTGGAAAAGAACTTCAGCATCTTCCGGTAAATCTCCAGGAAATATCGCTGTTTTCTTTTCGCCGTCAAAAACCTCTCCGTTGATTTTCTCTCCGGCGATCGGCGTGCCGACGATAACGGGCAGGGCATGTCCGTCATGATTGACGGTCGCCTCGCGCGTCGCCCGGACGGAGGCGAGAGCCATGACTTCCACGCCGGCGCCGCTCATACCGATCCGATCGGCGGCACGGCCGACGAGGCGCGCGGCGATGCGCTCAAGCCGATCATGGCTCTCATGATGGAGGTGATCGGCTTTGGTGGCGGCGATCAACACCCGATCGATTCGGCGCGTGAGGAAAGAGGAGAGCCAGGAATTGGTCCCGGGTCGAAAGCAGGCGAGCACGTCTGCGAGCGCCTGCTCCAAATCCCTCATTGCCTCCGGGCCGCGATTGATTGCCTGGAGCGCATCGACGAGGACGATCTGGCGGTCGAGCCGGGCGAAGTGCTCGCGGAAGAAGGGGCTCACCACATGCGTCTTGTAGGCTTCGTATCGCCGTTCCATCATCGCCCAGAGCGAGCCCTTGGGTGCCCGGCCTTCGGGCAGGTTCGGAAGCGGAGAGAAGGTCAGCGCGGGCGATCCCTCGAGGTCGCCGGGCATCAGAAATCGGCCAGGCGGCAGGGTGGAGAGCGAATGGTCGTCTTCCTTGCAGGCCCTGAGGTAGGTGGTGAAGCTCTCGGCGAGGCGCCGGGCGCTCCCCTCGTCGGCCGCCGTCTCCGCTCCGCTCGCGGAGGCAAGCGCCAGCCATTCCCGAGACAGTGCAGCCCGCGTGCCGATACGCGCCCTTTTCACGGTGGTCTCGCTGAATTGCCGGAAATCCTGGGCGAGCAGGGGCAGATCCAGCAGCCATTCACCCGGATAGTCGACGATATCGATCGACAGGCGCCCGGCAGAAAACATCCGGTTCCAACCGCTTGCGCTCTCGTAGTCGATGGTGATGCGCAATTGCGAAATCGCCCTGGTCGAATCCGGCCAGACGCGGTCGCGCACGAGAGCGGCAATATGGTCCTCGTACTGAAAGCGTGGGACCGCATCGTCCGGCTGCGGCTCGAGCCTTACCTTCGATACCCGACCGGAGCGGACCGGCTCGAAAAGCGGCAGGCGTCCGCCGTTCAGCAGATTGTGCACCAATGAAGAGATGAAAACGGTCTTGCCCGCCCGCGACAGGCCGGTCACGCCGAGCCGAAGGGAGGGACTGACGAGCCCCGCCGCGCGATCGGAGAGGTTGTCCAGGGCGATCAGCGCGCCGTCTTTAAAGCTGGTCAGTAAGGACGCCAAATGTCTCCGCCCCTTCGGGATTTTCCATCGATCCAGCGTTTTTCCCGGTATCCCATCGGGTTACGCGCATTCACGTGTTTCGCGATATAGGGAGTGTTTGCGTCGGCGCAATGATGCACCGCCTTTTAACCGTTCCCGGGTTGACTGTTCCTGGGCCCCAATTCGAACCTGATGAAGGACCGGTTCACCGCCTTGCGACTTCCTCGGGCTCTGGCAGCAGCCATGCAGAGAGCGCCGCAGCCGAGATGCGGCCGGCCGCAGAACGTGTCGAGAAATCGATGACCGCCAGGCCGGCGGGCGGATAGCCGTTCGCCAAGGCGGAATGCTCCTCGCCAAGGAACCTTCGGAAAACGTCCTCGATCATTGGGTTGTGTCCGATCAGCATCAGCGACGCCCGTTCAGCATGCGCCTCGACTAGATCGGTGTAGACGGCTGCAGGCCCAGCATAGAGTTGATCGACGTAACGGATGTCGATGTCTTCGCCAAGCGCCCGGCGGAATGGTTCGGCGGTCTGGCGGCAGCGCACCGCGGTCGAGCACAATATGAGATCCGGACGTATCCCACGATCTGCCGCACTTTGTGCAATCAGTTTCGCCTCGGCATAGCCGGTCTCGTCAAGCATCCGGTCGAAATCGCGTTGTCCGGGCAGGGCCCAGCCGGACCGGGCGTGACGCAGGAGGATGAGGCGGAATGCCGGAGCGCTGTCTTGCATATGTCCATCCGAATCTGATGCCGCCGGAACCGCGAAGTCTTTCGCGGGATACCGTCGCATTGGTAACTTGTCTCCCTGTCGGCGCAAAGATCAAGCCGTTCTCCACGGTTTTCGTTCGGTAATCTCACTGCCGTTGATATGACGCACGCCGCACACCGAACGTCGCAATTGGCCATGTGGTTGAACTGCTGGGCCGGCATCACCCAGGGTTGCCGTCGAGCGCCAGCGGAATATTATGAAAGGCGTTTCATGTGTATTTTTGGTGAAATATTCGCCAGTTAGCCTGGAATGAAAGCATTGTTAAAATAAGCGGAGGTGTCGTCGGCGAGGCTTGAATCGCGCCCTTCATAGGTCTATACACCGCCGCAATGAGATGTTCTTCAGGAGAATCGCGTTGAGTGAGAAGATCGATCTTAGTACCTATGTCCTCTCCGAGGACGAGGATTTTATGAATGCCAATCATCGGGCATATTTTCGTGCAAAGCTGAATGCCTGGAAAAACGATATCCTTCGCGAAGCCCGCGAGACGCTTGATCACCTGGCTGAGGAAAGCGCCAATCATCCGGATCTCGCAGACCGAGCCTCCTCAGAAACAGACCGGGCGATCGAATTGCGTGCCCGGGATCGCCAACGGAAGCTGATCGCCAAGATCGACGCCGCCTTGCAGCGCCTCGACGAAGGCACCTATGGCTATTGCGAGGAAACGGGTGAACCGATCGGCCTGAAGCGCTTGGACGCCAGGCCGATTGCGACGCTTTCGATCGAAGCCCAGGAGCGTCACGAGCGTCGCGAGAAGGTCTATCGCGACGAGTAGGCCCGGTTTTCCAGACTTATGAGAACGGCGCGGCTTGGTCGCGCCGTTTTTCTTTGCGTTATCGACTTTTCTTTGCGTGTGGGCCAAGACGTCCAGAAGCAGCAGAAATGCATGCTTCGCCAGTCAGGGTTTGCGGCCAGCGGAAATGTCAGCCAGCATGCGGCTCATCTCTTCCTCGATCGTCTCTTCCTTGCGGCTGTCTTCTCGTGCCGGGCCGAGTACCGGTTCCTGGCGGGTGACTGCTGTCGGGCGGACTTCCGGCCTCGGCGTCACTGTGGGTGAAAGCCGCTGGAGATCGCCGCTGATTTCCGCATCGAGGAATCGTTCGAAATCCGCTGCTTTGTCAACGGCGACCGGCTTGTCAATGGCAACCGGTTCGGCGACCACCGGCTCGGCCGGCCGGGCCGGGGCGGGCGGGATCTGGACGGGTCGTGGAGCCTCCGGCGCCGCTGCTACCGGCTGCGGAAACCGCTCCTCACGCAAGGGGTGGGTCATCGGAAGAATTCGGTCGCGCGCCGCCCTTAGGGTTTCCTGGGGCGATTCGACGGCGGACACCGGAGCGATCGCCGGGGCGGGGGGGGCGGTCCTGACGGCGGGTTCCGGCCGAGGCGGCGGTTCGACAGGCATGGGACGCTGCTGCAGGGTCGCCTCGGCCTTCGGTGGCTCTCGGACGGGCGCGGCGCGCGGCGTCTCATCCGGCCCCACGGACCGGATCGGTTCTATCTTTTCGGTTTCCGCAGGTGTGGGGGGCGCGACCGGTTGAGGTGCCGAGACGGATTGCTCCGGCGCGGCCGCGGGCTTGCCGGTCTGCTGTTCCGCCGCCGCGCGAACGGGGCTCGCGGTCGGCGTCGCGTCATCGGGCACGATGCGGCTTTCGATGACGATATCCGTGGGCCCGCCGATCATGATCAGATGCTCGACATCGTCGCGGCGGACGAGCACGAGCCGCCGGCGCGTATCGACGGCGGCGGCATCGAGCACGGCGAGCCGCGGCTGTCGGTTCTTGCCACCGCGCACGAAGGGAGACGAGGGTCTGGTCCGCATGATCCAGAGCACCGCCACGAGACACAGGAGGCCGATGGCGACGGCTCCGGCGGCGATGATGAATCGGCTACCGTTGTCCCCGACCAACGTTTCCATCATGGGCTGAACTCCTTTTACCGGTCGAATTGCAACATTTGACGGCTTTTTTCGGGCCGGGACAAGGTTGCGTCCGACATTCCCTGTGAATTGACCTCTGCGCTTCCGTCGAGACGCTTTCTGCTGTTATCTCTGATTGTTAAAGATGATTCCAGTTCGACGAAGCGGATGCGACACACTTGAGTCTCGCAAAGCATTATCGGATGCCGGCAACTGCATAGGACCTTAAACCGGGTCGGTTTTAGGGATAAATTATGCGGCAATTCAAAGGATTACGGTGGCCCTTGTGCGTCCGCGGGATGCGTGGCGCGGCAAGTCAGCGGGGTACCGGTGTAGCGGCGGACGATCCCGCCAGCAGGTGAGGACCCGATGACGAAATTACGGCAATCAGGTGACTACCAGATGCCGGTCGTTGACCGGGGCGTACGGCCGGGTACTGTGTTCAGGATCATCGTGCTGGCAATCGTGTTGACCGCGTCCGCTGCCGCCTTCGTCGTTTTCAAGAACCAGCTCGAGAACGAGATCGTCCTCGGTATTCTCGGCGTGCTGGCGATGGTCGGGATATTCTTCCTGGTTTCGTCAGTGATCGGTTTCATCGAGGTCATGCCGCAATCCCGACCGGATGAACTGGCCCGCGCCTTTGTCGATGCCCATGAGGACGGCACCGTGGTGACCGACCGCAAGGGACGCATCGTCTACGCGAACGCGGCCTACGGCGCCCTGACTGGCGCTAAAGGTGCCGCCGGAATCCAATCGCTGGAAACCATCCTGTCGCGCAACAGGGAGGCGACCGAGGCGATCTACCGGCTGACCAACGGACTGCACGAGGGCAAGCAGGGGCACGAGGAATTCCGCCTGCTGAAGCCTCTGGCAAATGGCGCGATGACGGGTTCAGGAGCGCATTGGTTTCGACTGAAGGCGCGGGTGCTGCCGCTGGAGGACGCCGACAGCAACCCGCTCTATCTGTGGCAGATTGCCGATATAACGGCAGAGCGCGACGATCAGGAACGCTTTTTCAAGGAGTTGCAGAACGCCATCGACTATCTCGACCACGCGCCGGCGGGCTTTTTCTCCGCCGGGCGCAAGGGCGAGATCTTCTATATCAACGCTACGCTTGCCGATTGGCTGGGGATCGACCTTACGAAATTTCAGCCGGGATCGATCAGCATCGCCGATCTCGTCGCGGGCGAGGGACTTGCGCTCATTCAGTCCGTCCAGGCCGAGCCCGGCCTCAAGAAGACCAAGGTTCTGGATCTCGACCTGCGCAAGGGGAACGGCCAGAGCCTGCCGGTAAGACTGGTCCACCGTGTTTCCTCGACCCGCGACGGCGCGCCCGGGGAAAGCAGGACGATTGTCATGTCCCGCGAGGGCGACGAGGGCGATCAGTCGGCCTCGAATGCGGCGATGCGGTTCACGCGCTTCTTCAACAACACGCCGATGGCCATCGCCTCGGTGGACGGTGACGGGCGGATTCTCAGAACCAACGCCCCGTTCCTGAAGCTTTTTGCCGGCCTTGTTTCGCAGGACGACGTCGAGCGCGGCCTGCTGATCGACGCGGTTATGCACGAAGCCGTGCGGGGCCAGCTCGAAGAGGCGCTCGCCGCGGCGAAGGACCGGCAAGGCGACATAGCGCCGATCGACTCGCTGCACCCGGCGGATGAAGGACGCCACTTCCGCTTCTACGTGAATGCCGTCATCGACCAGAGCGACCAGGCACCGGAAGAAGCGGCGATCGTCTATGCGCTGGAGATCACCGAGCAGAAGGCGCTCGAGAACCAGATGGCGCAGACGCAGAAGATGAATGCCGTAGGAACGCTCGCCGGCGGCATCGCGCACGACTTCAACAATGTGCTGACGGCAATATTGCTTTCTGCCGACCATCTGCTGCTCTCGGCGCGGCCGGCGGATGCGACGTTCGCCGACCTGATGGAAATCAAGCGCAATGCCAACCGCGCCGCCGTCCTGGTGCGGCAATTGCTCGCCTTCTCCCGCAAGCAGACGATGCGGCCGACCGTCCTCAATCTCACCGATGTCATCGGCGATCTCAGGATGCTCGTCGATCGGATGACCGGCACCAACGTCAAGGTGGAGGTGGACTATGGTCGTGACCTCTGGCCGGTAAGGACCGATCTCGGCCAGTTCGAACAGGTGCTGCTCAACCTGGCTGTGAATGCCCGCGACGCCATGCCCGAGGGCGGAATCATCACGCTCCGGACGCGAAACCTGCCGGCGGGCGAAGTCGCCGCGCTCGCACGTCGAGAACTGCCGGAAGACGACTTCGTCATGGTCGAAGTCTCCGACCAGGGCACGGGTATTCCGGCGGAGATCTTGGACAAGATCTTCGAGCCTTTCTTCACGACGAAGGAGGTGGGCAAGGGTACGGGCCTCGGGCTTTCGATGGTTTATGGCATCGTCAAGCAGTCCGGCGGCTATATCTATCCGGAGTCGGAGGTCGGCAAGGGCACGACCTTCCGTATTCTGTTGCCGCGCTATGTGGAAGTTGCCGAGACCGGCGAAGAGTCCGTATCCGGCGGCGCGCCGGTCAAGGAAGCGCGGGCGCCGGCAAGCGATGCAGCGACACTGGCCGCGCAGACGGAGCCTACGGATCTCACCGGCGATTCCGCCGTGGTGCTCCTTGTCGAGGACGAGGAAGCGGTGCGTCGCGGCGGCAAGCGGATGCTCGAGACACGCGGCTACACGGTCCATGAGGCGGGATCGGGCGTCGAAGCGCTCGAGATTATGGAGGAGCTCGACGGCGCGGTCGATATCGTCGTTTCGGATGTGGTGATGCCGGAGATGGACGGGCCGACGCTCTTGCGCGAATTGCGGAAGAAATACCCGGATCTGAAGTTCATCTTCGTGTCGGGCTATGCGGAGGATGCCTTTGCCCGCAACCTGCCGGCCGATGCCAAGTTCGGCTTCCTGCCGAAGCCCTTCTCTCTGAAGCAATTGGCGGTGGCCGTCCGTGAAATGCTGGATTCCTAAGGCTCTGCGGTAGTCCGGAAGATGGCCCGACGCTTTTGCGCCGGGCGCAGAGGTCTTCTATTTCGCCTTGCTTGCCGCCAAGGCGACGGCGATTTCGGCTGCGAGGCGCGCGTTGTTCTCGACGAGGGCAATGTTGGTCTCGAGGCTTCGACCCTCGGTCATGTGATAGAGGTTGTCGAGCAGATAGGGCGTCACCGCCTTGCCGGAGATCTCGTCGCTCGCCGCATTGTCCAGCGCACGCGCGATGTAGATTTCCATCTCCTCGCGCGGAATCTCGCTTTCTTCCGGAACCGGATTGGCGACCAGCATGCCGCCTTCGACCCCGAGCACGTCACGCATCCGCTGGAAGTTGGCGATAGCCGCCGGGCTGTTCAGCATCAGTGGGCTCTTGATGCCGGAATCGCGCGACCAGAAGGCGGGGAAGGTCTCGCTGTCATAGGTGACGACCGGGACGCCTCTCGTTTCCAGCACTTCGAGCGTCTTCGGTATGTCGAGAATGGCCTTGGCGCCGGCGCAGACGACGATCACGCCGGTCCGGGCGAGTTCGTCCAGATCGGCGGAGATGTCGAAGCTCTGTTCGGCTCCGCGGTGGACACCGCCGATGCCACCGGTCGCAAAGACGCTGATGCCGGCGCGGGCGGCGGCGATCATTGTTGCTGCGACCGTCGTGGCTCCCGTGCGGCGCTCGGCGAGTGCAAAGGCGAGGTCGGCGCGCGACAGCTTCATGGCTCCCTGGGTTTTCGCGAGCGCCTCCAGCTTCGTGTCATCGAGACCGATGTGAAGAATGCCATGGATTACCGCGATGGTGGCGGGCACCGCCCCCTGGTCGCGGATGATTGCCTCGACGCTGCGCGCCATGTCTAGATTGCCCGGATAAGGCATGCCGTGCGTGATGATCGTCGATTCCAGCGCCACGATCGGCGCGCCGCGCGCCTTGGCGGATGCGACTTCATCGGAATATTCAATGGGCAGGAGGGGCGAGGTGGGTCTTGTCATGGTCTTTCGCTTCCAATGAGTGGGGCGTGGCGGAAAATTGCCGTGCATTTTTCCGCTTCCCGCCTGGAGTTCGGCTGCCGATTTCATGACAGCATTTGCGGCTCCGGCACAAGGGTCAGCACCCGTGCAAGATTGCCCGGCGACATCTCTACAGCGGCGGCGAAGGGCGAGTGGAGTGTTAATATGGCGGCGGCGATGCCATGCCGGAGGCACCCGGCAAGACCGATACCGTCGAGCAGGGCGGCAAGAAAGCCCGACGCCAGAGCGTCACCGGCGCCGGTCACGTCGGCAAGCGCGGGCAGGGCAGGCGGTACGGCCAGGCAGGCGGTCTCGCGGTCGAAGGCCACCGCAGCCTTGCCGCCGCGAGTTACGACGCCGCCGGAAAGGCCCGCGGAACGCAGCAGTGACGGCCATTCCTCGGCGGCGGCAGCCTCGGCGCCCGTCAGGGCACGGGCCTCCGCTTCGTTCATGAAGAGGAAGTCGAGCCCGGCCAGGCATTGGCTGTAGCGGACAACCTTGGCCGGTGAAACGGCGATGCCGGCCAGGATCCGGTTCGTTCCGGCGGTCGCCTCGACCAGCGCCGTCAGCGTCTCTTGTGGCAGGTTGGCGTCCGCGAGCACGAGATCGCTCGCCGCGAGGAGTTCGCGCGTCGCGCGCTGCTGCAGCCGGCGCGGCGAGAACAACGCGTAAAGATCCATATCGGCAAGCGCGATCACCAGGTTGCCATCCTTTTCGAGGATCGCCGTATAGCTCGGCGTCTTCCGGTCGAGAAAGGTGAACGGACAATCGATCACGCCCGCCGCTGCGGCTGCGGCTGCCACCGTCTCGCCGGCGGAATCGCCGCCGCGCGGGCTGATCATCCGCACCCGATGGCCAAGACGCGCGAGATTTCTGGCGGCGTTGAAGCCGCCGCCTCCCGCTTCCTCGAACCATGTTCCGGGGTTGCTCGCACCCGGGACGGTCGTGTCGCTGATACGGCCGCGCCGGTCGATATGGGCGCCGCCCAGAACGGCAATTTCCCGCTTCGTCATTTGAACACCTCTATCGGCGAATCGGCCCATTGGCGAGACGTCAGACTGAACCGCCGGACAATTTCTGGAAACGGAGTACAACATCCCGTGAACAGGAATCGAACACTCTGGAGATAATCCTTATTATTCAGTTGCTTGAAGCGTCATTGCCAAATCGGAACAAAACATGTACAAAAACTCCTGCGGCGGCTTCATTGCCTCGATAGCTCCAATAACCTAAAGGTGGACCAATGGCACAAAACTCTTTGCGGCTCGTAGAGGACAAATCGGTGGACAAAAGCAAGGCACTTGAAGCGGCTCTTTCCCAGATCGAACGTTCGTTCGGCAAGGGATCGATCATGAAGCTCGGATCGAAGGACAGCGTCGTCGAGATCGAAACCGTCTCGACCGGGTCGCTCGGCCTCGATATCGCGCTCGGCATCGGCGGCCTGCCAAAGGGGCGTGTTATTGAGATCTACGGGCCGGAGAGCTCGGGCAAGACGACTTTGGCGCTGCAGACCATTGCCGAGGCGCAAAAGAAAGGCGGCATCTGCGGGTTTGTCGACGCCGAACACGCGCTCGATCCGATATATGCGCGCAAATTGGGCGTCGATCTCGAAAACCTGCTGATCTCACAGCCCGATACGGGCGAGCAGGCGCTCGAAATCACCGACACCTTGGTTCGCTCCGGCGCAATCGATGTGCTCGTCGTCGACTCGGTTGCAGCACTCGTGCCGCGTGCTGAAATCGAAGGCGAGATGGGCGACAGCCTGCCGGGCATGCAGGCCCGCCTGATGAGCCAGGCGCTGCGCAAGCTGACGGCATCGATCTCCAAGTCCAACTGCATGGTGATCTTCATCAACCAGATCCGCATGAAGATCGGCGTTATGTTCGGTTCGCCGGAAACGACGACGGGCGGCAACGCGCTGAAATTCTACGCCTCGGTCCGCCTCGACATCCGCCGCATCGGCTCGGTCAAGGAGCGCGAGGAAGTCGTCGGCAACCAGACGCGTGTTAAGGTCGTCAAGAACAAGATGGCGCCGCCCTTCAAGCAGGTCGAGTTCGATATCATGTATGGTGAGGGCGTTTCCAAGACCGGCGAACTCATCGACCTCGGCGTCAAGGCAGGTATCGTCGAGAAATCCGGGGCTTGGTTCTCCTACAACAGCCAGCGTTTGGGCCAAGGCCGCGAAAACGCCAAGCTTTTCCTGCGCGAAAACCCGGATCTGGCCCGCGAGATCGAGATGTCCTTGCGGCAGAACGCCGGGCTCATCGCCGATCGGTTCCTCGAGAATGGCGGGCCGGAGAGCGAAGGCGACGAAGCGGCCGACATGTAGGAGCTGCTTCGGGTTTGGATGCTGCATCAACCGGCCGTCGGTCAGATCGGCCGGTTTTTGCTGCCGTCTGGACAGCATGATATGCGAACGATAAAAGCCTGTGGTTCCGATGGCGGCGTCATCGGGGCAGGCGTTTATGGGTGATAGACGCGGGATTGAAAGATAACGGCTCAAAGCGCGGAAAACGTGTGGGTTGCAGCCGGGTATGTGCACAGATAGGACGCAAGATGAGCGGCGTGAATGAAATCCGGTCGATGTTCCTCGACTATTTCCGCAAGAACGGTCACGAAATCGTGCCGTCGAGCCCTCTGGTGCCGCGTAACGACCCGACATTGATGTTCACCAATGCCGGCATGGTGCAATTCAAGAACGTCTTCACAGGCCTCGAGCAGCGTCCGTATACGACGGCGGCAACGTCGCAGAAATGCGTGCGCGCCGGCGGCAAGCACAACGACCTCGATAATGTCGGCTATACGGCCCGGCATCACACCTTCTTCGAGATGCTCGGCAACTTCTCCTTCGGCGACTATTTCAAGGAGCGCGCGATTGAGCTCGCCTGGAACCTGATCACCAAGGAATACGGTCTCGACGCCAAGCGCCTGCTCGTCACCGTCTATCACACCGACGATGAAGCCTTTGGCCTTTGGAAGAAGATCGCCGGTTTCGGTGACGACCGCATCATCCGCATTCCGACCAGCGACAACTTCTGGGCCATGGGCGATACCGGCCCCTGCGGTCCGTGCTCGGAAATCTTCTACGACCACGGCCAGCAGATCTGGGGTGGGCCGCCCGGCTCGGCCGAGGAAGATGGCGACCGGTTCATCGAGATCTGGAACCTCGTCTTCATGCAATACGAGCAGATCACGAAAGAAGAGCGTGTCGACCTGCCGCGCCCGTCGATCGATACAGGCATGGGTCTGGAGCGCCTCGCCGCGGTGCTGCAGGGCCAGCACGACAATTATGACATCGATCTGTTCCGCGCACTGATTGCTGCCTCCGAGGAAGCGACCGGCGTCAAGGCCGAGGGTGACCGTCGAGCGAGCCACCGCGTCATCGCCGACCATCTGCGTTCCTCCGCGTTCCTGATCGCCGACGGCGTCCTGCCTTCGAACGAGGGGCGCGGTTATGTGCTGCGCCGCATCATGCGCCGCGCCATGCGTCATGCGCAGCTCCTCGGCGCGCAGGATCCGCTGATGTGGAAGCTCTTGCCGGCGCTTGTCGGCCAGATGGGCCGGGCCTATCCGGAACTGGTCCGCGCCGAAGCGCTGATCTCCGAAACGCTGAAGCTCGAAGAAACCCGTTTCCGCAAGACGCTGGAGCGCGGCTTGAACCTGCTCGCAGACGCTTCGGCCGGCCTTTCCGAGGGTGACCAGTTCGATGGCGAAACGGCTTTCAAGCTCTACGACACCTACGGTTTCCCGCTCGACCTGACGCAGGATGCGCTGCGCGCCAAGGGCATCACCGTCGATACTGACGCGTTTTCGGTTGCCATGGATCGGCAGAAAGCCGAAGCGCGGGCCAATTGGGCCGGCTCCGGCGAAGCCGCCACCGAGACGATCTGGTTCGAACTGAAGGAGAAGCACGGCGCGACCGACTTCCTCGGCTACGACACGGAATCGGCTGAGGCCGTGATCCAGGCAATCGTCCGCGATGGCGCAGTCGTTGAGTCCGCCACCAAAGGCGAGAGTGTCCAGTTGATCCTGAACCAGACACCCTTCTACGGAGAATCCGGCGGGCAGGTGGGCGATACCGGCGTGATCGCCACCGAAACGGGGAAACTTACGGTCAACGACACGCAGAAACGCGGCGAAGGGCTCTTCGTCCATTATGGCGTGGTAGCGGAAGGCATTCTGAAGACGGGCGAGGCGGCCGCACTCACCGTTGACCATGCGCGCCGTGCGCGCCTGCGCGCCAACCATTCTGCAACCCACCTGCTGCATGAGGCGCTGCGCGAGGTGCTTGGCACCCACGTGGCGCAAAAGGGTTCGCTCGTCGCACCCGAGCGGCTGCGCTTCGACGTTTCCCATCCAAAGCCGATGTCGGCGGAGGAACTGAAGGAAGTCGAGGAGATGGCGAACGAGATCATCGTCCAGAATACGCCAGTCACGACTCGGCTGATGAGCGTGGACGATGCGATCGCCGAGGGCGCCATGGCACTTTTCGGCGAGAAATACGGCGACGAGGTCCGCGTCGTAGCGATGGGCCAAGGCATTCGCGGCTCGAAGGCCGGAAAACCCTATTCGGTCGAACTCTGCGGCGGCACGCACGTCTCCGCAACCGGCGACATCGGCCTGGTGCGCGTCGTCTCGGAAAGCGCGGTGGGCGCCGGCGTACGCCGCGTCGAGGCGCTGACCGGCGAAGCGGCCCGGGCTTACCTCAACGAACAGGATGAGCGCGTCAAGACGCTGGCGGCTGCGCTGAAGGTACAGGCCGGGGATGTTCTTGGTCGGGTCGAGGCACTCCTCGACGAGCGACGCAAGCTCGAACGCGAACTCACCGAAGCCAAGAAGAAACTCGCGCTCGTCGGCGACGGCCAGAATGGCTCGGGCGATGCGGCCCGCGAGATCGGCGGCGTCCGGTTCCTCGGCAAGGTCGTTTCCGGCGTCGAGGCGAAGGACCTGAAAAGCCTAGCCGATGACGGCAAGAAGACGCTCGGTTCCGGTGTCGTCGCCTTCGTCGGCGTCACGGGCGACGGGAAGGCCAGCGCGGTGGTGGCCGTCACGGACGATCTCACCTCCAAGGTCAGCGCCATCGATCTGGTGCGTGTCGCCTCAGCCGCGCTCGGCGGCAAGGGGGGCGGCGGACGACCCGATATGGCCCAGGCCGGCGGCCCGGATGGCGGGCGCGCCGCCGAAGCGATCGAGGCGGTCGCCGTCGCACTAGCCGGCTGAACAGCATTGAGAAAAGACAGACGGAAGGGCGCTGCGGCGCCCTTTTTCATGCGCCTTTTTCGCTGCGGATGGTTTCGAGCGCCGCCTGGATAGAGGCGCGCATCAAGACGCGCGGCGGACGAACGTGGTGCTGATAGAGGGCGCGGCGAACCTGCGTATTGGCCCCGACGATGATGAAGTGCACGCCGATCCTCTCCGCCTTGCGCAACGTACCTTCGATGACGTTGGCGGCGGTCGAATCCATGAAGGGGACTTCGGAGCAGTCGAGAATGAAGTTTCGGCGCTGGTCGGCGATCCGGTCGAGCACTGCGGCAACGGTGGCCGCCGAGCCGAAGAAGAAGATACCCGAGATCCGATAAATCACCGTATCCGGATCATCGGCGATGACCGGGTGCTCTTCGCCGTTCGCCGACTGCAGCATCGCGAGCGGCTTCGTTTCGCCGACTGCGATGCTTCTCGCCATTCGATTGATGAACAGGACGGCGCCTAGTGCGACGCCGACTACGATCCCTTCCGTCAGCTCGCGGAAGACGACGATGAGAAAGGTGGCGAGCAGCACGACGGCGTCACCGTAGGAGGATCGCAAGAGCGCCATGAAGGCGGGCTTCTCGATCATGTTCCAGGCGACGACGGCGAGCACGCCCGCAAGCGAGGCGAGCGGGATATAGCTTGCGAGTGGTGCTGCGAGCAGCATGAAGAGAAGAAAAAAGGCGGAATGCAGCATGCCCGAGAAGGGGCTTGTCCCTCCGGCCCGCACATTCGTCGCCGTCCGGGCAATGGTGCCGGTCACGCAAATGCCGCCGAAGAGCGCCGAACACAGATTGGCGATTCCCTGGGCAATCAACTCCATGCTGGATCGATGTCTGCGACCCGTCATGCCGTCGGCGACCACGGCCGAAAGCAGGGATTCGATCGCGCCGAGAAGGGCGAAGGAGACCGCATCCGGGAAGACGGCGACGGCCTTCTCGAAGGACAGCGGCGGCAAGGTCGGAAGCGGCAGTCCGCGAGGAATACCGCCGAAGCGTGTGCCTATCGTTTCGGTCGGCAGGTGCAGGATGACGACGACAATCGATGCCGCTGCGACGGCGATCAGCATGCCGGGCCAATGCGGCGCCAGCCGGCGCAGCGCGAGAATGATGGTGATGGTCAGGGCAGCCGTCAGTACTGCCGCCCAATTGGACGTGTCGGCCGACCGGCCGAGTGCCATGATCTTTTCAACAATCGGTCCCGGTTCGCCGCCCGGAAGCGTCAGGCCGAAAAGGTCGCGCAACTGGCTGGCAAAGATGATCACGGCAATGCCCGCCGTGAAGCCGACCGTGACGGGGTAGGGGATGAACTTGATGTATTGCCCGAGGCGTAAGTAGCCGGCCGCAACGAGCATGACGCCGGCCATGGCAGTCGCGAGCAACAGGCCATCGATGCCGTGCCGGGCGGCGGTCTCGGCGAGGAGAACGATGAAGGCACCCGCCGGACCGCCGATCTGGACGCGGCTGCCGCCGAGGAGCGAAACGAGGAAGCCGCCGACAATCGCGGTGTAGAGGCCGCGATCGGGGGTGACGCCGGAGGCGATGGCGATTGCCATGGAGAGCGGCAAGGCAACGATAGCGACGGTCAGGCCTGCGAAAGCGTCCGCTTTCAGCCGGGCAAGGCCATATCCTTCGGCCAGGACGCTGGCGGTTTTCGGAACGAGGGAATCGGACATCGGCGAGACTTTCCAGATCCGCCACGTTGGCGGAATCGTACGTGCCGGGCATTCTCAGCCTATCTGAGTCGCCATGCCGTACAAGCGGGTGGTCGGGTCTTCAGATCAGCAGGATTTGTCAAATCGATACGTGGTTTGAACGTGTTCGAGCGAAGTGCGAAAGGTTCGATATGACGGGCGGTGCATGGGCGACATATGAGAGGCGGCTTCATCGCGTCTCGGCCTATATCTACGGACATCTCGACGAAGAGCTGGATCTCGATCGGTTGTCGGAGATCGCTTGCCTGTCGCCGCACCACTGGCATCGCATCTACCGGGCGGTGCACGGCGAGACCTTGGCAGCGACGGTCAAGAGATTGCGGCTGCAGCGGGCGGCGGCAGAACTCGTCCAGACCGACCTCGCAGTGGACGCGATTGCGCGACGCTCGGGCTACCCGAATGTTCAATCCTTCAACCGTACCTTCAAGGCCGTCTTTGGCCTTCCGCCGGCGCGCTACAGGAAGGAGGGGAGCCACAAAGCCTTTGAAACCCCTTGGATGGAAGGAAATGCTGTCATGTACGACGTTACGCTGAGGACGATAGATCCGCTGACTTTGCTGGGCGTTGCCCATTCCGGCTCTTACATGGCCGTCGGTCAGGCCTTCGAGACACTCTACGGCACACTCTTCGCGCGCGGCCTGTTCCGGCCGGAGATGGAAATGATCGGCATCTACCTGGATGATCCGGAACTGGTGGAGACGGACAAGCTCCGATCTTTCGCCTGCGTCACGACAAAGGAAGACCGGTTGGCGGAGGCGCCGCTGACGCCGCAGACGATCGACGGGGGGCAATACGCCGTGCTGCGGCATAAGGGGCCCTATGCCGACATGCCGAAGGCCTATCAATGGTTCTATGGGACCTGGCTGTCGAACTCCGGCCGAGAAATCCGTGACAGCGTCATGTTCGAGAAATACCTCAACAATCCGCGTGAAGTGGCGCCGACGGAGCTGCTGACGGAAATCTACCTGCCGCTGAAGTGACATTGTCAGCTTGGCGTTCGGCCGGAACTACCGCACGACACCCAAGTGGCGCAGGCCCTCGATCACCCCGTCGGCGTGGGAGGCGCGGGCAAGATAGTGTCGGCGATCCTGGGCAACGGCCCGGCAAAGTTCGGCAAGTGCGTTGGCAACGACGACGCCACGGACAAGCGGCATCTCGAACATCTCCAGGTCGTTTCCGGTGTCGCCGGCGACGACCACTTCGTCGAGATCGACTGCAAGCTCCCGGCAAATCCAGGCAAGCGCGCTGCCCTTGCCGCCGGTGCGCGGCAATATATCGATATCACGCCTGCTGGAATAGATCAGCTTCACGTCCAACCCGGCGCTCCTCAATCGTGCCGCGATGTCGTGGATGCGTTCCTGCTCGGCATCATGTAGGTGCCAACTCGCCTTATGCGGATTCTGGTCCGCGGTCACCTGAAATATTGCACCCTCGATCGAGCCGATGATCGCGGCGATGGCAGCCGGGTCGAGGGCTGGACCGAGCTCCTTGATGAAGGCCTCTATCCGCGTGCGCATCCGCCCTTCGGTCATCATCGTGCCGACGCCACCGATCACGTAGTCCGGCGCCGGCAATAGATTTGCGTCGACCAATGACAGGATATCTTCGGACGAACGCGCGCTGTTGTAGATCAGAAGGGGGCGCTCGCCCTCGGAAAGCGCTTCCCAGGTCAACCGAAAGCGTGCGGCAGCCGCGTCATCGCCAAGCAGCGTGCCGTCGATATCAGAAGCGACGAGTCTTACCGGTCTAGATCGCGATCGCTCCATCTTATGATTGGACCATCCATAGGAAAGGATCGAGTACCATGTCCTCTGCCGGCCTCTCCCGCGCTCCAATTATCGCGCGAGCCGTCTATTCTGGTCAAAAGCAAAAACCCGGCGCGAGGCCGGGTTTCTCATTCGTGGTCTGGAATGGGCCGATTAAGCGGCCATCGCCTTCTTGAGGTTCTCGTCGATCTTGTCGAGGAAGCCGGTGGTCGAGAGCCACGGCTGGTCGGGACCGATCAGCAGCGCCAGGTCCTTGGTCATGAAGCCGGCTTCGACGGTTTCGACGCAGACGCGTTCCAGGGTTTCGGAGAACTTCGCGAGTTCGGCATTGCCGTCGAGCTTGGCGCGATGCGCAAGGCCGCGCGTCCAGGCGAAGATCGAGGCGATCGAGTTGGTCGAGGTTTCCTCGCCCTTCTGGTGCTGGCGGTAGTGGCGGGTGACCGTGCCGTGCGCGGCTTCCGCTTCGACTGTCTTGCCGTCGGGCGTCATCAGCACCGAGGTCATCAGGCCGAGCGAGCCGAAGCCCTGCGCGACGATGTCCGACTGCACGTCGCCGTCGTAGTTCTTGCAGGCCCAGACGTAGCCGCCGGACCACTTCAGTGCCGAGGCGACCATGTCGTCGATCAGGCGGTGCTCGTACCAGAGCTTGGCGACCTTGAACTGCTCGGCGAATTCCTCCTCGAACACCTTCTGGAAGATGTCCTTGAAGCGGCCGTCATAGGCCTTCAGAATGGTGTTCTTGGTCGAGAGATAGACCGGCACCTTGCGCTGCAGGCCGTAGTTGAAGGAGGCGCGGGCGAATTCGGTGATCGATTCGTCGAGGTTGTACATGGCCATCGCAACGCCGGCGCCCGGCGCGTCATAGACGTCGTGCTCGATCGTCTGGCCGTCCTCGCCGACGAACTTGATCGACAGCTTGCCCTTGCCCGGGAACTTGAAGTCGGTGGCGCGGTACTGGTCGCCGAAAGCGTGACGGCCGACGATGATCGGCTTCGTCCAGCCGGGAACGAGACGCGGCACGTTCTTGCAGATGATCGGCTCGCGGAAGATAACGCCGCCAAGGATGTTGCGGATCGTGCCGTTCGGCGACTTCCACATCTTCTTCAGGTTGAATTCCTCGACGCGTGCCTCATCCGGCGTGATCGTCGCGCACTTGACGCCGACGCCGTGCTTCTTAATGGCATTTGCAGCATCGATCGTCACCTGGTCTTCCGTCGCATCACGGTTTTCGACGCTGAGATCGTAATATTCGAGATCAAGGTCGAGGTAGGGATGGACCAGCTTGTCCTTGATGAACTGCCAGATGATGCGGGTCATCTCATCGCCGTCGAGTTCGACGACCGGATTGGCGACCTTGATCTTTGCCATGAATATGCCTCGTAGCTTGCGGAACACCGCGTGCGGCATTCCGACGGTGGGAAAATCCAGAGCCCTATAGCACTGTGGACCCACAAGGCAAAGCATGCTTGGCCGAAACTTTGGGTGACGTAGGACGGTTGCCGTCTTCAGCGTCCCGGCTTTAACTTCGAAGGCTTTTGTGCGAGGGAAGCGGCAAAGGAGGCAGGGTATCATAATGGCAGGCACCAACAGCGAGCGCGAACTCTTGACCGAAGGTCCGGCGATCATTCTCGCCTATCCGCAGCTCGGCGAAAATATCGGCATGGTCGCCCGGGCGATGGCGAATTTCGGCTTGTCGGAGCTGCGCCTCGTCAATCCTCGCGATGGCTGGCCAAGTGAGAAGGCGCGCTCGGCAGCGAGCCGCGCCGATCACGTGATCGACGGCGCCAAGCTCTATAGTTCGCTCGAGGAGGCGATCGGCGACCTCAACTTCGTCTATGCCACCACGGCCCGCGACCGTGACGGTTACAAGCCGGTGCGTTCGCCGATCGTCGCCACTCGCACGCTGCGTCAGCGCTTCAAGAGCGGCCAGGCGGTCGGCATTATTTTCGGCCGCGAGCGCACCGGATTGACCAATGAGGAAGTGGCTCTGGCGGATGAGATCGTCACCTTCCCGGTCAATCCGGCCTTCGCATCGCTCAATCTTGCCCAGGCCGTGCTGCTGATGTCCTATGAGTGGATGAAGACCGGCATGGAGTCGGAGGACGAAACTTCATTCCAGGCGATCGAACAGCAGCCTGCCACCAAGGAGCATCTCCAGGGCTTGTTCGATCATCTCGAGGAGGCGCTCGAGGCGCGCAACTATTTTCGCTCCGCCGATAAAAAGCCGAAATTAGTGGAAAATCTCCGCGCTGTTCTGACTAGGCCATCCTTCAGCGAATCAGAAATCCGGGTGCTCCGCGGCGTCATCTCATCGCTCGACCGCTTCACGCGCGAAAACCCGCGCGGCTCGGGCGCACCCGCCGACGGCAGGAAAGTGCGAGGCAGCGGTGACGACGACTGAACTGAAACCCATTCTCGTCTTCGACAGCGGCATCGGCGGCCTGACGGTGCTGCGCGAAGCGCGCGTGCTCATGCCGGAGCGGCACTTCATCTATGTCGCCGACGATGCGGGATTTCCCTATGGCGGATGGGAGGAGGGCGCTCTGAAGGCCCGGGTGATTGCGCTCTTCGGCGACTTGCTGGCGGAGCACGATCCGGAAATCTGCATCATCGCCTGCAACACAGCCTTCACGCTCGTCGGGTCGGATCTGCGCGCGGCCTATCCGCAGATGACCTTCGTCGGGACGGTGCCGGCGATCAAGCCCGCGGCCGAGCGCACACGTTCAGGGCTGGTCGCGGTTCTGGCGACGCCCGGCACGGTGAAGCGCGCCTACACCCGCGACCTCATCCAGTCCTTCGCCTCTCAATGTCACGTGCGGCTTGTCGGCTCCGAAAATCTGGCGCGCATGGCGGAAGCTTACATCCGCGGTGAAAAGCTGGAGGACGAGGCGGTGCTGGCGGAGATCGCGCCGTGCTTCGTCGAGATGGACGGCAGGCAGACCGATATCGTCGTGCTGGCCTGCACGCATTATCCCTTCATGGCGAACGTCTTCCGACGGCTGGCGCCCTGGCCGGTCGACTGGCTGGATCCGGCCGAGGCGATCGCGCGGCGGGCGCATTCGCTCGTGCCGCTGCCGAACGGTTTCGAACCGTTGAATGGCGAGGACCCGGCGATATTCACCTCCGGCAGGCCCGATTTCGCGACGCGACGGTTGATGCAGGGCTTTGGGCTCACTGTACGTTCCGCATGATCGTCAGAAGGCCGTCGGCAGGATGAAGGCGGCTATTGCAAGCACAACGGCGATAGCAAGGGCCAAGCTGGCCAGGAGCGCCGCGCTTCGGCTCGCGAGATGACGCGGTAAGCGTCCTTCCCGGATTCGCGCAATTGCTGGTCGAATTGAAAGTGGTTTTCGGTTTCGTACTGGGACATCGGAAGAGTTGCAGTCCTCTGTGGGCCATTTTCAGGCGGATAAACATATAGGAGCGCATCTATCCAATTTCAACTTTTGCGAGCTTTTCCCTGCAAAGCGTTTTGCTCTATCTGAGTGGCCTTCGTATTCCTGTGAGTTGTCAGAATAGCGGCGCTGACCGCTGGCAAAACCGTGCTAGGTGTCGCTCGTTTGGCGATCCCGGCGGGGTTGCGAATCATTCCTGACGAAGAGGTAAGAATGAAAGTCGGCATCGACATGGGAACGACGTCCGAGGGGACTTCGGCCTCGCTCGATATCGAGGAGCTTCTGGCGACGCGTCTCCTGGTGCAGGGCAATTCCGGCTCCGGGAAGTCGCATCTGTTGCGCCGGCTGCTCGAGCAATCCGCGCCCTGGGTGCAGCAGTGCATCATCGATCCGGAAGGCGATTTCGTGACGCTTGCCGACAAGTTCGGCCATGTGGTGATCGAAGGCGAACGCACGGACGCGGAACTGATCGGTATCGCGACGCGCATTCGCCAGCACCGCGTCTCTTGCGTGCTTTCGCTTGAAGGCCTCGATATCGAGCAGCAGATGCGCAGCGCCGGCGTGTTCCTCAATGCGATGTTCGATGCCGAGCGCGAATACTGGTATCCGGTTCTGGTGGTCGTCGACGAGGCGCAGATGTTCGCGCCGTCTGTCGGAGGCGACGTATCGGAAGAGGCGCGCAAGATCTCGCTCGGCGCGATGACCAATCTGATGTGCCGCGGCCGCAAGCGCGGGCTTGCCGGCGTGATCGCCACGCAACGCCTGGCGAAGCTCGCGAAGAACGTCGCGGCGGAAGCCTCGAACTTCCTGATGGGGCGCACCTTCCTCGATATCGACATGCAGCGCGCTGCCGATCTTCTCGGCATGGACCGGCGCACGGCCGAAATGTTCCGCGATCTGAAGCGCGGCTCGTTCGTGGCGCTTGGCCCGGCGCTTTCCCGTCGGCCGCTGAAGGTAACGATCGGATCGGTCGAGACTTCGGCGCGCTCGACGAGCCCGAAGCTGATGCCGCTGCCGGAAGCACCGCAGGACGTCGAGGACCTGATCTTCACGCCGGATCCGGAAGAGTTGAGCCGGCCCGTCATGCGCCGTCCGGCGCCGCAGCCGCGGCCCGCGAGCGATATCCTTGCAGAATTGTCCCGACCGCGACCGGAGCCGGTGGCGCCGGTGGACTTGAAGCCCGCGCAGCCACAGATTTCAGCGGAAGAACGCGAAGCCATGCTCGACGGCCTGTTCGCGGAAATTCTCGCCAACCCTGAGGCGGCCTTCCGGCCGGACGCGGAACTGTATCAGGATTTTCTTGTCCGCTGCCGCATTCGCCGTGTACCCGGCTCCGCACCATCTCTGAGTGTCTTTCGGCGCAGAATGGCTGTGGCCCGCTCGGGCGTCGATGCGGAGACGGCCGCGACCGAAGCATGGGCATCGGCTCTCCGTCTCGCCGATCGGGTGACCGAAGACCTACAGGCTGTCTTCCTGATGATCGCACAGGCGGCCGTGCGTGGCCTGCCGTGCCCATCGGACACAATGATCGCGCGCGCTTACGGCACCCACTCGGCCCGGCGCGCGCGGCGGCTGCTCGGCTATTTCGAGGAGCAGGGGCTGATCGTCGTTCATGCGGATTTCTCTGGCAGGCGCATCGTAGCCTTTCCCGATCTCGCGGCCGAGACCATGCCGGGCGATGCGAATGCGCTCGATACCGGCATATCTGAACGCGCCGCCGCGGAGTGACGAGTGCCGGAAATCTCTGCGTTTTTCGCGTAAATCTGTTTGACAATTCACCGCCCAATGCGTAAACACCCGCCCAACGCCGGGCAGCGATGCCCGGTGTTTCATTTGACATGTCCCGTGGTTTCTCCGGCAGCGATCGTGAGAAACCTGTCAGAACCCCTAAAATGGGTTCAGAGGAGGGCGTGTTTCCTTGATCCGGTTTGGTAACAGGCCGGTGTAACTGTTTGAAAGGAAATGCGATGAGCAAGCGCGAATCGTCCAAGTATAAAATTGACCGCCGCATGGGCGAAAACATCTGGGGCCGTCCGAAGTCCCCGGTCAACCGTCGCGAATACGGCCCGGGCCAGCACGGCCAGCGCCGCAAGTCCAAGCTCTCCGACTTCGGCGTGCAGCTGCGCGCCAAGCAGAAGCTGAAGGGCTACTACGGCGATATCCGTGAAAAGCAGTTCCGCGCGATCTTCGCCGAAGCTTCCCGCCGCAAGGGCGACACCCCGGAAAACCTGATCGGCCTGCTCGAGTCGCGCCTCGACGCGATCGTCTACCGCGCCAAGTTCGTTCCGACCGTCTTTGCCGCCCGCCAGTTCGTCAACCACGGCCACGTCAAGGTCAACGGCGTTCGCGTCAACATCGGTTCCTACCGTTGCAAGCCGGGCGACGTCATCGAAGTCAAGGACAAGTCCAAACAGCTCGTTTCGGTCCTCGAATCCGTCCAGCTCGCTGAGCGCGACGTTCCGGACTACCTCGAAGCCGATCACAATAAGATGGTCGCGACCTTTGTCCGCGTCCCGGCTCTGACCGACGTCCCGTACCCGGTCGTCATGGAACCGCACCTGGTCGTCGAATTCTATTCGCGTTAATCCAGGCTCGCCTGCGACTTTCGAAAACCGCCCGGAGACGGGCGGTTTTTTTGTACGGAAATGTTGAAACGAGAATCATAGATGGAGTGGGAAAGCGGTGACGCGCCGCAAAGACCATTCCTATCCCGATTGAGATCGAGGAGTGCCGTATGCCGGAGCAGAAAGCGCCACAGGATCTGCAACTGATCCTCGACGACATCTATCGAGAGCTGACGCCGCGGTTCGGCGAGGGAAAGGTAGCCGACTATATTCCCCAGCTTGCCCGCGTTGATCCCCGGCATTTCGGCATGGCAATCATCACGACTGGTGGAGAGATGCATCGCGTCGGCGATGCGGAAGCGCCGTTCTCGATCCAGAGCATTTCCAAGGTGTTCACGCTGACGCTGGCGCTTGGCAAGCATGGCGAGAATATCTGGCACCGGGTAGGGCGCGAGCCGTCCGGTTCTGCCTTCAACTCGATCGTGCAGCTCGAGCATGAAGGCGGCAAGCCGCGCAATCCGTTCATCAATGCCGGGGCGATCACGATCAGCGATCTCATCCTCGCCGGCCATACCCCGAGGGAATTGATCGGCGAGATCGTGCGTTTCGTCCGCTATCTTGCCGACGACGAGAATATCGTCATCGACCACGAGGTGGCCCGCTCCGAGACGGCCACGGGCTACCGCAATTTCGCGCTCGCCAGCTTCATGCGGTCGTTCGGACGCCTCGATCATCCGGTCGAACATGTGCTCGGCGTCTATTTCCACCATTGCGCGCTCGCCATGACCTGCAGCCAGCTTGCCAAGGCCGGCCTGTTTCTGGCTGCCGGCGGGACCAATCCGTTGACCGGCCATTCCGTCGTGTCGCGCCAGCGGGCGCGGCGCATCAATGCACTGATGCTCACCTGCGGCCACTATGACGGTTCCGGCGACTTCGCCTATCGCGTCGGCTTGCCCGGCAAGAGCGGCGTCGGCGGCGGTATCATGGCCGTTGCGCCCGGAAAGGCCTCCATTGCCGTCTGGTCGCCGGGCCTCAACGAGAACGGCAATTCGCTGCTCGGATCGCTGGCACTCGAAATGCTGGCCGCCCGCACCGGCTGGTCGGTCTTCGGCCAGTGACGAACGGACGGAAGTGACGAACGGACGCCCCCCGTTTTCCCTTGATCTTCCGGGCCGGACGGGGCAAGTGCTGAGGCAGACCTTTGGGCGCTCTATTATCGCCGCAGATTCCGAGACCACCGCCATGGAACTCTCACAATCGTCCCAGTGCGAAACGACGGGCATCGCAATCGATGAGCAAGATCCCGGCTTGGACACCGGTGCGCATCCGCTGTTCGCGCGCATGCCGTCCTCCGTCTCCTTCAATAAGCTCAGGAAGCGCCTGTTGCGCCAGGTGCGTCAGGCTTTCGATGAATTCGGGATGCTGAAGGGGTCAAAGCGATGGCTTATCGGCGTTTCGGGCGGCAAGGACAGTTACAGCTTGCTGGCACTGCTGATGGACCTGCAATGGCGCGGGCTTCTGCCGGTCGAGCTCATTGCCTGCAATCTCGACCAGGGCCAGCCGAATTTCCCAAAGCACATCCTGCCGGACTATCTCGCCTCGATCGGCATCAAGCACCGGATCGAATACCGCGACACCTATTCGATCGTGAAGGAAAAGGTGCCGACGGGCGCCACCTATTGCTCGCTCTGTTCCAGGCTGAGACGTGGCAACCTCTACCGCATCGCGCGGGAGGAGGGGTGCGACGCGCTGGTGCTCGGGCACCATCGCGAAGACATTCTCGAAACCTTCTTCATGAATCTCTTCCATGGCGGCCGGCTTGCATCCATGCCGGCGAAGCTCCTCAATGACGAAGGCGACCTGATGGTCCTGAGGCCGCTTGCCTATGCGGCCGAGGAAGATCTGGCGAAATTCGCCGCAGCGATGGAGTTTCCGATCATCCCCTGCGATCTCTGCGGCTCGCAGGATGGCCTCGAGCGCAATGCCATGAAGGCAATGCTTGCCGATATCGAGCGGCGCATGCCCGGCCGCAAGGATACGATGCTGCGCGCGCTCGGCCATGTAAACCCGGCTCACCTCCTCGACCCGAAGCTTTTCGATTTCCAGTCCCTTTCTCCGGAGCCCAAAGAATGAGCCAATCCGTCGATATCGCCGCCCTCGCAAACCTATTGCAGGAGGCGGCGGTGAAGGAGATCCTGCCTCGCTTCCGGAATCTGGAATCGGGCGATGTGCGGATGAAGTCCGAGGCTATCGATCTCGTGACCGAGGGCGACGAGGCTGCCGAGAGGCTCATCAAATCGAAGATCGATGCGGTTGCGCCTGGCGCAGTCTTCATCGGCGAGGAATCGGTCGCTGCCGATCCCGCGCTCCTCGACAAGCTGGCGGAGGCTGATCTCGCTATCGTCGTGGATCCGATCGACGGCACGTTCAACTTCGCGGCCGGCATGCCGCTCTTTGGGGTGATGGCGAGCGTCGTCGCCAAGGGGGAAACGGTTGCCGGGATTATCTACGACCCGCTCGGCAACGATTGGGTCATTGCCGAGAAGGGCTCCGGTGCCTGGATGTGCCGGCCGAACGGATCGCAGGAGAAGCTGTCGGTCACCGCCGGCGTGCCGCTTGGAAACATGGTCGGTGGCGCATCGACGGCCTTTTACAAGGAAGATGACCGCCGCATCGTGATGGGCAATATGGCCAAGGTGAGGATTGCCACCAGCTACCGCTGTGCTGCGCATGAATACCGCATCTTCGCCTCTGGTCATTTGCATTTCCTGATGTACCAGAAGCTCATGCCGTGGGACCACCTCGCCGGCACGCTGATCGCCGAAGAGGCCGGCGCCTATGCGGCACGCTTCGACGGGTCACGCTACCTACCGGCGCACACCAATGGCGGGCTGCTGCTCGCCACCGACAAGGAAAGCTGGGAAGTGCTGCGGCGCGAGGTCTTTACTGTCTGAGCGCGACAGGAAGCACGGAGACAAAAAAAAAGCCCGCTCGAAACGACGAGCGGGCGTTGTCTTAGATATGACCGCCGCCGTGATCGTGCGCCGTGGGATTGTCGCCCGGATGCGTGAAGAGCTTTCCCTTTTCCGCCCAGAGCGTTGCGGCAATGGTGAGCAGTCCGAACAGGGCGAAACCACCGAACAGGGGCTGCAGTGTTCCGTTGAACAGCTGACCGACGGCGCTGCCGATGAGGGCGCCGGCGGTCGTCGAGATGAAGCCTGTGATCGCCGTCGCCGTTCCGGCGAGATGTCCCATTGGCTCAAGGCTGATGGCGGTGAAGTTTGTTGCGATCAGGGCGAAGAACATCAGCAGGACCGAGAACAGCAGATAGCTGACGACGAAGGCCGGAGTGCCGGCAAGCGATATGGCAAAGCCTGCCGCTGAAAGCAGCGTGAACAGGATCATTGCAACGTGCGAGATACGGCGCATGCCGAAGCTGCGGACGAAGAAGCCATTGGCAAAATTCGCGACGGCGATGCCGCCGGCCGTTCCGGCGAAGGCGATCGGCAGCCAATCGGCAAGGCCGTAGATCTCACCGAACACCTGCTGAACGCTGACGATGTAGGCGCAGATGACCGCTGTGAACAATGTCAGGCCGATCATATAGCCGCAGGTGATGCGGTTCGTCAGGACTGTCCGGAATCCTGAAAGGATCGCGCTGACCGAGAGTGGCAGGCGCTCCTCAACCGGTAGAGACTCCGACATGCGCGTCAGGGCTACCAGGAACAGGATCAGGCCGATCAGTCCGATCAGGATGAAGATCCAGTGCCAATCGGCATAGAGGATGACGAGCTGTCCGAGCGACGGAGCGACGATCGGCACGATCATGAAGACGATCATCACATAGGACATGACGCGTGCCATCTCGCGACCGCCGAAACAGTCGCGCACGATCGCCATGGTCGTGATCCGCACGGCCGCCGCGCCGATCCCCTGGATGAAACGGAGGACGAGCAGCGCTTCGAAGCTCGTCGCCTGCGAGGCGGCAAAGCTCGAAAGAGTGAAGAAGGCCAATCCACCGAGCAACACGACACGGCGCCCGAAAGCGTCCGAAAGGCTGCCGAAGAATATCTGCGAAAAGCCGAATCCGAGGAAAAAGATGCCGATGACGAGCTGTGCGTCATTGGCATTGGCAACGCCGAACGACTGTCCGATGCTCGAAAGCGCCGGCAGCATGCTGTCGATCGCAAGCGCGACGCTCGCCGTCATCACGGCAATGGTCACGACGAATTCGACGAGGCCCATGCCGATCCGTGCCGCGCCTGAAACCGTGTCGATATGTTTCGATTGTTGTCGGGCGTTGAGGGTATCTTCTGAGATGGAAGTCATTTGAGTATCCACAATAGGCAGATTTGGGAGGAACAATCCGGCCGTTGTGCCACACCGGGCGTCCGGCTAGCCGGCAGGATTGTGCGGTTTGAAAAGCTTTCCCTGCTCCGCGATCAGCACGAAGACCAGAGCAAGGGTGGCTACGATGGAAAAGCCGACGGCCAGCGGTGTCACGGTCCCGTCGAAAGCCTGGCCGACGAGTGCACCGATAAAGCCGCCGCCGATCGTCTGCGTAAATCCCAACACGGAGGAGGCGGTGCCAGCCACATGGCCAAGCGGTTCCATCGCCATCGCGTTGAAATTCGCGGCCATCAGGCCGAACTGGAACATTGCGGCGGCCTGAAGGAGAACGAAGAGCGGCAGCGGCAGCGGCCCGATCAGCGACGCGACCATCCAGACGAAGCTTGCCAGGGCGAAACCGAGCAGTGCCGCATGCGACAGCGCCCGCATGCCGAATCGCTCCACCAGGCGCGAATTCGTGAACGAGGCAACGGCCATCATCCCGGCAAAGGTGGCGAAGACAGCCGGGAACCAGATGCCGAGCCCGTAGATCCCGACGAGGATCTGCTGCGCCGAGTTTATGAAGCCAAAGAGGCCGCCGAGGAGCGCGGACGTCGCGAGCGTATAGAATAGGGCGATCCGGTTCGTTAGAACGATGCGGAAGCCGTCCAGGATCGTCGACAGGGTGAAAGCGCGTCGGTTCGCCGGAACAAGTGTTTCCCGAAGCCGCAAAGCGACCGGCGTGGACACGATCGTTGCGAACAGGGCGATCACGACGAAGATCATGTGCCATTCGGAGAACAGCATGATCAACTGACCAATGCTCGGCGCAACGACCGGGACGATCATGAAGACCATCATCACCAGCGACATGATCTCCGCCATCTGGCGCCCGCCATAAACATCCCGCACAATCGAGACGGTGACGACGCGCGTTGCCGCCGCACCGACACCCTGCAGGAAGCGGAAGAAGAGAAGAGCCGTGAATGTCGGCACAAATACAATCGCGACAGCGCAGAGAGCATAAAGCGCGAGCCCGGCCAGCAGGGGCGCTTTTCGGCCGAAACGGTCGGAAAGCGGGCCGAAGAACAATTGCGCAAAGCCCATGCCGAACAAATAGGCGGAGATGACATATTGCCGGTCGTTTTCGTCGGCAACGCCAAGGCTCGCACCGATTTCCTGCAGTCCCGGCAACATGATGTCGATCGAAATTGCGTTGATGGACATCAGCATCGCCATCAGGGCGATGAACTGGACCTTGGTCAGCCCGGAAAGCATGGCAGTTTGATCTATAGGCTTTGTCATTTCATGATTCCCGCTAACCGTCCACCAGGCGGCAGTCCAGAGCGCGCCGCTAATGCGGAAGGCGCAAAACTCTCTTTAATACGTTGAACTATCTGTAAAACTTCAGTTCTGAGTTGAACCGTTGCCGATGTCGATGCCGAGAATATCCCGCCGCAACGACGCACACCCCGGGTCAATGCATGCCGTCGATAACCCCATGGAGGGCAAGTCAAAAGTCTGCCAATTCTGGGCCGTTGAAGGCGCATTCCGAGCGGGTGAATTTCTCCGCCTGGTCCTGGAGCACGTCGAAAATTAGCCGAGAGACATATAATCCCGGAATCAAAAAAGGCGGTCAGCCCGCCTTTTCCGAGAGTTGTTCGGTACTAGCGGCCTTACGCGGCGCCCTTTACGGAAATTCCCTGTCCCTGAAGATGCTCCTGCAACTCGCCCGCCTGGAACATCTCGCGCACGATGTCGCAACCGCCGACGAATTCGCCCTTCACATAGAGCTGCGGAATGGTCGGCCAGTTGGAGTAATCCTTGATGCCCTGGCGCAGGTCTGCATCGGCGAGCACGTTGATGCCCTTGTAGTCGACGCCGATGTAGTCGAGAATTTGCACCACCTGGCCGGAGAAACCACACTGCGGAAACTGCGGCGTGCCCTTCATGAAGAGAACGACGTCGTTCGTCTTGACTTCGTTGGCGATGAAATCTTGAATTCCGCTCATATCGTCTTCCTTCCTGGCCGGCTTCAAGGACCGGATGTCGTTTTGCAGCTTAGATAGCATGCGCGGGCGCGATTTTCACCACCCAATCTCAAGAAATATTGATGGTCCTCAAAATGCGGCTCGCGAACCACTCCCTCAGGCGGAGCGGCGGCGCACTTTGCTCGGGACGCAGCCGTGCGGCGGCGGCTGACCTGTTTCCTTGCCGGTCTGCGGATCGCAGCCTCGATGATCTCCTCGAGGATGCCACCGCCCGAAACGGTCTTCCGGGTCCGACGCTTCGCCCGCCGCGTTGAGGCTTTCCTGGCGCCGGTCTTTTTCAGAATCTCCTTCAGCGCGCTGTCAACGATGCCGCTGACGAGCTCCTTGATCAGATCCGCCATACAGGCTCACTCCGGCGCGCTGGTCTGTAGGGCGAGCGCATGGAGTATGCCGCCCATATTGCCCTTTAGAGCGTTGTAGACCATCTGGTGCTGCTGCACGCGGGTCTTGCCACGAAACGCTTCGGCCACGACTTCGGCGGCATAGTGGTCGCCGTCACCGGCCAAATCGCGGATCGTGACCTTGGCGCCGGGGATCCCGGCCTTGATCATGTCTTCGATATCGCCTGGTGTCATGGGCATGACATGCCAACTCCCTTTGTTATTTTTCTGTGGCGGCGCTGCCACCGCTCGTGACTTCAAGGGAACCACGATTCAGGGGCGGAAGGCAAATCATGATTTGCCCCCTTCGAACCGCCAATCCCTCAATTGTCGGGAGCGAGATCGCCGCCCATGTAAGTGGGGAACCAGGCTTCATGGGCCGAGCGTAATTCCTCGACGGAGACCGCCTTCGCATCGCCGAGCTTCACCGTGTCGCCGCCGGTCGTGCCGATGTCCGGCAAGGTCACGCCAGCGTCTCTCGCCCGTGCGGCGACCGTCTCGAGCTTCCCGGGCGTAACGGTCACGACATAGCGGCCCTGGTCTTCCCCGTAGAAGGCCGCAATCGGATCGTGTCCAGCGGGCGCTTCAATCGTCGCGCCGATCCCGGAGGCCATCGCCATTTCCGCGACGGCAAGGGCCAGGCCACCCGAAGAGCAGTCATGCACGGCCGTGACCAGCCCGTCCGCAATCAGGCCGCGAACGAAGTCGCCAACCTTGCGCTCATGCGCCAGATCGACATGTGGCGCCGGGCCATCGGTGCGGCCGTGGATATCACGCATGTAGACCGACTGGGCGATATGGGTTCCCCAGCCTTCCGGCGCTCCGGCAACGAGGATCACCTCGTCGGCGGCTGCAAAGCGGATGCGTGCCATCTTTGCCCAATCGCCGATCAGGCCGACGCCGCCGATGGTCGGGGTCGGCAGAATCCCCTGACCGTTCGTCTCGTTGTAGAGCGAGACGTTGCCGGAAACGATCGGAAAATCGAGAGCGCGGCAGGCTTCGCCGATGCCTTTGATCGCGTGCACGAACTGACTCATGATTTCCGGCCGCTCGGGGTTGCCAAAGTTCAGATTGTCCGTTGCAGCGAGCGGCAGCGCACCGGTTGCCGTGAGGTTGCGCCAGCACTCGGCGACTGCCTGCTTGCCGCCTTCGAAAGGATCGGCCTCGACATAGCGCGGCGTGACGTCGGAGGAGAAGGCGAGCGCCTTCGTCGCATGGCCGTCGACGCGGACCACTCCGGCGTCGCCGCCCGGCAGTTGCAGCGAATTGCCCTGGATCAGCGTATCGTATTGCTCGTAGACCCAGCGGCGCGAGGAGTTGTTGGCAGAACCCGCCAGCTTCAGAAGCGCTTCGGCGACATCGGTCTCGGGAATGTCGTTGGTGGCAAGCGGCGAAGGGCTCTTGGCCGGGCTCCAGGGGCGGTCATATTCCGGAGCCTCGTCGCCCAGGTCCTTGATCGGCAGGTTCGCCACTTCCTCGCCCTGATGCAGGATGCGGAAGCGCAGGTCGTCGGTCGTCTTGCCGACGATTGCGAAATCGAGGCCCCACTTGACGAAGATCGCCTTGGCTTCCTCTTCCTTTTCCGGGCGCAGCACCATCAGCATGCGCTCCTGGCTTTCGGAAAGCATCATTTCGTAGGCAGTCATGCGCTCCTCGCGCACCGGCACCTTGTCGAGGTCGAGTTCGATGCCGAGATCGCCCTTGGCGCCCATCTCGACGGCCGAGCAGGTGAGACCCGCCGCGCCCATGTCCTGGATCGCGATGACGGCGCCGGTCTGCATCAGTTCGAGGCAGGCCTCGAGCAGGCATTTCTCGGTGAAGGGGTCGCCGACCTGCACGGTCGGGCGCTTCTCCTCGATCGACTCGTCGAATTCGGCCGACGCCATGGTCGCGCCGCCGACGCCGTCGCGGCCCGTCTTGGCGCCGAGATAGACGACGGGGAGGCCGACACCTTCCGCCTTCGAATAGAAGATCGCATCGCTCTTCGCGAGGCCGGCCGCAAAGGCGTTGACGAGGATGTTGCCATTATAGCGCGCGTCGAACTCAACCTCGCCGCCGACGGTCGGCACCCCGAAGGAATTGCCGTAGCCGCCGACACCGGCAACGACCCCGGAAACAAGGTGGCGGGTCTTCGGATGATCCGGTGAGCCGAAGCGAAGCGCGTTCATGGCGGCGATCGGACGCGCGCCCATGGTGAAGACGTCGCGCAGGATGCCGCCGACGCCGGTCGCCGCGCCCTGGTACGGCTCGATATAGGAAGGATGGTTGTGGCTCTCCATCTTGAAGACGACGCAGTCGCCGTCATCGATATCGACGACGCCGGCGTTCTCGCCGGGCCCCTGAATGACGCGCGGACCCTTGGTCGGAAGCGTCCTGAGCCATTTTTTCGAGGACTTGTACGAGCAGTGCTCGTTCCACATCGCCGAGAAAATGCCGAGCTCGGTGAAGGTCGGTTCGCGCCCGATGAGATTCAGAATGCGCTCGTATTCGTCGGGCTTCAGCCCATGCGAGGCGATGAGGTCCGGGGTGATGGGGCGGGTGTTGGAAATCGTCATCGTCGACCGTCAATCCTTCGGGCGGCCCGCACCCCTTCCGACAGGGACACGGCGCGTGCGAACCGCAACAGACACACTGCATGTTTCCTTAATCGTAGCCGATGCAAGGACAAAACAGGCAGCAACTCAAAGTGCTACAGCACCTTCGCGCGTCTGATAAGACGCCCGGCGCTGTGGGGGCGCTTTGCGGCTTATTAGCCTAAGCTGCGTCATGGCGCGACAGAAAAATACCGCAGATCAACAGGTGGCCGGTCGACGCACTGCTGGCCGGAAACTCCGTCGTTCCCGCTGTTAGAACTTGTAGCCGAGCATCAGGCCCGCACGGGTCAGACCGTCGTTGGGCCCGTTGCAAAGATTGGCATTCGAGGAGTGTTCCACGGTTGCCGAAAGGTTCCAGTGGTCGTCGAAACGAAAGCCGGCGGCGGCATACTCGCGAAACATCAGCCGGCAGCCGAGCTTCGGTCCGCTCGCTCCATCGTCGTTGAGGTCGCCGTCGTGGACCGTCGCGCCCGCGCCCAGTTCGACGAAGAAGCGTTCGGTGATATCGGCATCCCAGCTGAAGCCGCCATAGATCTGGTTGACGCCGTTCGACGCGGTCGCGATCGAGGCTCCGGCGTGCACCCGTGGCCGCAGGACCTTTTCGACAAAGCCGCCGGCATTGTCCGCACCAAATGGGTCAAAAAAGACCGTGACGGACGGGAAGACGCCGTCTTCCTGATTGTCGCCGTCGCCGATGGAGGTCGTGGCACCGAAACGCAGTTCATCGAAAATTGGCTCTTCCGCATGGACGGAGGTCGCTAAAGCGCATCCGAACAGTACCGAGATAGCCGTAGAGCGAACGACTCGATCCCGACTCCCAAGCCAAGTTGAAGAGAGCATGCAAAATCCTCGGAAAGACGAATCGACTCACGCAGAATGCGAAGAACTATAGACCGTCGTCGCTTGCGCGAAACCTGTCTTCCAGGGATTCAATCGAAGCTGTCGTAGCCGGTCCGGCCGCTGTCGAGCAGGCGTCTTAGGATGTGGAATCCCGCTTCCACGTCGGCGCGCTTGGCCGGCGAGGAGAAGCCGATACGGATGCGGTGGAAGACGCGATCGGCCCGGCCAGCCTTGAATTCGTCCTCGTCATCGATCAGCACGCCTTCCTGGAGTGCCGCCTGCTTGAAGGTTCCCGACAGCCACGGCTCCGGCAGCTTCAGCCAGAGGAAGGGCACCTTGGGATGGGAGTTGAACTCGAAGCCGGCGAAGATTTCCCGCGCCATGGCGACGCGCTCGCCGATTTCCTCGACGCCGCGACCGCGCAATGAAGATGCGGCCCCCGAAAGGACCAGCCGCGCGCAAAGCTCGGCAAGGAGGAAGGGGAGGCCGCCGCTGATCATCTTGTGGGCGATGCGGATGCGCTGGCTGAAATGCGGCGGACAGGCCACCCAGCCGCCGCGCACACCGGCGGCGACGGACTTCGACAGGCCGCCGACGAGGAAGGTCCGCTCTGGCGCGAGTTCGGCAAGCAGCGGAATGGGGTCACCGGTCATCGAACCGTAGAGATTGTCCTCGACCAGCCAGACGCCGTATTTCCTGGCGATCTCAGCGACCGCCTGGCGCCGCTCGAACGGCATGATTGCTACCGTTGGGTTCTGCGCACTGGGCATCAGGAATGCGAGCTTCGGATGCTGCTGGGCACAGACGCGCTCGAAATCCTCCGGTATCAAGCCGAACTCGTCGCTTGCCATCAACGTGATTCGGCGCCCGATCAGCCCGGCGCTGCGGCTCACCTGCGAATAGGTGAGGGTCTCGAAGGCGATGCGGTCGCCTGGCGAGGTGACGGCAGAAATAACTGCGATGACCGCGGCGTGCGCGCCGAGCGTCGGCACGATGCATTCCGGTGCGGGCCGGAAACGACCGCTCGCCAGCCACTGCGCGCCCGCTTCGAACCAATGATCCGGAAAATTCCGGGCATAGCTTGCGATGTCCGCGTGGTGCTCCCGGCTAATGTCGCCGAGCAATCTCGCCAGTATGTCACCCTGACCGATGTCCGGCGCCGCCGTACTGTCGAAGCGCAGCTTGCCGGGCGGTGCGACGATCGGCCGGGTACCGGCAAGCGAGGTGGTGAGCGGATCGGCCTGTTCGGGCGGTCTGCTCTCCGGATGATCGAGCACATAGGTGCCGCGGCCGACCTCACCACTGACGAGACCGCGCTCCCGCACGATATTGTATGCCCGGCCAATCGTGCCGATCGTCACCCCGATATCGAAGGCGAGGTTGCGTTGCGGCGGCAGCTTGGTGCCGACGGGCAGCGCCCCATTGCCGATCGCCTGCTCGATCTGGTCGGCGATCCGCGCGTAAAGCGGGCCGTGTCCCTGCTGTATGTCGGGAAGCCAAGTAGTTGTCATGGTGACAATTATCTATATTGCCACGATTGCCCTGTCAATTATTACAACAAGACAAGACTTAAACGGCACACAGGTCAATGCAATGAGTACAATTGATACAATCCGATTGTCACCGCAAAGGACCAAGAACTCCGCGTTTCGGGCTTCGCCTGGTGACGAGAATATTCTGGCTCGGCTCTGGCGTGCCTATTGCACTTTAGCCGCCAAGAGGCGCAGCCGTCTGGAGCTTGGCGATTTGAGCGTCGACCAGCTCAAGGATATCGGCGTCACCGAGGCGGAGGCCCGGCGAGAGGCCGCCATTCCGTTCTGGCGTTAGCCACCCGGCACACAGCGAAGGCTAGGCGGGGACGCGGGAGATTTGTCTAAGTTAACCACAGCCTTGGCCGCCGGCGGCCCAGCGCCGGACGTCCGACGCAATCCGTGTGCCCACCGGCTCGCTGAGAAGCGGGCCGAAAGCCTGCAGGCGGGCAGGGTGCCCTTCGGCCTCGATGACGGCGAGGGGGCGCGACTCGGGCGACTTGCGTGGCACGATCAGGATGCGCGGGCGGCCCGAGAAGGAGTTGAGTTCCGGCGCAAGACGATAGGCCTTGAAGGCCGCGTCGCCCGACTTGAACCAGCAGCCATTGGCGCCAAGCGCGATGCGCTCCATCGTCGGCAAAGCGGCGGAACTCGCGGGCGGGGAGGCCGGGGGATTGGATTGACAGCCGGCGACGAGCAGGAGGCTTGCGGCAGCGCAGCCAAGAGCGTTGAAATGTCTGCGGTTCATGGATGGCATAGGCGGCCTCGGACACGGGGGACGATCGATGCCGCCATCTAGCAGCGATAAGGTTAAGCAGCGATTACATCGAGCGCCGAGGCGAAGATGCCGCGACCGTCCGAGCCGCCATGGGCGACCTCGATGAGGTTTTCCGGATGCGGCATCATGCCAAGAACATTGCCCCTGTCGTTCATCACGCCGGCAATGTCGTTGATCGAGCCGTTCGGATTGGTGTCCTCGGTATAGCGGAAGACGACCTGGCCATTGCCCTCGACCGCCTTCAACGTTTCGGCGTCGGCGAAATAGTTGCCGTCGTGGTGCGCGACAGGGCTGCGGATCACCTGGCCCTCGGCATAGGCACGCGTGAAATCCGTATCGGCATTGACGACTTCGAGCTTCACCTCGCGGCAGACGAATTTCAGCGAGGCATTGCGCATCAGTGCGCCGGGCAGCAGACCCGCTTCGACGAGGATCTGGAAACCGTTGCAGACGCCGAGGACGCGCACGCCTTGCTCGGCCTTGGATTTGATTGCCTGCATCACCGGCATGCGTGCGGCAATCGCACCGCAGCGCAGGTAGTCACCGTAGGAAAAGCCGCCGGGAATGACGATCAGGTCGACATCCGGAATTTCCGTCTCGGTCTGCCATACGGTCACCGGAGCCTTGCCGGAGATCTTCGTGAGCGCCGCGATCATGTCGCGATCACGGTTGAGGCCTGGAAGCTGAACGACGGCTGACTTCATGGGCGTAGATACCTTGCCTTGGCCCCGCGGCCTCTGCGGCGTGAGGCGATTTTCAGTGCATTGCAGACGCCGGAGGACCGTACGGATGACTGTCCGTGCGAGGCCGCCGGCGCAAAATGCCCGCCCTCAGGCGAGGGAGATGCTGTAGTTTTCAATCACGGTGTTGGCGAGCAGCTTTTCGCACATGGCCTTGAGCTCTGCTTCGGCCTTGGCCTTGTCCGCTGTCTCGAGCTGCAGGTCGAACACCTTGCCCTGGCGGACCTGGCCGATGCCGTCGAAGCCAAGCGCCCCCAGCGCCCCCTCGATGGCCTTGCCCTGCGGATCCAAAACACCATTCTTCAGCGTCACGGTTACGCGTGCCTTGATCACTTGCTATCTCCGAAAATTACTTGACCAGCATCACTATTTGACGAGCACTGGGCCGGAACCGCGCGGCGGCTCGTTCTCGTTGATGATGCCGAGACGGCGGGCCACTTCCTGATAGGCCTCGACCAGCCCGCCCATGTCTCGGCGGAACCGATCCTTGTCCATCTTTTCCTTGGTTTCGACGTCCCACAGGCGGCAGCTGTCGGGCGAAATCTCATCGGCCAGGATGATGCGCATCATGTCGCCTTCGTAGAGGCGGCCGCACTCGATCTTAAAGTCGACGAGCTGGATGCCGACGCCGAGGAAAAGGCCGGAAAGGAAGTCGTTGATGCGGATGGCGAGCGCCATGATATCGTCGAGTTCCTGCGGGCTTGCCCAGCCGAAGGCGGTGATGTGCTCTTCCGACACCATCGGGTCGTCGAGCGCATCGGCCTTATAATAGAACTCGATGATCGAGCGCGGCAGCACCGTGCCTTCCTCGATGCCGAGACGCTTTGCGAGCGAGCCGGCGGCAACGTTGCGCACGACGATCTCGAGCGGAATGATCTCCACTTCCTTGATCAGTTGCTCGCGCATGTTGAGTCGGCGAATGAAGTGAGTCGGAATGCCGATCTTGTTCAGATGGGTGAAGATGTACTCGGAAATCCGGTTGTTGAGCACGCCCTTGCCGTCGATGACGTCATGTTTCTTCTTGTTGAAGGCGGTCGCATCATCCTTGAAGAACTGGATCAGCGTGCCCGGTTCCGGGCCCTCATAAAGGATCTTGGCCTTGCCCTCGTAGATACGGCGGCGACGATTCATGGACTTGTCTCTGTGGTTGTTGGCGCTCTTGGGTCGCGCATTTGGAATTTTCTCAGCGGGTCCATATCTGAAAAGAACGCATTTCACAATCGGCGTATCTTTCAGTCCCCCGAATTAGATTAGGGTATCATGAAAGTCACCAAAGACGAAAAAGCACGTAGCTCTTTCACCCGCGCACTGGATTGTGCGAGAATGCTCGCTAGGAACTTCAGGGAGACCGATTGATGACGACGATGCAGGATCGCGAGAAGGCCTTCGAGGCGAAGTTTGCGCTGGACGAAGAGTTGAGGTTCAAGGCCTTGGCACGGCGCAACAGGCAGCTCGGCCTTTGGGCCGCAGGTCTCCTGAATAAGTCGGACCCGGAAGCCTATGCCCGGGACGTCATTGCCGCCGATTTCGAGGAAGCGGGCCACGAAGATGTCGTGCGCAAGATCAAGGCTGACTTCGATGCGGCCGGAGTGCCTCAGTCGGAAGGCGAGATCCGCGTTCGTATGCTGGAATTTCTGGCGCAGGCGATCGAGCAAGTCCAGAACAGCTAGGCTCCTGCCACTCGACGCTGAGACGATCGAGCACCTCGAGCGGCGCGCTGAGGGAGGAAGCAAGCGCCGCGACAACGTTGCGCTCGCGTGCCTCCGCTGCAACAGAGAACGTGGCGCGATGGATTGGTTGACATACACGACCTGGCGGCGAGGTGAGTTTTTCGAGATTCTCTGGCGATTTCTGAGTTGCCTATGGCCGGCGCGAGCACAACTTGCGCCTACACAAGCAGCGCGCCGGCCCGCCGTACTCTTTTTGTCTCGCGCGGCGTCTATCGCCAGTAACTCCGCCCGTTGTCGACTGACGATCGGCCCAAAACATAACCGATCGCGAAGGCGAGGCCGACTGTGAGCGCCAAGCCAGTTGCGGTGTATGGGTGATCCGCGGCCCCGACCACCACAGCGTTTGCTTCGCGGCTCACTGCGTCGGTGGCTGTCTTCGCTACCTTTCGGACACCAGTGGGCGGTTCGGTCGGCGTCCCGGTGAAGCCGGCGCTCAGTTCGTCGTTGGCCATGTTGTTTCTCCTGTTGAGAAAGGAGGAACCGACAACGGGCGGGGAGGTTCCGGATATCAGCACACCGACCCCGCACGCCGCATTGCTCGCAGCAGGTCAACCTCAAGAGCAGCCGTTCATCCGCAGTTCAGCCTCCCTGGCGCACTCTGATAGCCACCGAGGAGGATACCATGATGAGTAAGCTCTTATCGGCCCTCACAGCCACAATTCTGGCCGCGTCTTTTGCCTTGCCGCTAAGCGCCGCACCCATTTTCGTGCCGAAACCCGCGCAAGTGCAGGCTGACGCCGTCGAGCAAGTCAATCACCGACGTCACCGCCATTGGCGCGCGGAACGTCACTGGAATAGACGTTACGCGCGCCGTTCTTGCCGATATTACGGTCACTGCTACCCTCGCCATTACGGGTACTCCAACTACCGCCACTATCACCGCTACCACCGGCGATCGGGCGTCACCATCTACTTTAACTTCTAGCGGCTGTACGCGCTGGCGCTTGCCGTGTCCGTATTCGGGCGATTTTTATCGGTCTGCTAAATTGAAGTGCAACACTCCTTTGAGACAGACAGATTGGTTGGTCGGCCGCGACGCAGCGAATATGCTGGCCGACGACGCGGCGGGCTGCTTTGTACCGGTTTGGGCACCGCAACAGCGAACATGTTGCTAGGCTTAGAGCCGCAATCGAAGCCTTGATAGCCGCCGGAGATCTCGTCTTGGTTCCGTGGATCTTGCGCAAACATCTCTTCGCTCACGGCCCAGCAAAACACTCTCCTGCGAGAGGAAACGAGGTGTTCGATCGGCAGGAAACCCAAGCCTTGCTCTCCCGCGAGCTACCTCGGTATCGAGATGCGGTGCTGGACGGCACGGCGGTCAGGCGGTTGCCAAACGTGGAAGCGATTTGCGTGATTTCAAACACGGATCGCTGAGACGGCGAATTGCGCACCGCGCTCACGGCGCAGCTCGACTTTCTGGAGGCACTCTCAACGTTGGCAGCTTTGTTTATGCCGCCAGGCTACAGAGCAAAGCGAACCTCGCTCGATGAACTCTTTGATGCTTGTATTGTGCACACAACGATCCGACGTCTGGCAGGTGCAAGGCCTGAGGACCCTTGGGTCGCCACGAGGCTCCAACGCCTTGAGGCTACTCTTGAGGACAACGAGGGTGACTTTGATGAAGTTTAGTAAGCACGGAGCATTCTGTTATCGTTGCTCGCCGATACCCTATCCCGCAGCGCCTCAAGCTTGCGCACGGTTTCGTAAGAGGTCGCGCGGAGTTGCCCTGCTCAATCCTATAAATATCCCTCGATATCCCCGCCTCGCGCGCTATCGCCGCCGGTCCTAAACCGTGCCGGCGGATTTCGCCGATCATCCCGGCTATCTGCTCGGCTGTCGGCGGTTCGCGGGTCATGGCCGTGGGCTCATGTTGCCGAGCTTGCCGTTGAGCGCTGGCCCGGCAATCGGTTGGCGGCTCGCTGTGATCCTTCCCCTTCATGGCGGGGGCGATAATGCGCCTTGTACTCGATTTGAGAAATGGGGCAGGGGAGGCAAAAATGAGGAAATGGCGGAGGAGGTGGGATTCGAACCCACGGTACGCTTTCACGCACGCCGGTTTTCAAGACCGGTGCCTTAAACCGCTCGGCCACTCCTCCGGGCAGCGCGTTATTGCCCGAAGCAGGAAGCCTTTGCAAGATTTAGGATGCGCGGCGGCATGATTTTATTGGACTGCGCAGGGGTGGCATTGGCCGGCGTGCCGCTTCGGCGCTTTACTCTTTATAAACCATAACGCGAGATTTGCATCGCGTCTTCGCCATCAATTCGCAATTTCGCCTTGTTGTTGTCATGATTACTCGATTGTTCTTTTTTGGAACATCGAAATGTCCGCGGGGGCTAGGGCGGATTGTTTCGAGTGCGGCTTTGCGAATGATCTTGTGGGACAGATGACTTCCGATAGAAAAGCGGCATACCTTGCGGGGGGAATACGGCTCGCAGCCGTTCCATTACTGTGCGCGGCACTTGCCGCTTGCGGATCGGCATCCAGTGTCAAGACGACTAAGTCGCGAAGCACGGAGTACTTCGCCGAATCCGTCTATGGGGTCAAAGCCAGCCCCCGGGTCGCCACCGGCCGCAACATCCCCAAGGGCGGCGGCCGCTATCAGGTGGGCAAAGCCTATCAGGTCAAGGGCAGATGGTATCAGCCGAAAGAGGATTTCGGCTATAACAAGACCGGTGTCGCGTCCTGGTACGGGTCGGCCTTTCACGGTCGCATGACCGCTAACGGCGAAGTCTACGACAAGTATCACCTCTCGGCCGCGCACCCGACTTTCCCGCTGCCGAGCTATGCCCGCGTCACCAATATGGAGAACGGCACTTCGGTTATCGTGCGTGTCAATGATCGCGGTCCCTATGAATACGGCCGGATCATCGATGTATCGTCGAAGACGGCGGACATGCTCGACATCAAGCGCAAGGGAAGTGCCAAGGTCCGCGTTCAATATGTCGGCCGGGCACCTCTCGAGGGCAACGACATGCCTTATCTTATGGCGTCCTATGTCACCAAAGGCGATCGCAGCCCGGGTGTGAGGCCGGAAGGACAGATCGCGACGGGTGTCATGGTCGCATCGAACGAGCCGTTGCGCAATCAGGTGCAAGACCTCGGCACCGTCACTGTCCCAGCCAAATCGCGGCTCGACACGGGAGTCCCGGTGAATGCCCTTGCCGCGCCGGCGCAAGGCTTTCCGACGCCGCGTTCGATGACCGAGTTCGTGCTGCTGCCGGAGATCGGGCCGATCCCGACCGAGAGACCGGAATTGATCCCGCTGCCGGACGGCACCTTGGCCTATGCTGCGGCCTATGTCGAAGTGCGGGTCAGCGACAAGGCCTCGCCGTTCGAAGCGATCATGGTCGACCCCAATCCGCTGACGCCCGAGTCGATCCTTGCCTATGCAAAGCGGCAGCAAGGCGCCATTTGATCCTGTTGACGCCGGTTGAACGGGGGTGTCTGCGCTGCTATGCCCGTGTAGAAACCGGAGTTTCTCATGCGCATGAAGTGGTTCGCGATCGTGGGCATCCTGGCCGCGATTGCTCAGGGGGAGGCGGCGGCGCAAACGCCGGCCTTCGATACGAAGGCGAAGCAGATCTATCTCATCGACGCGGAAACCGGGACCGTGCTCTTTGCCCGCGGCGAAGATGAGCCCGTACCGCCCGCCTCGCTTGCCAAGCTGATGGCCATGGAGGTGGTCTTCGAGGCTCTGGACAAAGGGGAACTGACGCCCGAGACGGTTTTCCCGGTCTCCGAACATGCCTGGCGCACGGGCGGCGCGCCCTCCGGCACGTCCACAATGTTTGCTGCTATCAAATCCCAGATCCGCGTTGCGGACCTCGTTCAAGGTGCAATCGTTCACTTGGCGAATGACGCCTGCATCATCCTCGCCGAGGGCCTGGCCGGCAGCGAGGCTGCCTTCGCCGAGCGGATGACGGCACGTGCGCGCGAACTTGGTATGCCGGTTGCGACCTTCAAGAACGCAACCGGCCTCCCGGATCCGGGAAACAGGATCACGATGCGCGAACTCGTGGCGCTATCGCGCCATCTGCGCGAGGCGCATACGGATTTCTATCGCCTCTACGCGCAGCCGGAATTCGAATGGAACAAGATCCTGCAGCGCAACAAGAACCCGTTGATTGCCGCCAATGTCGGTGTCGACGGGCTGGCGACGGGGTTTGCGGAGGGCTTCGGCTTCTCGCTTGCCGCATCGATGCAGCGCGGCGACCGCCGGGTCTATCTGGCGATGGGCGGCCTCGAAACCGACAAGGAGCGGACGGAAGAAAGTCGCCGGGTACTCGACTGGGCGATGACGAACTTCGAGAAAAGGCGCATTTTCTCCAATGGCGAAACGATCGGCGAAGCGAGCGTCTATGGCGGCGCAGCGTCTCGTGTCTCGCTGGTTGCCGCCGGCCCGGTCGATTTGCTGCTTCCGGTCAACAATCCGGAACGGCTGACGGCGAGGATCGTCTATAAATGGCCACTGGCAGCGCCGGTGGCGGCCGGTCAGCAAGTGGGCGTCGTCAAACTCTGGAACGGCGACAAGCTGCTGAGGGAAGTTCCGGTCAAAACGGCCGAGGCGGTAGAACCCGGCACGCTCACTAGCCGTGCGCTCGATGCGCTTCAGGAACTCCTGTTCTTCTGGCTGTGACAAATGCGGCGCTTGGCGGTTCCTTCCGTCAGATCAATCGGCTAAACAGAACCGATATGCACGCCGATCTGGAAGAACTTGTGTCGCCAACAAAGGGTTTGTTCGTAACATTCGAGGGTGGAGAAGGGGCGGGAAAGTCGACCCAGATGCGCCTTCTTGCCGATTCGCTCAGTGCCCGAGGCTATGACGTGCTGACCACCCGGGAGCCCGGTGGCTCCATCGGCGCGGAGGCGGTTCGACACGTCCTGCTGTCAGGCGCGGCGGAGCCCTTCGGCATTCGCATGGAAGCGATTCTCTTCGCGGCGGCGCGCAGCGATCATGTCGAGCAAGTCATCCGGCCCGCCTTGCAGCAGGGAAGGATCGTCCTTTGCGATCGCTTCATGGATTCCTCCCGCGTCTACCAGGGGGTCACCGGCAATCTCGAGCCGGGCTTCGTCGAAACGCTCGAGCGCGTCGCCGTCAACGGCGTCACTCCCGATCGGACGATCATCTTCGACCTGCCGGCAGAGGTCGGGCTCGAACGCGCCCGGCGCCGTTCCGCCAATGAGGGGCCTGACCGGTTCGAGAAGGAGCAGCTGGAGACGCACGAGAAACGCCGGGAGGCCTTCCTGGATATTGCCGAGGCCGATCCGGAACGGTGCCGTGTCGTCGACGCGACGCGTCCGCCGGAAGTGATCGCCGCAGAAGTGCTGAGGCACGTGGAAGCGCTGCTGCCGGGCGATGGCGAACCGCAACCGTCCAGGGTGGAAGCGGCGTCATGACGATGGAACGTCCCGGCGTGCTCGAAGGGGCAGTCGCTCCCGTCGAAAACAGCAAGCTTTTCGGCCATCGGGATGCCGAAGCCTTTCTGGCGCAGAGCTACAGGTCCGGCAAGGGTCACCATGCGATCCTCATCGAGGGTCCGGAAGGCATTGGAAAGGCGACGCTCGCCTTCCGATTCGCCAACCATGTGCTCAGCCATCCGGAGCCTGCGCAGGCGCCGGAGCACCTCGCAGACCCCGTTCCGACTTCGATCGTCACGCGCCAGCTTGCCTCCGGCGCGTCGCACAACCTGTTGCATCTGACGCGCCCCGTCGATGAGAAGACGGGCAGGGCGAAAGGGGCAATTACTGTGGACGAGGTCCGGCGCGCCGGAAAGTTCTTCGGGCAGACATCGGGAACGGGGAACTGGCGCATCGTCATCATCGACCCTGCCGACGACCTCAACCGCAATGCGGCCAACGCCATTCTGAAGATTCTCGAGGAACCGCCGCGCCGCTCGCTCTTCCTGGTGCTGACGCACGCGCCGGGCAAGCTGCTGCCGACGATCCGTTCGCGTTGTCTGCCGCTGCGGCTGAAGCCGCTCGAGGCCGACTCCATGCGCCTGGCGCTCACCCATCTGGGATTCGAAATGACGGGTCCGAACGCCGATGCGATCGTTGCCGCGGCGAGCGGCAGCGTTTCGGAGGCGCTGAAGCTGATCAACTATGGCGGCGTCGATATCGCCGCCGCCTTCGAGGACGTCATTAGAGGGCAGGGGCCAGCTGTCCGCAAGCAGATGCACAAGCTTGCCGATATCCTTTCGGCGAAGGATGGCGAAACGATCTACGACTTCTTCTCGTCGCTCCTCATGGGGCGTGTGATGCGACTGGCGCGCGAGGCGGCGATTGCCGGCGACATCGGCCGCGCCGAGCGCTTTGCAAGGCTCTCCAGCAGTTTTACCGAGCGCCTGAATTTAAGCGACGCGTACAATCTCGATCGCAAGCAGACGATCCTGTCACTGCTCGATGATCTGAAGGACGCCTTATAGGGCCGGCCTGAATTTCCACTTCCGCTCGATCGCCGCGGCAAGGTCGATACCGTTGTTGTGCGCAAAGAGCAGGACGTGGCCGAGGAGATCGGCTGTTTCATCCGCAAGCGACCGGCGCAGTTCCTCGATCGGCGCGCCGCGCTTTCGGCCGCGACCGCTCGCTTTGTTCCATGCCTGTGTGAGCTCACCCAGCTCTTCCTGCAGCTTCAGAATGTACCAATCCGGATCGCGAATGATCGCGTGCTCGGCCGCATAGGCGGCCGAAGCCTTCTCGAATTTGTCCTTGAGGTCGCTTAGCACGGCATTTCCCCTTTTTCCGTGTTTCTGTTTTGTTCCTGATGGCCGCAGATGTCAACGTCCGCGGAAGAAAGCGGCACACTTGTCGGTGAGGCTTTTTCTGGCGCGGCGGTTCCCTACCTAAAGGCGATGCGCTAATAGCAGCGGTAGTTTCCGATCCGAGGTAAGTCGAAGTCCGCCATGAGAGACACGTCCCCGTTTTACATCACCACCGCGATTTCCTATCCCAACGGCAAACCGCATATCGGTCATGCCTATGAGTTGATCGCGACGGATGCCATGGCGCGCTATCAGAGGCTGGACGGGCGCGAGGTCTTCTTCCTGACCGGCACGGACGAACACGGCCAGAAGATGCAGCAGACGGCGCGGAAGGAAGGCATCTCGCCGCAGGAGCTCGCTGACCGCAACTCTGCCGAGTTCGAAAAGATGGCCGAGCTGCTTAACGCATCGAATGACGACTTCATCCGCACAACGGAGAAGCGACATCACGAGGCATCGCAGGCGATCTGGATCCGCATGGGCGAGGCGGGCGATCTCTACAAGGATTCCTATGCCGGTTGGTACTCCGTCCGCGACGAGGCCTACTACCAGGAAAATGAGACGGAACTGCGCGGCGACGGCGTGCGCTACGGGCCTCAGGGAACGCCGGTCGAGTGGGTGGAGGAGGAAAGCTACTTCTTCCGCCTGTCGGCCTATCAGGAAAAGCTCCTGAAGCATTACGAGGAGAACCCGGATTTCATCGGCCCGGCCGAGCGGCGAAATGAGGTCATCTCCTTCGTCAAGTCGGGCCTGAAGGATCTGTCGGTCTCGCGCACGACGTTCGATTGGGGCATCCGTGTCCCGAACGATCCTTCCCATGTCATGTATGTCTGGGTGGATGCGCTGACGAACTATGTCACCGCGACGGGCTATCTGACCGATCCATCAGGGCCGCGAGCAAAGTTCTGGCCGGCAAATATCCACGTCATCGGCAAGGACATCATTCGCTTTCATGCCGTCTATTGGCCGGCCTTCCTGATGTCGGCCGGACTGCCGCTGCCGAAGCGCGTCTTCGCGCACGGCTTTCTGCTCAACAAGGGCGAGAAGATGTCGAAGTCGCTCGGCAACGTGGTCGATCCGTTCAACCTCGTCGAGCATTTCGGCCTCGATCAGATCCGCTATTTCTTCCTGCGGGAAGTCTCCTTCGGCCAGGACGGCAGCTACAGCGAGGAGGGGATCGCGACCCGAATCAACTCCGACCTCGCCAACGGGATCGGCAATCTGGCCAGCCGCTCGCTATCGATGATCGTCAAGAACTGCGACGGCCAGATCCCGGCGTGCGGAGCGCTGACGGAAGAGGATAGCGCAATGCTCGCTGCCGCTGACTCGCTACTCCAGGCGACGCGCGAGGAAATGGACAAGCAGCTCATCCACCGCGCGCTTGCCGCGATCATCGCCGTCGTTTCCGAGACGGATCGCTATTTCGCGGGCCAGGAGCCCTGGGCGCTGAAGAAGACCGATCCGGAGCGTATGGCGACCGTGCTGTACGCAACGGCGGAGGTCGTGCGTCAGATCGCGATCCTTCTGCAACCCTTCATGCCGGACTCGGCCGGTAAGCTCTTGGATCTGCTGGCAGTTCCTGCGGAAAAGCGCAGTTTCGCCGAGCTCGGCGAGTCCGGCCGTCTGGTGCCCGGAACGCCGCTCGAGGCGCCGAAGCCGGTCTTCCCGCGTTACGTCGCGCCGGAAGCGTAAGCGAGAGCGAACCCATGCTGATCGACACGCATTGCCATCTGGATTTTCCGGACTTCGACGCTGAGCGCGACGCGATCATCGAGCGCGCCCGGCAGGCAGGCGTGACCCAGATGGTGACAATCTCGACCCGTGTGAAACGGTTCGAGACGATTTTGGCGATCGCCGAGGAATATGAGAACGTCTTCTGCTCGGTCGGCACGCATCCGCACAACGCCGACGAAGAACTGGACGTCACGACGAAGGATCTCGTCCGCCTGTCGGCGCATCCGAAGGTCGTTGCGATCGGTGAAGCGGGGCTCGATTATTTCTATGACAACGCGCCGCGCGATGCCCAGGCGGAAGGCTTGCGACGCCACATAACGGCGGCTCGTGAAACCGGCTTGCCGCTCGTCATTCACAGCCGGTCGGCGGACGACGACATGGCCGCGATCCTGACGGAGGAAGCCGGGAAGGGCGCCTTTCCTTTCCTTCTCCATTGCTTTTCGTCTGGAGCCGAACTGGCGCGTATCGGCGTCGAACTCGGCGGCTACGTCTCCTTTTCCGGAATTCTCACCTTTCCGAAGTCGCAGGAACTGAGGGACATCGCCAAAACGGTTCCACGCGATCGGCTGCTTGTCGAGACGGATGCGCCCTATCTGGCGCCGAAGCCTTTCCGCGGCAAGCGCAACGAGCCGGGCTATGTTGCGCATACGGCCGAAGTGCTCGCCGAAACGATCGGCGTCTCGAAGGAGGAGATCGCGGAGATCACCACGGAAAACGCCCTTCGGATCTTCGCTAAGATGCCGAGGCTTTGACATGGCGTTCCGGCGCGTCTTTACGATCCTGGGTTGCGGCTCGTCGCCCGGGGTGCCGCGCATCACCGGCGATTGGGGCGCCTGCGATCCGTCAAACCCGCGGAATCGTCGCTCGAGGGCCGCTCTGCTCGTGGAGCAAATCGCACCGGAGGGCGGCAAGACGACCGTGGTCGTCGATACGGGGCCGGATTTCCGTACCCAGATGGTGGCGGCCAATGTCCGCCACATCGATGCCGTGCTTTATACCCACGCCCACGCGGACCATCTGCACGGGATCGACGACCTGCGCGGCTTCGTTATCGAGAATCGCAAGCGTGTGCCGATCTGGGCAGACGCCTTTACCATGGGGCGGATTCGCGACGGATTTCGGTACTGTCTGGAATCGCCGCCTGGAAGCGGCTATCCGCCGATCGTCGAGCCGCACGTCATGCCGGAAGATCTTCCACCGTTTACCGTTCAAGGCGCCGGCGGGCCGATTGCATTCCAGCCGTTGTTGCAGTTCCACGGCAATATCCATTCGCTCGGCTTCCGCATCGGCAATTTTGCCTATTGCAGCGACGTCAGCGACTTTCCGGCCGAAACCGTCGACAAGCTCAGTGGGCTCGATCTGCTTGTCCTCGACACGCTGCAGTACAAATTTCATCCAAGTCATCTGTCGCTGGTGCAGTCGCTTGGCTGGATCGAACGGCTGCAGCCGAAGCGCGCGGTGCTGACCCACATGCATGTGCCATTGGATTACGACGTTGTGCTCGACGAGACGCCGGAGCATGTCGAGCCGGCCTACGACATGATGCGGCTGGAGTTCGAGATCGATATGCCATCGACGGAAGAAGCCTAAAGTCCGCTGACAGAATTTGCCTGCAAGATGTTGATTTAGATTGGGACGTGCGGCCTCTAGCCACGTATTGCATGTTCCATAATCTATCTTATGCGACCTTGTTGTGTAGCGGCATTTTAGAGATGCGACATATGAGCCAGTTAGAGATGCGACAGTCGTCGCCTCTTGGGAGGCTGGTCAAACGTCAAGGTTTGGAAGGAAGACTGGCGACGTGAAGCGTGGTTGAGACCATGAGCGTTCGGAGTCGTCATGTCTTGTTTGATCACCATGTCGCAGAAGGAATTGCATTGTCTTGAACTGATCCAGCGGATTCGCGGTGGTAGCCTGAGCGTCGTCCAGGCGGCCGAGTTGCTTCGTCTCAGTCGCAGTCAGGTGCATCGGCTGTTGCAGGCCTATGACCTGGTCGGCGCCGACGGTCTCGTCTCGAAGAAGCGCGGCCGGCCGAGCAACCGGTGCCACAGCGAGGATTTCCGCAACCTGGTGCTCGACCTGGTGCGTGAGCATTACGTGGATTTCGGACCGACGTTGGCCGCCGAGAAGCTGCTCGAACGCCACCGGATTTCCGTCAGCAAGGAGACGCTGCGTCAGTGGATGATGGAAGCCGGCATCTGGGTGTCGCGACGCGAGCGCAAGAAGCGGGTTTTCCAGCCGCGCGGCCGGCGCGATTGTTTCGGCGAACTGGTCCAGATCGATGGCTCGCTTCATTGGTGGTTCGAGAACCGCGGTCCCAAATGCGCCCTGCTCGTCTACATCGACGATGCCACCGGCAAGCTGTTGCACTTACGCTTTGCTGCCTCGGAGAGCACCTTCGACTATCTGCACGCGACGAAGGCCTACCTGCAGCAATGGGGCAAGCCGATCGCCTTCTACAGCGACAAGCATGGCATCTTCCGCACCACCCATGCTTCCAAGAAGGACAGAACCAGTGGCCTGACGCAGTTCGGCCGGGCCCTTTATGAACTCAACATCGACATCATCTGCGCCAATACCCCGCAGGCCAAAGGCCGCGTCGAGCGCGCCAACCAGACGCTGCAGGATCGCCTCGTCAAGGAACTGCGGCTGCGCGGCATCGACACGATCGCGGCGGCCAATGCCTATGCGCCGGCGTTCATGGCCGACTTCAATCGTCGCTTTGGCAAGGCGCCGCGCAATCCGAAGGACATGCATCGGCCGTTTGCCGCGCATGAGAACCTCGATGGCGCCATGTGCCGCAAGGAGATCCGCAAGCTGTCGCAGTCGCTGACGCTGCGCTATGACAAGGTGATGTTCATCCTCGATCCACGGATTTCGCCACGGCGCTGGCCGGCCAGAAGCTCATTGTCTGCGACTATCCCGATGGTCGCCTCGAGATCACCCATGAGGGGACGTCCCTGCCCTACAGAACCTTCGACACGCTGCGCTCGGTGCACCGCTCCGAGGTGGTTGAGAACAAGCGCCTTGATGACATGCTGGCGCTGGTGGCCGAGATGCAGGCCGGACGAGAGCAACAGCGCAGCAAGGGCGGGCCGCGTCGCACCGGCCAGACGGACCATATGTTCGGCATTCGCGACGGCAGTCAGAGCAATGGCTACCAAAAGCGCGGCACGAAGCCTGGCCGCAAGACCGATTTTACCAAGGATCCGGTGGTCATCGCCCGACGCCAGCAAGCCCTTGCGCAGCTGAAAGCGGCGGAGTGATCGGGATGTCCAAGCTAAAGTTTATCTTGCAGCTGGAGCCATCCGCCGCCGACCGGGCTATGCAACCCTGACCAGCTCCACCCGGTCGGCGGCTTGCGTCTTCGTACTTGGTAAATATAGCAACTTGCAAACGCAGTACTAAGGAATAAGATGGTGTCGCATTTCTAAGTTGACTACTTTGTCTCATCTTTAAATAGCTGTGACATGTTGTGTGTAGCGGGGTGCATTCTATTTCCAAGTGCGACATGCCAATAAAAACAATGGCTTGTCCCTTGGAGTTTTTGTATGTCGCAGTGCTATTCGCAGCTCGCCCTTGCCGATCGCCGACGTTTGCATCAGCTCATGGAACGCAAGGTTCCTGTCGGTGAGATCGCCCGGCAACTCGGGCGCCATCGCTCGACGATCTACCGCGAGCTGAAGCGCAACACCTTTCATGATGCTGAGTTTCCCGAATACAGCGGCTATTACAGTGGCATCGCCAACGACCTCTCCAAGGAGCGTCGGCGACGTCTGCGCAAGCTCAGGCGCCACCCGCAGCTGCGTGAGCTGATTATCGATCGACTGAAGGCACTTTGGTCGCCGGAGCAGATCGCCGGCCGCCTGCTTGCCGACGGTGTGAGCGCGGTCCGTGTCTGCACCGAGACGATCTACCGCTTCATCTATTGCAAGGAAGATGATGCGCGGGAGCTTTATCAGCATCTGCCGGAAGGCCGCCGTAAGCGCCGCCCACGCCGCTCCCGCAAGCCCCGCGACGGCTCGATCCCGTTTGATTGCAGGATCAGCCAACGTCCTGATTTTATTGCCGATCGCTCGCAGTTCGGACATTGGGAAGGCGATCTCCTGATCTTCCGGCGCGACCTCGGTGAAGCCAATGTCACCTCGCTGGTCGAGCGCAAAAGCCGCTCCACGGTGATGATCAAGAATGGCAGCCGCCACTCTCGGCCGCTCATCGACAAGATCGTCGATGCCTTCTCACCGCTACCCGCCTTTGCCCGGCAGGGCTTCACCTTCGACCGTGGTACCGAGTTTCGCGGTTTCAGGGCTTTGGAAGATGGGATCGGCGCCAAGAGCTGGTTCTGCGATCCAAATTCACCGTGGCAGAAAGGTGCGGTCGAGAACACCAATAAGCGCATCCGCCGCTTTGTGCCGAGCGATACGGACCTATCCGCTGTCAGCCAGCAGCAGCTTGTCGCCCTTGCCCACCATCTAAATTCGCTGCCCAGGAAGTGCCTGGCTATCGGACACCAGCCGAGGTGTTCATGGCGCATTTGCGCGAATGCGCGTAGTGCCCTACCCTTCACACGTCAATGTTGCACTTGGATTAGATTCCCCACGGCCCTTCGTTTCGTCGTTCGGCGACGGCCACCGAAAAATCGGTTGGGTATGCCTTCTTAATGTCGGCCGGAACCACCAGATCCTTCCGGTTGGTTGACATGCCTGCTGAAACGTATTTTTGGTTGACCTGTGCCGCCCTCGCGTTGGTAAAATCGGATTGCATCCAGATTCCATGATGGCGTTTGCCATTCTATCCGTTCCGCACCGTCTTCCTCGGCCAGCAAGCAGGCGCGCTCAAAGAGACGCTTTCCGATTCCCTGTCCGCGCGCCGTTTCGCGCACGAACAGGCAGTCGAGGTGAGCAAAGCGGCAAACGGTCCACAATGCATAGTCAAATGTCACTGCCGCATAGCCGATCAGACTTTTTCCATCTTCGGCTACGATAAGATGTGTAAGCGGCTTATCGGTACTAAGAATGGAGACAAGCCCCGCTTCGGTCACGCGCGCGGTCGCCCGCTCGAAGAGGGCATGTTGTCGGATCAAATCCAGCAACTGTGCGGCATCTTCCGGCAAAGCACCCCTTACTCGAGTCATGTGTTTTCGACCGTTTCAAGCCTGAAACCCTCATCGATCCACCCGGTGATGCCCCCGGCCATGATCTTGACTGGGCGCCCCAACTCAGCGAGACGCAAAGCACCACGTGCCGCACCGTTGCAATGTGGGCCGGCGCAATAGGTCACGAATATCGTATCCTCAGGCCAGACGCTCATCTTCGACCGGACGATCTTGCCGTGAGGAAGATTGATCGCGCCAGGCACATGGCCTTTGGCAAACATCGCTGGGCTACGCACATCGAGCAGTACGAAATCAGCACCCTTCTCCAGGGCCTCGTGTACGTCCCAGCAATCGGATTCAAAGGCAAATTCAGCGGCGAAGTGTTCGCGGGCGAGCGCGCTCGGTGCAGGCGGGACAGCTGTAACGGATGTGGTCATATCGGTCTCTTTTGTTCTCTCTGTCTACGATTTGCCGCCACGCTTGCAATTGGCGTGAATGACAATGTACGTAAAGATTATGCCAAACCTCACCGGACCACTCGTTGTCGCCCTTCTTTACGATGGCCTTTGCACCTTCGAATTCGGCATCGTCGCCGAAATCTTCGGGCTCTCTCGACCAGAAATGGGATCAGAATGGTATCGCTTTGCGAGTTGCGCGGTCGATGAAGGACCGATGCGCGCCCATGGCGGTTTGCTGATCGTGGCGCACCATGGACCAGAGGTCATCGAGCAAGCCGACATCGTTGTCGTTCCGGGTGGGAAGGGCGCCGACGTTCCCGTTCCAAAGACACTATGCCAGCAGCTTCGTGCCGCTCACATGCGCGGAGCCCGGCTCGCGTCAATATGTTCCGGCGCATTTGTTCTGGCCGCGACAGGTCTGCTTTCGGGTGGGACAGCAACGACGCACTGGCGCTACGCTGACAAGCTCCGCGAACATTATCCCGATATCGAGGTCGATGACGCGTCGCTCTATCGTGCGCATGATCGCATCCACACGTCAGCGGGTAGCGCGGCCGGGATCGACCTCCTGATCGAGATCGTCAGGCAGGATTTCGGGGCGGTTGCAGCGAACTCCGTCGCTAGACGTCTCGTGATGCCCGCGCACCGAACAGGGGGGCAGGCGCAGTTTCTTGAGCGTCCTGTTCCGATCCGGGAAGGGCTGGAAATCGCCCCGCTTCTGGACAGAATACGTGCCGATCTCACGAACAACTGGAGCGTCGAGCGAATGGCACATGAAACCCGGATGAGCACGCGAACATTTCTACGCCGGTTTTCTGAAGCCACGGGACAGACCCCAGGGGATTGGGTCGCCGCCGAACGCGTCAACGAAGCGAAGCGTTTGCTGTGCCAAGGCAACGCAAGAATGGAGGCGGTAGCGATGACAGTGGGTTTCGGAAGCTCTCATACGCTTCGGCATCACTTTCGAAAGAAAGTCGGTATTAGCCCAAGTGAATATCGCGCACGTTTTATGATCGAGGCGCCCGATAAACAGATCGCATCGGCTTAAGGTGTCATTTCGCCCCGTGCCGGAACCGACCCCCATGTGCTCGATCTGAGCACCCGCCAGGTGCGTCGTCTGCTGGATCGGATCAGAGCTGGCGGTGCGGATTTTTGCATGTCCGAGCGAAGATTATCGCTCAACACCTTCCATGATCGCGAGTTTCCGGAATACAGCGGCTATTACGGCGGCATCGCCGACGACATCAGCAAGGAGCGTCGAGGACGCTTACGAAAGCTCAGGCGCCACCCGCAGCTGCGCCACCGTGTGATCGATCGATTGGAGGCGCATCGATCTATACCCCAGCCGATCAGAGAGCCCCACTTACGCTAAGCCGTCGTCAACAGGTCTCCGACCTGAAGATGCGACGCCTTTGCCTTCGCAGCCTTCTCCCTCAGTGTAGCGGCAAGCAACTCCACGGCGATCTTCTGCACGGCTGCCTTCAGCCGATCCTCGACTTCGAAACCGCCCAGGATGCTTATATTCTCCTTTGGTTTAGCCTCGCTATACCCCTAGGCTCGTCAGAGCCTTATCGGGCCTCGGTTTGGGTGGGGATGCAGGTGTGTCATCTGATAGGCTCCATACGGCTGGAAGCGATGATCACTATCGCCCGCTACGGAAGAACGACGCGTCACCGCGCGCAGCGGGCAATTGCAATGACGGTGCTGTTCGTCGTAACCATTCGGACCGCTTCATTTTAAAGGAGACGCAGCATGGACCGATTCACCGGCGGTTGCCTGTGCGGCAACGTCCGAATTGTGGCGTCGGGACTCCCATACCGGGTTGGCCTTTGTCACTGTCTCGACTGCCGCAAGCATCATGGCGCCCTTTTTCACGCTTCCGCGGTGTTCCCTCAGGATGCGGTGACGATCAATGGCGAAACACGCGACTACGCCGGGCGGTTTTTCTGTCCCCGCTGCGGCTCGACCATTTTCGCACGCACCGCAGACGAAATCGAAGTGAACCTCGGTTCCCTGGATGCCCCTGATCAACTGATGCCAACCTACGAAAGCTGGATCATCCGTCGCGAATCCTGGTTGCCGCCGTTTCCGCTCACGAGGCGATACGAACGCGATCGTGACGCCACGGGTCGCTTTGAGGAGTAGGTCGCACGAAAGGTGCGAAGGCGCCGTTACGAGTGACCGAGATGTAAGCCTTGTTCGACATCTCAAACCAGATACTCGAGGACAGCGCCCTCGATCACGCCGGAGCGTCACTCCGGAAGACCGGCCTTGCGGTATCCATCGACGAAATGCTCAAGCGTCGCAGCGTCGCGAAATGGTTCCGTCGTGGCCCAGTGGCGGGTTGTGAAATGCGGGTTGCTGACGAGGAACAGTTCGACCTCTGCGCGCGCCTCGTCGAGCCGGCCCAGTTGGGCAAGGCTTGCCGCCAGGAAACGGCGTGAGCTTGTACGATAAGTCTCGTCCCTGCGCAGTGTCTCGACAGCGGCCTCGTATTCGCCGGCCGCATATTGCGTCTGGCCGAGCGTCAGATAGTACCAGCTTGGCGGAAACGGGTTCAACCGGAACGCCTTGCGAATGTGCTCAAGGCCCTCCTCTACCCGCCCGGCCAAGACCGCGATGTCGGACAATGTCGCCCAGGTGTCGGCCTCGTTCGGGTCGAGCTCGATCGCCTTGGCGAATTCCGCGTCCGCGTCGGCGAAGCTGCGCTCATAGGCAAGCAGGTTGGCCAGGACCCAGCGGCAGCCTGCATCGTTGGGATCGATCGCTACAGCTTTTCGCGCCAGTTCCAAGGCAACGCTACGGTTTGGTTCGATTGGCTCGCCCCAATGCACCCATCCCATCCAGTGGTTCATCGCCAGCCAACGATAGGCTTCCGCGTATCCCGGATCGAGCGAAACCGCGCGCGTGAGCATCAGATGCGCTTCCCGCGCCGTCTGTGGCGAATCATCCATCAGCTTGCGAGCCCGCACGCAGAGATCGTAAGCCTCGAGATTTTTGGGCCGATTGCGCGGCGGCGGTGCGCGCAGCCGGCCGAGTAACGCCTCCACGATCTTGCCGGTGACCTCGTCCTGAACGGCAAATATATCTTCCAGGCTGCGATCGAAGCGTTCCGCCCATAGATGATCGCCATTCGCCGCGTCGACCAACTGGGCGTTGATGCGCACGCGCCCAGCGGCGCGTCTTGCGCTCCCCTCCAGCAGGTAGCGCACGCCAAGGTCCTCAGCGATTTCGCGGACGTCCATCGCCTTTCCTTTGTAGGCAAAGGCCGAGTTGCGTGCGATGACGAACAGACCGGAGCTCCTGGACAGGTCGGTGATCAGGTCTTCGGTCAACCCATCCGCGAAGGATTCCTGCTCGGGGTCGTTGCTGATATTCACGAAGGGCAGCACGGCTATCGATGGTTTGCTGGGCAGCGGCAAAGGTTTTCGCCTCGCGCCACCAAGCCGTTCGATGACCCCCGTGAAGCGGTAGCCGACGCGCGGAACCGTCGAGATCCATTCACCGCCGTCGGCGGCCGGACCAAGCAGCTTTCTGAGCTGCGCGATCTGGACGGTGAGGTTGCCTTCCTCGACGGCCGTGCCCGGCCAACCCGCGTCCATCAGCTCGGCCTTGCCCAGGATTTCGCCGGGCCGTCCGACGAGCGCCGCAAGCAGCTTCAGCCCGCGATGGCCAACGGCAACGGGATCATCGTTCCGGAGGAGCGTTCCCGCACCCGGATCAAGCACGAACGGACCAAAGGCAACACGCGATCCCTGCATAGGCCGCATCTATAGTCCGTTTGGAAGTTTTTGAGAACTTTTTGGGAGAGCTTAATTACGACGCTGTTCGCATCCTGCAGAATTCATCCTCTTTCAGGTCGAGGGCCCCCGGACCCTCAAACCATAAGGAGGTTGCCATGAACAATACTCCCACCTTCGCGTCGGCCCCGCACCAGGCGGCGCGGCCGGGAACGCCCGTGGGGCTGGCGGAAGTCTCGCATCGGCACTACAGCCTAGCGACCCTGCGAAGCATTATCGCGACCTGGGGCGAGCGGATACGCTTTCGGTGGGAGCTCGAGCAGAAGTTGAAGGACGATCCCCATTTGATCGACGATATCGGTCTGACGAGACGGCAGGTCGAGGCAGAGATCGCCAAGCCCTTCTGGCGAGTATCAAATCCGTTATAAGGCAGCAATTCGCTCGCCAATCGCTCGACGACATCGCGAGCTGCAGCGCAGCACCTTCATGACCGTCAGTGAGCCGTGTAGGCGCCGTCCACGAGATGGTAGCTGCCGGTGATGAAACTCGCTTGGTCGGACAAGAGAAAGCATACAAGGGCCGCCACCTCTTCCGGCATTCCGCGCCTGCCCATTGGCTGAAGGGCCTCCAGCCGCCGGGTCTTCGCCAGCTCGGCATGCTCCGACAGAAGCGGCGTCTCGATCCATCCGGGACCGACAGCGTTGATACGGATGCCCATGCGCGCATATTCGATCGCTGCCGTCTTGGTCAGGCCGACAACCCCATGCTTTGCCGCGGTGTATGCCGATACCGTTGGCAAGCCGACGGAGGCGAGAATCGACGTCACGTTGACGATCGCGCCTCCTCCCCGTCCCAGCATCGCGGCGATCTCCTGTTTCATGCAAAAGAACGTGCCGTTCAGATTGACATCGATCACGCGCGCCCAATCGTCGAGCGGATAGTCCGCGGTCGGCTTCCGGACGCCTTCAATGCCGGCATTGTTGACGGCCAGGTTCAGGCCTCCGCACTCCTGGACAGTGAAGTCGACCAAACGCTCTACGGCGTGGGGGTCGGCGATATCGACCGTGAAGTGACGGGCTCGGCCTCCATTGAAGCGGATCTCTTCGGCGATCTGCTGGGCTGCATCGGGATTGAGATCGGCCACGACAACTTCCGCCCCCTCGCCGCTCAATTGCCGGGAGATGGCGGCGCCGATTCCCGAACCGCCGCCGGTGACGATGGCGACCTTGCCCTCGAAGCCCAGTTTCATGCTTTCTATCCTTCTTACCTCTTCCCACTCCTAGTCGAGCAGACACAGGTGGTTGCCGCAAGGGTTTAATCAATCCGCGCAGCTGGACTGCCCCATGATTCGCAGGCGTCAGCAGTCGTAGCCGTTCACGATTCGGCGTCCGCGGCCGCAAGAATCGAACACTGAGAGGAGTAAGTCAGACGCGAATCAGTCGACCGATTCGACGCAGTGAAGCCACGTGTGTGTCGAATCGAGCCAGCCACCGTCCTGATTTTGAACGTCAAATTCACATCGTTGTGCCCGCCTGAGATGCTAGGCTTGGCCGGCACGCGCAGCGGTGTTAAATACGCAAAATGGGGACTCACGAATTTCTCAGCAGGTGAAGATGGACAAGAACCACGTTACGCGTCGCATGCTCGTGTTGGGTAGTTTGGCTTTGTTGGTCACTGGATGCAGTTCGATTTCGCGACCGATGGAAAGCTCCATCGCGTCCAGGACGCGTATCGACCCGCGCTACCGCAGGCAGGAAGTGGCCTATCACGGGGGCGAGGCACCGGGAACGATCGTCGTCGACACCGAGCAACGCTATCTCTACTACGTCCAAGGGGGCGGCTGGGCGATGCGCTACGGCATCGGCGTCGGAGAGGAAGGACGCACGCTCAAGGGCAAGGCGACGATCGGCCGAAAGGCGGAGTGGCCGTCGTGGACACCCACCGAAAACATGATGCAACGGAAACCGCACCTGCGTCAGTATGCGGGGGGCGTCTCAGGCGGGTTACACAATCCGCTTGGTGCGTCCGCTCTCTACCTCTATCGTGGCGGGAATGACACCATGTTCCGCCTGCACGGCACGAACGAACCATGGACGATCGGCCAGGCAGTATCGAGCGGTTGCATCCGCTTGACGAACGACGACATCGTTGATCTCTACAGTCGGACCCCCGTCGGGACCACGGTATTGATCATCTGATGGTGTTTGCGCGCGTATTTGGTATAAATAATCAAGCCATGTGTGTTGAAGTACCCGTTGAACAGTTCCGCACCGACAAAGCTGATGCCAACTGTGTCCTTCTTGCACTAGGCCTAGGCGCAAATCGCCACTATTACTTCGAGTGTTGCCTTCGATAAACCATTCCGACTATTGAGGAAAGGACTACTTGATGAGCAGAATTCTGATCGTGATGATTGCGTTGCTTTCTGTCGCCGGCCTGACGGCTTGTGATACGATCGGCAAGGGCAAAGGGAAGGCTCCGCCGCCAGTTGCAGCAGAGCCGGCAGTAGAACCTGCCCCTGTTTATAAATAAAATCTAAATTTGCTCCGTGGGAGGCTCCAATCGCCTTCCACGGGGCGCCTTTACGACCGAATCAGCGCAAGGCCGACGGTCAAAGAGCGCCACTGATCGGCCCAAGCCGGCCAAAGTTCTGCTAAAATAAAGTTCGGCGACAGAGCGAAGTGACGTGATGACATCTGCAGCAAGCCGTATCCTCCCTGTGTTCTTACTCGCATTCGCTGCAACAGCGTGCCAGACGCAAGACAAGGGCCCCCTACCCGCTTACGTGTCGAGCAGCCAAAAGAATGGCGGGCCGGCGAAGCTGGTTTCCCAATCCCGAGAGCAAGGGTACTTCATCGAATTCCGCTCGCGCTATGCGTTGAGCTACGGCCACACTTACGCAGTTTTCGGCCGCACGAATGCGTCGGGGGCGATGATCAGCCCCGAGGTTGCGGGTCTCGCTCCGGCGACCAATGACGCCGCTCCCTATGTATTTGGTCATTTCCTTCCGGTGCCGGCCGAGACCGGAGCGAGCGATGGCGATCTGGAAGAGCAATACAGGTCGGCAAGCTGGCGTATCATGTTGACCGAGGCAGAATACAACGAGGTCGTCGCCTTCATACGCAAGCTGAAGGAAAAATCGCGCGTCTGGCATGCGTCGGTCTACAACTGTAATGCCTTCGTGGCGGAGATTGCGCGCTCCATGGGGTATAAGACCCCGGGCATCTGGCTAAGGCCGCAGGAATTCATTACAAGGCTCCGTGAGATGAACGGCGGCTAACGCGGTCGGCTTGAGCTGTGCCCGCTTCTCAGCGGCATGATCGCAATAAAGCCTTGTAAGCTAGGGTAAGCATGTCGATAGCTTCCATCGGGCAGATTATTTGGGTGCTTGGCATCATCGCCTGGTACTTCATTCGCCGTCCCTATGAACGCCGCGCAAAGCGCGTAGAGGTCGTCAGCAACCGTCGCTCGCGCTCGGAGATGATCGGGCTTGCTGCGGCCCTGCTCGGGCTCGGAGTCGTACCGGGGTTCTATGTGGTAACGGGGATTCCCGAGTCTGCCGATTATCCGGCCAAGGCCTGGTCTGTGGCGATCGGGGCCGTCGTCTTCGCTGCCGCCATGTGGGTGTTTCGCAGGACCCATAAGGAACTTGGCCGCAACTGGTCCATCACACTGGAGATTCGCGATCGGCACGAGCTGATCAGCGGCGGGCCTTATGGCCTCGTCCGCCATCCGATGTACACTTCGTTCATGCTCATGGGAGTCGGGCAGGCATTTCTGGTGTCGAACTGGGTGGCAGGATTCGCCGGTCTCGTCGGATTCGCGATCCTGTTTTTCCTAAGGGTGGACGAGGAAGAGCGCATGATGCTGGAAACATTCGGCCCGCAGTACCGCGCCTACATGGAAAGAACGAAGCGAATCATCCCATATCTTTACTAGAGGTGCCCTGATGCGAGGCCGAGCTCTCAAGCTTTCGGGGTCGCGACGCCTCGTCGGCGATCTGATGCGGTTTTCGATTCGTGTGCCGAGGGTAACCGTGCAGCGGCAGATGAATCTCGGTCCGCTGCTGAAGGCTCGCATGGCACAGCAAAGCAGACCCTCCTGGACGGTGCTCTTTCTCAAGGGATATGCGCTTCTTTCTCTCGAAACCCCAGAGTTGCGGCGGGCTTATGTCAAGCTGCCGAGACCACAGCTTTACGAATATCCGGGAAGCCTTGCCTCGATCGCCCACGAGCGCGAGCTTGACGGCGAGCGGGTTGTGCTTCTGAGCCTGATCAAGACTCCCGAACGCCGGCCGATTGCCGAGCTCGCGGCCCTGGTTGAGGCCGCGCGGACGCGTCCCATCATGGAGGTCAAGGAGTTCCGGCGCGCCCTGAAGATTGCCCGCCTGCCGGGGCCGATCCGTTGGCTGCTCATGTGGTTGGGACTCAATCTCGGTCGTCAGCGCGGCCGTCATTTCGGGACTTTCCAGTTGTCGGTTTATTCGGGCCTCGGCGCCGAATCCCTCAATCCGCTGACACCTCTGACGACGATCTTCAACTATGGTCCGATCGACGACCAGGGAACGGTGACCGTCCGCATCCACTACGATCATCGGGTCATGGATGGCGCCAATGTGGCGCGGGCGCTGGAGCGATTCGAAAGTATTCTGAACGGTGACATCGCCGCCGAGGTGGCTAGTCTGGCGGAAACCACCGGAGTTGCGGGCGCCGCCGTCTCAGGTGCGGCATGACGGCGGAAACGGAACTCCGGCCAGCCGTCGTCGTCGTTGGTGGCTCACGCGGCATCGGCAAGGCGATTGCCGACATTGCCGCCCGGGACGGCGCCACGGTGGTGCTGGTGGCGCGTTCGCCAGACGGTCTCTCGGCCGCCGCTGCGCATATGCCGAAGGCCGGCGGCGAGGTATTCACCCTCGCCTTGGATCTCTCGGCGGGCGATGCGGCACGCCAGCTCGAATCATACCTGTCTGCCAACGGCCTGTTCTGCGATGTCCTCGTCAACAGCGCCGGCTATGGTCTTCGCGGCAGTGCAACGGTGTTGCCCGTTGGTGAGCAGTTGGGGATCGTCGACCTTAACATACGCGCCCTCACCGACCTTACCCTTCGCTTCCTGCCGGGCATGGTGGCGCGCGGCCGCGGCGGCGTCATCAATCTCGGTTCCGTCGCGAGCTTCACGGCCGGCCCGTACATGGCCCTGTACTACGCCAGCAAGGGTTTCGTGCGGTCGTTTTCGGAGGCCCTTCACCAGGAACTTCATCGCACCGGCGTGACCGTGACCTGCGTCGCCCCCGGACCGGTATCGACCGAGTTCCTCGAGCGATCGGGTGCCAACAGGGCGGCGCTCTTCAAGGTCTTGCCCAAGGTCGATTCTCAATATGTCGCCGAATGCGCCTGGCGCGGTTTCAGATCCGGCCGTCGCCTCGTCATACCGGGTATCTCGGCCAAGCTGGCAATCCTTGTTACTTCCCTGTTGCCGTCCAAGCTATTGCTGCCTTTGATCGGCCGTCTGCAGCGCCGGAGCAATGATCCATGCCCCTGTGGATCCGGCAAGAAATACGCGACATGCCACGGCGCGCGCCACCATAAGATAGAACCGGCGATCTCGAAGCGCGGTTAGTCTTTCGAGAAGCGTGCGTGCGCTCCTTGCGGTGCGTCCCGAGGCGAAGGGCGACGCGGCCTCGCTCACGAGATTGTGACTGCTTCGCAAGATGTTTAATTGGCCCGCATAAGTCCCTGAAAAGATTAAAGCGCTATCGTAGAGTTCACCCGCACGGCCTCGCCGTAAGCCGAAGGTGGTGCTTATCAATGCGACTGCCGGGCATATTCTTCAATGACAAGAAGCTAATAGAGGCACCCATGACAAGATGGGTCTCCGTCGCTCTCTGTCTGGTGCTCGCGCTGGGCGTAAAACCTGCACTTGCGGACCCTGTCGATGAGGCGCAATCGGTCATTCGTGCCCAGATCACGGCCTTTCTGGAGGACGACGCGGAAACTGCCTATTCCTTCGCCTCCCCCGGAATCCGGGAAAAATTTCCGGACGAGCTGGCCTTTTTCGAGATGGTCAAGAGACGCTACCAGCACCTGTACCGCCCCGGCAATTTTGCCTTCGGGCGATCGAAGTTGGTCGGCAACGAAGTCATCCAGGAGGTGCTGATCGTCGGATCAGACGGCAAGGACTGGACGGCAATTTACGAACTCGTCCCGCAGCCGGACGGCAGCTACAAGGTCAATGGCGTCTTGATGGTGCCGACGGCACCTGGTCCTGCGCTCTGAACAAGCTCACGACGCCGAATTAGACGGGCGGAAGGTCGCCGCGCTGCCAGTCTTCCTGCGTCTCGGCCATGAAATCGGCATAACGCCCCTCCTCGATCGCGTTGCGAATGCCTGCCATCAGTTCCTGGTAATAAGCGAGATTGTTCCAGCTCAGGAGCATGCCGCCGAGCGATTCGTTGGAACGAATCAGGTGGTGCAGGTAGGCGCGCGAGTAGTCCCGCGTCGCCGGGCACGATGACCGCTCGTCGAGCGGACGCGTGTCTTCGGCATGGCGCGCATTGCGCAGATTGATTCGCCCATGGCGCGTGAAGGCCAGCCCATGGCGACCGGAGCGCGTGGGCATGACGCAGTCGAACATGTCGATCCCGTGCGCGACCGACTTCAGGATATCGTCCGGCGTTCCGACGCCCATCAGGTAGCGCGGTTTCTCGGCCGGCAAGACGGGGCACGTGACGTCGAGCATGTCGAGCATGACCTCCTGCGGCTCGCCGACTGCGAGACCGCCGACGGCATAGCCCTTGAGATCGAGCTCCTTGAGTCCCAAGGCGGAACGTTCGCGCAATTTCGGGATGTCGCCGCCCTGGACGATACCGAACATCGCTTTGCCCGGCTGGTCGCCGAAAGCGACCTTGCAGCGTTCCGCCCAGCGGAGCGACATTTCCATTGCGCGCTCGATCTCGCCCGGCTCTGCCGGCAGCGCGACGCACTCGTCGAGCTGCATCTGTATGTCGCTGTCGAGCAGTCCCTGAATCTCGATCGAGCGTTCCGGCGACATATGATAAAGCGCGCCGTCGACATGGCTCTTGAAGGTCACGCCCTGTTCGTTGAGTTTGCGCAGGCTCGAGAGCGACATGACCTGGAAGCCGCCGCTGTCGGTCAGGATCGGCCGCTCCCAGCGGATAAAATCGTGCAGTCCGCCGAGCCGCGCAACACGTTCGGCGCCGGGACGCAGCATCAAATGATAGGTATTGCCGAGGATGATGTCGGCGCCAAGATCCCGCACCTGATCGAGATACATGGCCTTGACTGTGCCAACGGTTCCGACCGGCATGAAGGCCGGCGTGCGGATCGTTCCGCGCGGCGTCAAGACCTCGCCGCGGCGCGCTTTACCGTCCGTCGCGAGTAGGTTGAATTGAAAGGTCTCGGTCATTGGTCTTTCCGGAAGAGCAGGCTTGCATCGCCATAGGAATAGAAGCGGTAGCCGGCCTCGATCGCATGAGCATAGGCGGCACGCATTGTTTCCAGCCCAGCGAAGGCGGACACCAGCATAAACAATGTCGATTTCGGCAGGTGAAAATTGGTCATCAGCATGTCGACGGCACGGAAGCGGTAGCCGGGGGTGATGAAGATGCTGGTCGGCCCCGACCAAGGACGTATCTCGCCTTCCTCTGTCGCTGCGCTTTCGATCAGCCGAAGCGACGTCGTGCCGACGCAGACGATGCGCCGGCCGCGCGCCCGAACCGCGTTAAGCTTTTCGGCGGTCGCCGCATCCACATGACCGATCTCCGCATGCATCACATGATCCGTGGTATCGTCGGCCTTGACGGGCAGGAAAGTTCCCGCCCCCACATGAAGCGTAACGAAGTGGCGTTCGATGCCTGCTTCGTCGAGCTTGGCGAAGAGGCGATCGGTGAAGTGCAGACCCGCTGTCGGGGCAGCGACGGCGCCTTCCTCGCGCGCATAGACCGTTTGGTAGTCTGTTCGATCGCGGGCATCCTCCGGGCGCTTGGCGGCGATGTAAGGTGGCAGGGGAATGTGCCCCACCGACATGATCGCCTCGTCGAGCACCGGGCCTGAAAGATCGAAGCGAAGCGTGACCTCGCCCGCCTCTCCCTTTTCTTCAACGGTCGCATCGAGCGCACCGAGCAGGCAGGCATTTTCGCCGTGGCCGAAACTGATCCTGTCACCGGGCTTCAGCCGCCGCGCCGGCCGTGCGAATGCCTTCCAGCGGTCGGGCGCGACGCGCATGTGCAGCGTCAACGAGACTGGTGTGGCGACGTCCTCGCCGCGTCGGCGAATGCCCTGGAGCTGCGCCGGGATGACCTTCGTATCGTTGAAGACAAGCGCATCGCCGGGCTTCAGGAAGGAAGGGAGATCGAGCACGCCGTGGTCGCCGAGAAGCTGTTCCCTTTGCGGCCGCACAACGAGCATGCGGGCGCTGTCGCGGGGGCTTGCGGGCCTCAGCGCAATGGAAGTCTCCGGCAGGTCGAAATCGAACAGGTCTACGCGCATCTGGGTGTCGAACAAAAGCAAACCCGCCCCGATGGCTCTAGAGCGGGATGAGGAAAAGTGTGCGCGGTTTTCCGCCCGCGTCCCGCTCCAACTTCTTGCAATCGATCACGGGTCATGATTATGGGTCGATTCGACCCATAACCATTGTGATCCAAGCGACCGGGGCGGGTCTGTGCATTAAAGCGCGTCGCATTGGTATTCATGCGGCGCGCTTTAGGTCTTTATTATTATGCATGTCGTCATCCCAAAACCGCTGCACACTTTTGGGCGACATGCATTGGCGCAAATCAGGCGTCGGCGGCAACCCGCATGGACACGATCGAGTCGGGATCGCGCACCGGCTCGCCGCGCTTGATCTGGTCGATGTTTTCCATGCCTTCGATGACTTGGCCCCAGACGGAATACTGCTTGTTGAGCCAGGGAGCGTCGGTAAAGCAGATGAAGAACTGGGAGTTTGCCGAATTCGGCATCTGGCTGCGTGCCATCGAGCAGGTGCCGCGCACATGGGCGACCTCGGAGAACTCGGCCTTGAGGTCCGGCTTGGAGGAACCGCCCATGCCGGCGCGCGCCGGGTCGAAGTGCTCGCCGCCGGACTTGCCGTACTGCACGTCGCCGGTCTGGGCCATGAAGTCCTCGATCACGCGATGGAAGACGACGCCGTCATAGGCGCCCTCGCGTGACAGCTCCTTGATGCGGGCGACATGGCCGGGAGCCACGTCCGGCCGAAGCTCGATCACCACCCTGCCCTTGGTGGTTTCCATGATGATCGTGTTTTCCGGATCCTTGATCTCGGCCATGGTTTTTCTCCTTCTGCTGAGCTTACTTGCCGACCTTGACGCTGATCATGCGGTCAGGGTCGGTGACGGCGCCGTTGTTGGCTTCGTCGCCAAGCTTGATCTTGTCGACATTTTCCATGCCTTCGACGACTTTGCCGACGACCGTGTATTGTCCGTTGAGGAAGTCGCCAGGAGCGAACATGATGAAGAACTGTGAGTTGGCGCTGTTCGGGTCCTGCGAGCGTGCCATGCCGATGGTGCCGCGCTCGAAGGGAACATCCGAGAACTCGGCCGGCAAATCCGGCTTCGAGGAGCCGCCCGTGCCGGCAAGCTCCGGCTGAAAGCCGTCTTTCATGTCGCCGTACTGCACGTCGCCGGTCTGTGCCATGAAGCCCTTGATGACCCGATGGAAGGCGACATTGTCGTATTCGCCCGCGGTTGCCAGGGCCTTGATCTGCTCAACGTGCTTCGGCGCGATGTCCGGGCGCAGCTCGATGGCGACGGGGCCGTCCTTGAGCTCGATCGTCAGGATGTTGTCGCTCGACTGCGCTTGCGCGCCTCCCGTGAAGGTGGCGAGCGCCAGGGCGCCTGCAAAAGCGAATTGGAGGATTTTCATGCGTTCTCCTTGCGTGGTGGAAGCTCAGGCCCTGTGCTTCGCCTGCAGCGCCTGAAAGACCGCCCTGGGAACAAAGGCGCTGACGTCGCCGCCCATGGCTGCGATCTGCCGGACCAATGTGGCCGTAATGGGCCGGGATGCGGTCCCCGCGGGCAGAAACAGGGTCTGGATATCCGGGGCCATTTGTCGATTCATGCCGGCCATCTGCATCTCGTAATCGAGATCCGTACCGTCCCGCAAGCCGCGCACAAGGAGGCCTGCACCATGCTGACGGGCCGCATCCACGACCAGATTGTCGAAGGAGACGACGGCAATGTCCCCTGCCCTTTCCGGCAGGAATTCGCTCAGCGACCGGCGGATCAGGTCTGCCCGCTCGTCGAACGAAAAAAGCGGCGCCTTCCCGGGATGAATGCCGATCGCGACGGTCACTTTCGACGCTACGTTGAGCGCCTGAACGAGCACATCAAGATGACCATTTGTCATCGGATCGAAGGAGCCGGGATAGAAAGCCGTGGTCATCGCGCCTGTTTCCGTTTGGTGAAGCCTTTTGTCACGGACGGCGCTCGTCCGCAAGGGTGGGGCGATCCCCCTAGCCCTGTTCCACCGGAAACAGCAGCGACGGGAGAATGAATGCTAGATGAAGGGCAACGTTCAAGATGGTTTCACACCGGAAGTTGTAGCGTGAAACAACAAGTGAACGGAACTTTTCATAGGGCGTGCCGTTTAGCAGCTGAAAGGAGACGGACATGGGACTTGCTCTGTTTTCGATGGCGATGTTTTTCGCGATGATTTTCGCGACGATCCATGCGCTTCGTGACGAGGCCCGTGACCGTGTGACGGTCCTGTCGGCAGCAAGGGATGGGCTGAGGAGAAAATGACGGCGACCGTGCTTAGGTCGCTGTGGCTGTGAGATGAATGCCTCCAGAAACTTCTGCCAGGAAGTTTCGCAACAAGCGGTCTCATTTCTTCCCCTGGTGGGGCCGCTCATTACAAGCCGGACGGCATCCCCTGCGCGTCCGGCTTTCCTTTTTCTGCGAACCCTGTTCGCATATTCTTGCGATCGCCGTGCACTCAAATAGCAGTCGGAGCGCGCATCGAATGAATGAGGCGGAAGAAGCGCCAGTTGAGCAGCACGGCCGCCGCCGCCAGCCCTAGCACGAAGCCGAACCAGACGCCGACGCCGCCGAACTTCAGCGGAAAGGCAAAGGCCCAGGCGCAGACGAAGCCGATTGGCCAATAGGAAATCATCGCCAGGATCATCGGGACGGTCGTATCCTTTAGTCCGCGCAGCATGCCGGCGGCGAGCGCCTGAAGCCCGTCGACCAGCTGGAACGCACCCGCAATGACGATCAGCGGGCCGGCGAAGGCTAGTACTTCGGCAGCATCGGGCCGGCTCGTGTCGAGATAGAGCGTCGCAAGCTGGTACGGAAGCAGGGCGAAGATCGTACTGCCGATGGCCGCGAACCCGGAGCCGAGGGCAAGAACGGCAATGGCGGCGCGCCGGACGCCGATGAGATCGCCGCTGCCATAGGCGAGACCCACTCGCACGGTGCCCGCTTGGGCGAGTCCGAGCGGAATCATGAAGGCGATCGACGCGAACTGGAGCGCAATGCCGTGCGCGGCGAGCTCGATCGTGCCGATCGTCCCCATGAGCAGCGAAGCGACGGTGAAGAGGCTCACTTCCGCGAGAATCGTCACCGAAATCGGCACACCGAGATAGATGACCTCTCGGAAAGCCGGCCAGTCCGGACGCCAGAAGCGCACGAACAGCTCGTACCGATCGAGTTCAGGCTGGCTGCGTATGTAGCCGATCGTCAGCGCTGCGCCAAGCAGTGCCACGCCGAGAGCCGCGACCGCAGCGCCGAAAATGCCAAGCGCCGGAAAGCCGAAATGGCCATAGATCAGCAGGTAGCAGAGCACGGCGTTGAGAACCAAGGTCGCGAGCGTCACATAGAGAATGATCCCAGCCCGCTCCAGTCCGCTCAGGAACGCCCTCAGCACCATGAAGATAAGGCTCGGAAAGATCGCCCATTGCGCGATGTGGAGATATTCCGCAGCAAGCGCCGAAACCTCCGGCTTCTGGCCGGCGAGAAGCAGGATCGGCTCGGCCATCCAGAGGATCGGCGCGGTAACGAGGCCGTAAAGCACGACCACCCACATGCCCATGCGCACGGAGCGTCGAACGGAGATCCGGTCTCCGCGCCCCTGTGCCTGCGCGACCATCGGCACCACGGCATTTGCGAAGCCGCTGCCGAAGATGAAGACGGTGAAGAAGAACTGCGTGGCAAGGATAATCGCGGCAAGCTGGACCGCTCCGAGCCTGCCGACCATCAGCACGTCGGTGGTGTTGATGGCAAGCTGTGCTAGCTGTGCACCGATGAAGGGAACGCCGAGATAGATGCTGGCGCGAAAGTGGGTGCCCCACGAATTATCGGTTTGCGCAGGGACAAACTCTTTTGTCGCGATCAGCATGGAAAAATCCTCGCTCTGCGGCGCATAGGCACAAATAAAATTCTAGGAGTAAGCCGAATTACAGCACCACCGGCACGGGCGCCAGCGACAAGGGCGGAGCTGCTTAATTTTTCATCGGTCTATCAAGAAAATTGATCAATCCGCAGGCGCTTGCGATCGCGGCGTGACCTGTTCACGCGGAGCGTCGATTGGAGTCTGCACGATATTCTGGAACGCATTGCCTCGGACGGTGCGCACCCGCAACAGGAAGACGGCCAGGCTTGCGACGATCAGGCACGCCGCCACCGCATAAGGGGCGCCGGAGAACGAATAGGCCGTTGCCGGGCCCGTGAAGACGGCAAAGATCTGCGTGAAAAGAAGCGGTCCTAGAATCGTCGTTATGCTCGAAATGCTGGTGAGAGCTCCTTGTAGTTCGCCCTGCGCCGAGGGCGGCACCTGGGCCGACGCGATGCTGCGCAAGGGCGGATCGGCGAGACTTTCGAGCGCTGTCGCGACGATCACGACATAAACCATCCAGCCCTCCCAGGCTGCGGCGTAGCCTGCCATGCCAAGCGCGGTAAAGATAAGACCAAGCGTTGCCGTTCTTCGCTCGCCAAATCTAGACACGACGCGCGGCAAGACGACCGCCATCACAACGGCGCCGCCGACGCCGAAGATGCCGAGCGACAGCCCGATCTGCCCCTCGCTCCAGCCGTAGCGGTAGGAGGAAACGAAGGACCAGACCGCCGGATAGACGGCATGGGCGAGCCAGTAGAGAAAGAAGACGAGACCCACCCAGCCAATGCCGGGATAGTTGCGCATCTGCTTCAGCGCGCCGAGCGGGTTTGCCCGGCGCCACTCGAAGCGGCGCCGATTTGCCGGATCAAGCGTCTCGGGGAGAAGGAACACGCCGATGGCGAAGTTGACAAAGGACAGGCCAGCCGCCCCATAAAAGGGAACACGCGGGCCAAGTTCGCCGAGCAAGCCGCCGATGACCGGACCGAGCGCGAAGCCCGTGCCGAAGGCGATGCCGATCAGCCCGAAGTTCCTGGCGCGGTTGCTGTCGTCGCTGACGTCGGCGATGAAGGCGGACGCCGTTCCAAAGCTCGCGCCACTGATGCCGGCAAGAATGCGGCCGACAAACAGCATCCAGTAGCTGGTTGCCAGAGCGCAGATCAGGTTGTCAATCGCGAAAGTCAGCACGGAGGCCAGCAGAATCGGCCGGCGTCCAAACCGGTCGCTCAAATTGCCGATCAGCGGGGCAAAGAGAAACTGCATCGCCGAATAGACGAGCAGCAACCAACCGCCCTCGATGGCGGCCTCGCCGACACTCGTTCCGGTCAGTTCCTGGAGATAGCTGGGCAGCACCGGCACGATGATGGCGATGCCCATGATGTCGAGAAGCAGAATCAGAAAGACAAGGAACAGGCCACGTCGCGCGAATTTCTTGTCGAGCATGAAGCTTCCTCCCCGCTGTCCGCCAAAACGGAGACAGAACATGAACGACGTCACCAAATAAGGTGTATCGCATCGCCCGGAACGAAACAATCCGAGAACATTTCAAAGGTTCTTATCGGAATGATCACATTCGTGAAGGGCTCTTCGTGCGGCGCGTGTATCTCATCGCGACAGTTGCCGCTGCCGTGCCTTCAGGAAATCGACGAAGGCGCGCAGCGGCGCCGGCATGTGCCGTCGGCTGGCGTAATAGAGGTACGGTCCGGGGAAGCTGGTCACCCAATCTTCGAGGATTGGCACTAAGCGTCCGGCATGGATTTCGGGCATTAGGAATTCTTCGAACGTCCGGATGATTCCGAGCCCGTCCACAGCCGCACTGATCTCGAGGTCGATCGCATTGGCGAGCACGGTTGCCGGCGGCGCCACGGTCATTGCGGCGTCGCCCTCACCGAATTCCCACGCTAGTGCAATGCCGTTCTGGAACCGATGGCGGATGGTGGCGTGCTCGAGGATATCGCGGGGATGCTGCGGTACTCCGTGCCGGGCAAGGTAGGCCGGTGCGGCCGCCGTGACGTAGCGCTGCACATGCGGGCCAATCGGGATCGCGATCATGTCCTTTTCGACGCGCTCCTCGTAACGCACACCGGCATCGAATCCGGCAGCCAGCACGTCGATGAATCCGTCTTCGGCGGTTACCTCCATGGCAATCGACGGGTGAGCCGCGAGAAATGGACCGACGATGGATGGCAGGATTTTACGCGCAACGATCGTCGGCACGTTCAGCCGCAAGGTTCCGGCCGGGTTGTCGCGTTCGCTCGCCACTTGGTCGAGAGCTCCGGCAATCTCGCCGAGCGCCGGCGCCAGCCGTTCGATGAGGCGTCTGCCCGCATCCGTCACGGTGACACTGCGCGTGGTGCGATTGAGCAGCCGCACCCCCAGCCTGGCTTCGAGCCGCCGCAGGGCTTCGCTGAGAGCCGACGCCGATACGCCGCGCTTCTTCGCGGCGGAACGAAAGCTGCGTTCGCGCGCCACGGCGGCGAAGGCGTCGAGATCGGCCAGGGGAAGATCGTTCATTGTGCAAAAATCCGTACAACCTGTGTGTTGAATGCCTGATTATCGCACAGATTGATCCGGGGTAAATATTGCAGCGAACGATACGGCCACAGCGGCCTCACCAAGGAGAAGTCAGATGCAGATGGTATCGCTAGGCAAGTCCGGCCCCCAAGTTTCGGCGTTTGGCCTCGGCTGCATGGGCATGTCGGGAATGTACGGTCCTGCCGATCGCGAAGAAAGCATTGCTACAATTCATGCCGCCCTCGACGCCGGCATCACGCTGCTCGACACGGGCGACTTTTACGGCATGGGGCACAACGAGATGCTGATCCGCGAGGCGCTCGAAGGCCGGCGTCGCGATCAGCTGCAACTGAGCGTCAAGTTCGGCGCGCTGCGCGATGCGGCGGGCGGCTGGTCCGGCTACGATGGACGGCCGAAGGCGGTGCGGAATTTCCTCGCCTATAGCCTTCAGCGCCTCGGCGTCGATTATATCGACATCTACCGTCCGTCCCGGCTCGACCCGGATGTGCCGATCGAAGAGACGATCGGTGCGATCGCGGATATGGTGAAGGCGGGTTACGTTCGCCATATCGGCCTGTCCGAAGTGGGAGCGGAGACGATCCGCCGCGCCGCCGCCGTCCACCCGATCAGTGACCTGCAGATCGAGTATTCGCTCATCTCACGAGGGATCGAGGACGAAATCCTGCCTGCCTGCCGCGAACTCGGGATCGGCGTCACCGCCTATGGCGTGCTTTCGCGCGGCCTGATCAGCGGTCATTGGCAAAAGGGTGCGGCCGGGAGCGGCGACTTCCGGGCCATGAGCCCGCGCTTCCAGGAAGGCAATCTCGAACAGAACCTCGCCTTGGTTGAAGCGTTACGACGCATCGCGGCTGACAAGGGCGCGACGGTGGCGCAGATCGCCATTGCCTGGGTTGCCGCTCAGGGGTGCGATATCGTGCCGCTCGTCGGCGCCCGGCGGCGTGAGCGTCTTACCGAGGCGCTCGGGTCTCAGGCGGTTCAATTGAACGCCGATGATCTCGCGGCAATCGAGCGTGCCGTTCCGAAGGGCGCTGCCGCCGGCGCGCGCTATCCCGAGGCGCAGCTTGTTCATATGGATAGTGAGCGGCAACAATGACGGAGCTCCGGACCGGATTTACCCGGTCCGGAGAGCAATCAAACCGAACCGGAGAAGGTGTCGCAATCCGACATCCTGCCACTGTCGTAACCACGCCTGAACCACTTCATCCGTTGCTCCGAGGTGCCGTGGTTGAAGCTCTCTGGCACGACATAGCCCTGCGTGCGTTTCTGCAGCGTGTCGTCACCGATCTGGGTCGCGGCATTGAGTGCCTCTTCGAGGTCGCCGCGCTCCAGCAAGCCCTTCTGTTCGGTGTATTTGCCCCAGATGCCGGCAAAGCAGTCTGCCTGCAGCTCGACGCGGATCGACATCTGGTTTGCCTCGGCCTCGCTCATGCGCTGGCGCATCTGGTTGAACTTCGGAAGGACCCCGACCAGGTTCTGCACGTGATGGCCAACCTCGTGCGCCAGAACATAGGCTTGGGCGAAGTCGCCGGCTGCATCGAACTTCTGGGCGAGTTCCTCAAAGAAGTTCATGTCGAGATAGACCTTGCGGTCACCCGGGCAATAGAACGGCCCCGAGGCAGCGGAGGCGAACCCGCAGGCCGACTGGACGGCATTGCTGAAAAGCACGAGCTTCGGTTCCTCGTATTGTTCGCCACCCGCCTGGAAGATGCCGTTCCAGGTGTCCTCCGTTTCCGCGAGTACCGTCGCCATGAAAGCCTTCATTTCCTCTTCTTCGGCCGAGCCACGCGGCGCCTGCGAGCCATCGCTCTGTTCGAAGCCCGGCATGTTCACCGGACCACCCTCGAGTATCTGGAGCATGTCGATGCCCATGGCTTTCAGGACGAAATAAAGAATGACGAGGAAGATGATCGTGCCGAAGCTCAAGCCGCCGCCGGCGCGACGCATGCCCCCGCCGGTCGGTATGCGGAACCCGCCGCCGCGTCCAAAGGGGCCGCCTCCAAGGCCGCCGGGGCTAGCGCCCCGCTGATCCTCGACGTTACTGGACTGGCGGCGGCCCTTCCATTCCATGATCTTTCCTCCGGAGACGTCGCTTCTGTCTGACGCGTTGAGTAGTTATATGCCGGCACGACAACCCATGTAAAACGCAATCGCCGCCACGCGGTTTCATCGCACCGGTCATTTTCCGCGATGCCGTGTGCCGCCGATTCGTCCTGCCAGGTAAAGGATTGACGTCTCTTCGCTTTCGCGTTCCTATGGCGCGAGGACGATCGGAGGAGCAGTGCATGAAGGCAGTGCGTCTGGAAGCGGTCGGCGACATCTCTGTTCGGCACGTCGACGTGCCCGAGCCTGGTCCCGACGATCTGCTTGTCAAAGTCGAGGCTTGCGGCATTTGCGGGACCGACCGGCATCTCCTTCATGGGGAGTTTCCCTCCACGCCTCCGGTCACCCTCGGTCACGAATTCTGCGGCATTGTCGTGAAGGCTGGGAGCGCCGTTCACGGTTTCAAGCGGGGGGCGAGGATCACCGGAGACCCCAATATCTCCTGCGGGCGCTGCCCACAGTGCCAGGCGGGCCGCGTGAATCTCTGCCGCAATCTACGCGCCATCGGCATCCATCGTGACGGCGGCTTCGCGGAGTACGTGCTGGTCCCTCAGAAGCAGGCCTTTGAAATTCCGCTTAGTCTCGATCCGGTGCACGGTGCCTTCTGCGAACCCCTCGCCTGCTGCCTGCACGGTATTTACAGCGCGGGCATCGTCGCCGGATCCTCGGTTGTCGTCCTCGGGGGCGGCGTGATTGGTCTCCTCACCGTTCAACTCGCGCGGCTGGCCGGCGCCACGACGGTCATTCTTTCGACACGCCAGGCTTCGAAGCGCCGTTTGGCGGAAGAGGTCGGGGCGACCGCAACGGTCGATCCGACGGCCGGCGACGCCATCGAGGCGATTTCAGGGCCACACGGGCTCGTTCCCGGTGGCGTGGACGTCGTGATCGAATGCGCCGGCGTGGCAGAAACGGTGAAGCAGTCGACACGTCTCGCCAAGGCAGGCGGAACGGTCGTCATCCTCGGCGTGTTGCCGCAGGGCGAAAAGGTCGAGATCGAACCTTTCGATATTCTCTTCCGTGAACTGCGCGTTCAAGGTTCCTTCATCAATCCCTTTGTGCACCGCCGCGCCGCCGACCTCGTCGCCTCGGGCGCGATCGAAATCGACCGGCTCATTTCAAGGCGCGTGACCCTCGACGCGGCCCCGGATATCATTGCCAATCCAGCCCTCCCGGGAGAGGTTAAAGTGCTGGTGATCCCGTCTTCCTAGAAGGCCGCGCACGTCAGCGAAAATCGATTGCTGACGTCCGCCTTGATCGGCGCACAAATATCTTCGCTTTATTGTCGATTCCGGAATTTTCGGGGTTCCGCTGGCACAGACATTTGCCTATAAGCCGCTTCTAGCCTGAAAACACCATTCATTGCGCACCCGGCCGGCGATCTCCCAGCTCGGCCGGTTTTTCGCGCAGCCAGAAAACGGATGAGAACCATGCCGAAGCGCCAAGATATCAAATCGATCCTCATCATCGGCGCGGGGCCGATCGTGATCGGCCAGGCATGTGAATTCGACTACTCCGGCACCCAGGCTTGCAAGGCTCTCAAAGAGGAAGGTTACCGCGTCATCCTCGTCAACTCCAACCCGGCGACGATCATGACCGATCCGGGGCTTGCGGATGCGACCTATGTCGAGCCGATCACCCCCGAGGTCGTCGCCAAGATCATCGCCAAGGAGCGCCCCGACGCTCTCCTGCCGACCATGGGCGGCCAGACGGCATTGAATACGGCGCTTTCCCTGCGGCGGATGGGCGTCCTCGATCGTTACAATGTCGAGATGATCGGCGCCAAGCCAGAGGCGATCGACAAGGCCGAAGACCGCGCCCTTTTCCGCGAGGCGATGGCCAAGATCGGGCTCGAGACGCCGAAGTCGCGGCTGGCGAACGCCACCGACATCAAGGAGCAGGACCGCAAGGCGCACGAGGCGGAGCGCGCCGCGCTCAAGGCCAAGTTCTCCGGTGCCGAACTGGACACCGCCCTCGACGATCTCGAGAACAGGTGGAATCTCGGCGAAGGCGACCGCAAGCAGCGCTACGTGAACCATGCGATGGCGATCGCCGCCCAGGCGCTCGACGATGTCGGCCTTCCGGCAATCATCCGGCCCTCCTTCACGCTCGGCGGCACGGGCGGCGGCATCGCCTACAACCGCTCGGAATTCTTCGAGATCATCGGTGGCGGTCTCGATGCCTCGCCGACGACCGAAGTCCTGATCGAGGAGTCGGTGCTCGGCTGGAAGGAGTATGAAATGGAAGTCGTCCGCGACAAGGCGGACAACTGCATCATCATCTGCTCGATCGAAAACATCGACCCGATGGGCGTCCACACGGGCGATTCCATCACCGTCGCGCCGGCGCTGACGCTGACCGACAAGGAATATCAGATCATGCGCAACGCCTCGATCGCGGTTCTGCGCGAAATCGGCGTTGAGACCGGCGGATCGAACGTGCAGTTCGCGGTCAATCCGGAAAACGGCCGCCTGGTCGTCATCGAGATGAACCCGCGCGTCTCGCGCTCGTCGGCGCTCGCCTCCAAGGCGACAGGCTTTCCGATCGCCAAGATCGCCGCCAAGCTTGCCATCGGCTATACGCTCGACGAGCTGGAGAACGACATCACCGGGGGAGCCACGCCTGCCTCCTTCGAACCGTCGATCGACTATGTCGTCACCAAGATCCCGCGCTTCGCCTTCGAGAAGTTCCCCGGCGCCGAGCCGACGCTGACCACCGCGATGAAATCGGTCGGCGAAGTGATGGCGATCGGCCGCACTTTTGCGGAATCGCTGCAGAAGGCGCTTCGCGGGCTTGAAACCGGGCTGACCGGCCTCGATGAGATCGAAGTTCCGGATTTCGACGAGAACGGTGACGGCCGCAACGCCATTCGCGCCGCGATCGGCATCCCGACCCCCGACCGCCTGCGCATGGTCGCCCAGGCGCTGCGCCTCGGCATGACCGAGGCGGAAGTGCACGAGTCCTGCAAGATCGATCCCTGGTTCATCGCCCAGTTCAAGGCGATCGTCGACATGGAGGCCCGCATCCGCGAACACGGCCTGCCGCAGGATGCCGAAAACCTCAGAATGCTGAAGGCGATGGGCTTCTCGGACGCCCGGCTTGCGACGCTGACCGGCAAGCGCCCGAAGGAAGTGGCGGAGCTGCGCAATGCGCTGAACGTCCGCCCGGTCTACAAGCGCATCGATACCTGCGCGGCGGAGTTCGCTTCGCCGACCGCCTACATGTATTCGACCTATGAAACGCCGTTCGTCGGCGCTGCCCGCTCCGAGGCACAGGTCTCCGATCGCAAGAAGGTCGTCATTCTCGGCGGCGGCCCGAACCGGATCGGCCAGGGCATCGAATTTGATTACTGCTGCTGCCACGCGGCCTTCGCCTTGAAGGACGCCGGTTATGAAGCGATCATGATCAACTGCAACCCGGAAACCGTTTCGACCGACTACGACACCTCCGACCGGCTCTATTTCGAGCCGCTGACGGCCGAAGACGTGATCGAGATCATGCGGGCCGAACAGGAAAACGGCACCTTGCACGGCGTAATCGTGCAGTTCGGCGGCCAGACGCCGCTGAAGCTTGCGGAAGCGCTGGAGAAGAACGGCATCCCGATCCTCGGCACGGCACCTGACGCGATCGATCTTGCCGAAGACCGCGACCGCTTCCAGAAGCTCTTGATGAAGCTCGACCTCAACCAGCCGCGCAACGGCATCGCCTACTCCGTCGAGCAGGCCCGTCTCGTCGCTGGCGAAATCGGCTTTCCGCTGGTCGTGCGGCCGTCTTACGTTCTCGGCGGCCGCGCCATGCAGATCATCCATTCGGAAAGCATGCTGCAGAGCTACCTGCTCGACACCGTTCCCGGACTCGTGCCGGAAGACATCAAGCAGCGCTATCCGAACGACAAGACCGGCCAGATCAACACGCTGCTCGGCAAGAACCCGCTGCTCTTCGACAGCTATCTGACGAATGCGATCGAAGTGGATGTCGATTGCTTGTGCGACGGCAAGGATGTCTTCGTTTCCGGTATCATGGAGCATATCGAGGAGGCGGGCATTCACTCTGGCGACTCGGCCTGCTCGCTGCCGGTGCACTCGCTCGACAACGACCTGGTGGACGAACTCGAGCGTCAGACGGCAGCGCTTGCCAAGGCACTGAACGTCGGCGGATTGATGAACGTGCAGTTCGCCATCAAGGACGGCACGATCTACGTGCTCGAAGTTAATCCGCGCGCCTCCCGCACGGTCCCGTTCGTCGCCAAGACGATCGGGGCGCCGATTGCGAAAATCGCCGCACGGGTGATGGCCGGGGAAACCCTGGATGACGCGATTGCCGCCTATGGGAAGAAGCCGGATCCGCGCAATCTGAAGCACATTGCCGTCAAGGAAGCCGTGTTTCCCTTCGCCCGGTTCCCCGGCGTCGACACGCTGCTCGGTCCCGAAATGCGCTCGACCGGCGAAGTGATTGGCCTCGATACCGACTATGCGCTGGCTTTCGCCAAGTCCCAGCTCGGCGCCGGCGTCGACCTGCCGCGCGACGGAACCGTCTTCGTCTCGGTGCGCGACGAGGACAAGGCACGCGTGCTGCCGGCCATCCGCGTTCTCGTGGACATCGGATTCAAGGTCATGGCAACCGGCGGCACGGCCCGGTTCCTGGCCGAGCATGGCGTTACCGCCACCAAGGTGAACAAGGTGCTCGAGGGCCGGCCGCACGTCGAAGACGCCATTCGCAACCGCCAGATCCAGCTCGTCATCAACACAACGGATGGCAACAAGGCGATCTCCGACTCGAAGTCGCTCCGCCGTGCGACCCTGATGCAGAAGGTTCCCTATTATACGACCATGGCCGGAGCCGAGGCAGCGGCACACGCCATCAAGGCGCTGAAGGCCGGGAGCCTCGAGGTGCGTCCGCTGCAGAGCTATTTCGAGACTTGACGACTGCCTGATAGCGCATCTGTTTTCCGGTGCGCCATTGCGCGTCAATTCTCGTTAGATATCTGAATGCAACCTGAACGTTTTCTTCAGGCTGCATTCGGATGCGCCGTGGTTCCATGCCACCCGTCAGCGAAGCCGCAATCATAACGGCAACGCGCGAAGCGGGGCCACGACGTGCAACTCTATTTTTTCGATCTCCGCTGGGGCGATGAACGCTTCATCGATGAGGATGGCATCGTCCATTTCGACGAGGGTTCGGCGCTTTATTACGCTCGGCGCATTGCCGACAAGATCGGCCGTGATGCGGACTATGGATCGCTGAAGGTGGAGGTACGCTCGGGCGAGGGCAAACTGCTCGCGACCGTCGCGCCATCCGAAGGCCGCGGCCACGAGCAGTTTGCCTTCATTGGCAGGCGTCGTCCAGGCGACGCCTCCCTGAGAATGCCGTCCTCTCCGCCGTGACTGGAGCTCTCACTTGAGCGTGGCGGCTGAAGGTGCCTGCCGCGACAAGCTTAGCGTGCTGACGGCAAAGAAGACCGATGCGACGGCAATCACGCAAGCGAGTGCAAACACGGCAAGCAACGACAAAGACAACACATTGTCGCTGGCGCCTTCATCGAAGCCGAATGCATTGGCGGTTGCGCCGAAAGCGGCAGCTCCGATCGCGTAGCCGGCCGATTGCAGCGTCGGCAGTAGCGCCGAGGTCTTGTCGCGTTCCTCTCTGGTCGACACGTCCATCAGGAACTGGCTGAGCGTTCCCCAACTGATCCCGAAGCCTGCACCGATCGCCACCTGCCCGATGAACACGAGCCGGTGCTCGCCGCTGCCGACGGCGAGTGTCAGCCCGACGAGACCAAGGCAGAGGATCAGCGGTCCCGTCCACATCAGCCGGATGCGAAATGCATGCGAGGGCAGACTGGCGACCACAATTGCTGTTGCACTCCAGGACATGGCCATCAAGGCGCTGGAAAAACCGGCGGCTGTTGGTCCGAAGTCCCACAGCTGCTGCATGGAATAGACGAGATAGACGGAACCGGATGCCTGGGCCAGCGGCATCAACAGAACGACCCAGAGGCCGGTGCCAAGTGCGGTGCGGAGCGAGAACGCACCGGACGGCAGAATGGAATGCGGCGATCTGCGGTCGGACCGGATCGCCATTATGAAAACTGCGAGTGCCATCATGAGCAAAACCGCCATCACATAACCCTTGCCGGCGGTGTTGGAGAGCGAGATCAGCAAGATCCCGAGGCCGAAAGCGACAAGTCGCGGCAATGGAACGGCGCCCGCCGCTACCGTGCGTTGCTTGGGCTGACCGACGATCGCGATGACGAGGGCGATGAAGACCGCCACGGCCGGTATGTTGACGAAGAAGGCGGCGCGCCACGACCAGTATTCCGTGAGTAGCCCGGAGATCAGCGGTCCGGCAAAGGCAGCCGAAGCCCAGACGATCGCTTCCGCCCCGAAGACCTTGGGAACGAGCCGCGGCGGAAAAAGCTCCGGTATCAGTGCGTAGCAAACCCCGGCAATGATGCCCTCGCCCAGTCCCTGAAGCAGCCTGCCGGTGAGCACTTGCGGCATTCCGATCGCCAAGGTCGCTGTGACGGTCCCTGTGGCGAAGACAAGCGCTGCAGCGATGAGCGTATTGCGCGCACCGAATCGGGCTTTCTGATTGGCCGCCAGGGCGCCGCCGATGATGGCGAAGACGAGGTAGAGGGTGAAGGCCCAGGACAGCAAGGCTGCGCCACCGAACTCCTCGACCGCCGTCGGCAAGGCCGTCGAAATAAAGAATTCGTTGAAAGCAAAGAGTGCGACGCCGAGGCACAATGTCACGGTCGCGGCGAGATGATCCCTCCGGAGCAACTCGCTCCAGCGTCCCTCGCCTTCCCTGTGCCTTGTCACGTTGGAGATCCTCGGGTTCTCTTCGGCTACACTCATAGATTGGTTCCGATCGTTTGTTCATGGAACCAGCACTGATACAACCTCAAGTGCTGTTGAGGTAAAGAGGCTTTTTGCAAGCGACCGCTTATTGCGAGAAGCTTGAGGTCGAATGCGGCCTTGGCCGCCCGTGGACAGTCGCGAAAAATCTGGCTTTCGCACTTCCGTTTCTGTTATAAGAACGGTTCGGATGTTTCGGACGGTTCCGGTGCTTTTGCACCGGGGACCGTTTTCTTTTGCGTCGGTGCCGCCGGGAGGTGGCGCCGCGCGCTTGGTAAAGGACAATGAAATGGTCGACAAAGTTCCGATGACCCAGGGTGGATTCGCCAATCTGCAGGAGGAACTGCGCTGGCGCCAGCAGGAAGAACGCCCGCGAATCATCGAAGCGATCGCCGAGGCGCGTGCCCATGGGGACCTGTCGGAAAATGCCGAGTACCATGCCGCCAAGGAGGCCCAGAGCCACAACGAGGGCCGCGTTTCCGAGCTCGAAGATCTGATCGCCCGGGCCGAGGTCATCGATCTGTCGAAGATGTCCGGCTCGAAGATCAAGTTCGGCGCGAGGGTCAAGCTCGTCGACGAGGACACTGAGGAAGAAAAGACCTACCAGATCGTCGGAGACCAGGAAGCTGACGTCAAGGCTGGCCGGATATCGATCTCGTCGCCGATCGCCCGCGCGCTGATCGGCAAGGAAGTCGGAGACTCGATCGAAGTGAACGCACCGGGTGGCTCCAAGGCCTACGAGATCCTCGCCGTTCAGTGGGGCTGAGCGCCCGATCCCACGGCCGAAACGCGCGAACGCGGCAGAGGCCGAACAGGGCCTCGCCCATTCCACCCAAGGCGCGGCGTTCGCTCCGCCCCCCTCTCCCCCAAACAACTGATTGCTAGCGGCGCAAGGAGAGCGCTCACGTGGCCGATATTCGGGACATCGAGATTATTGCGCCCAATTTCAAGCGACGGCTCTCCGGCGTCACTTCGACGATCATCCAGCTTGTTCCCGTTCAGCGCAACCTCGGGCAGAAGATCGCGGTCCTCGGGCTCGGGCTGCCCACGAGTCTGCCATCGATCCGGTTTCGCGACCTGATCCAGCTGTGGCGGACGCCGAAAGGCCGCCGCTGCCGCGTCTGGCATGCGCGCCGCAATGTCGAAATGCTGCCGGCAATCCTGCTGCGCGACCTGCTGCGCATGAAGATCCGGATCGTCTTCACCTCCGCCTCGCAGCGGCGGCATACCGGGTGGAGCAAGTTCCTCATCGGCCGGATGGATGCGGTGATCGCCACCAGCGCCAGGACCGCCGCCTATCTGGCGGTGCCGAGCACTGTCATCCTGCATGGGATCGACACCAAACGTTTCCACCCGCCGGTCGACAAGGCGGCAGCGAAGCGTGGGCTCGATCTCGATCCGTCCAGGAAATACGTCGGCTGCTTCGGCCGTGTCCGTCATCAGAAGGGAACCGACCTTTTCGTCGACAGCATGATCGCCCTTTTGCCCGGCCGGCCTGAATGGGGTGCGATCGTCGCCGGACGCGCCACGGGCCCTCACCTCGCCTTCGAGGCTGAATTGAAGGACCGGGTCGCCAAGGCGGGGCTCGCCGATCGCCTATTGTTCGTCGGCGAGCACACGAATATTCCCGATTGGTATCGCGCCCTCGATCTCTTTGTCGCGCCGCAGCGCTGGGAAGGCTTCGGTCTGACGCCACTCGAGGCGATGGCGAGCGGCGTGCCGGTCGTGGCAAGTGACGTCGGCGCCTTTTCCGAACTGATCGCAGAAGGGCCGGACGAAACCGGGCTCATCATTCCGGCCGGCAATCTCGAAGCGATGGTCGATGGCGCCGCCACCTTCATGGACGACCTGCCCCGCCTTGCGGCTGCCGCCGCGAACGGTCTGGCGCGTGCGTCCAGAGATTTCGCTATCGAGGGCGAAGCTCGGGCAATCGGCGCGATCTACGACCGTCTGATGCGCTGACGCTGAAGCTTACCGTTTCGAGGCGAACAGCGTCAGATAGGCGTCGGTGATCGCCTCCTTGGAGAAATGACTGACCAGCGTCTGATGTCCCCGTTCGGCGAGGGCGGCGCCCAAGCTGCGATCGTCGGCAATCCGCTCGATCGCGCGGGCGAACCCATCGGCATCGCCGATGTCGACCATCAGGCCATTCTCGCCATCGCGCATGAACCATTGCGGCCCTTCGGAGCGACTCGAGACGACTGGCGTTCCCTGGGCCCAGGCTTCCAGGATGACATTGCCGAGCGGTTCGTGGTTCGAAGCCATGACAAAAATATCGGCCGCCGCGAGGAAGGGTCTCGTGTCCTTCTGCCAGCCGGCGAAGCGGACCCTTTGGCTGACGCCGAGATCGGTTGCGAGCTTGTGGAGGTTTTCCCCCTCCTCGCCATCGCCCAGCAGCCAAAGGTAAGCGCCCGGCACTTTGGCAACGGCCTCGATGAGTGTGTGGAAGCCCTTGCGTTCCACAAAACGGCCCATCGACATGACGACGGGCGCGCCCTCCGGCGTGTCGAGCGTCGCCCGGCTTATAGGTTCGACACGTTCGGTGCTGGTGAAATTCGAAATGATCTCGACATCCCGCTTCCAGCCGAGCTTGCGGACATGCTCGGCAATGCCCGGCGTATTGCAGACAATGCAGTCCGTGTTGTGAAAATAGTCGAGGCGAGGCGGATAGTCGCCGAGCCGGGAAATCTTGATGCACCGCTTATAAGGCGGCATCAGTTGGCTGGCGCGCGGTGCCCAGGCCATGAGGGCGTCCGGCCTGTCGCGCTGCGCCATCTGCATCACCTTGCGCGGCAGAAGCAGGCGATCCAGAGACAAGTTCCGGAAATGGCTTTCCCTTATCCTGGTCGAACCTTCGATTTCGGGGCGCCACGGGCGGTGGGGCCGGATAACCGCTGTCTGCTCGACGCCGCGTTCGGCAAGCGCGTTGACGAGGTGGACAAAGAAACGTTCCGCGCCGCCGTCTTTTCCGAAATGGAAGTGCATCACTTTCATCGCTGCGCCGCACCTTTTGCGAAGAGCTCGAGATAGGCGTCGGTGATCGCCTTCTCGGAAAAGCGCGTCTGCAGTGTTTCGCGGCCGCCGGCACTCAGTCTTTCGCGTAGCACCGGATCGTCCCGCAGCCTGCGAATCGCGTTCGCGAGGCCCTCGTCGTCGGCGCAGTCCACCATCAAGGCGTCGCGCTCATGCGTCATCACCCAGGAAGGCCCTTCGGCCCGTGCCGCAATAGTCGGCTTGCCGGCGCCCCAGCCCTCGAAACACACGTTGCCGAGAGGCTCATGCGACGAATTGATCGCGAAAGCGTCACCGGCAGCGAGGTAACCATAGGCATTGGTCTGCCAGCCGGGAAAGCGGACACGCTCGCGTATTCCCAGTTTGTCGGTCAACGCCTCAAGCTCATCCCGTTCCGGCCCGTCGCCGAGCAGCCAAAGATAGACACCCTCGACCTTCTGGATGGCGCGAAGCAGCCCGTCGAAGCCCTTGCGTTTGACGAAACGCCCCATGCCGACTACGACGAATGCTTCGGCGGGCGTTTGCATCTCCGATCGCGCGACCGGCGCGACGGGTGTGGCACGCGTGAAATTCGCGATCACCTCGATATCACGGCGCCATCCGAATTCCCGCACCTTGGCGGCGATGTCCGGGGTGATGCAGACCAATGTCTCGACATTGGTGTAGTAACCAAGATGCTCCGGATAGTCGCCGAGACGAGAAATCCGGAAGGCTTTCTTGTAGGAAGGCATGAAGCGGCTGGCGCGCAACTGCCAGGCCATGATGACATCGGGCCGGAACTCCCTCAGGATGCGCGACATCCGCCACTGGAGGAAAAATCGCGACAGCGAAAGCCGGCGGAAGACGCCCTCGTAGACCTGCGCGCTCCGCTCGATCTCGCTGCGCCAGCTACGCCCGGGCCGGATCAGCACGCGCTGCTCGACGCCCCTGTCATGCAGGGCGTTGACCAGGTTGACGAAGAACCGTTCCGCGCCGCCTTCCTTGCCGAAATGAATATGCATGACTTTCATGGGTCACCTTTTCCGGGCATTAGCGGGAAAGCGCATCGTCGACATTTGGCCGCGCCTTCAGCGCATGCCGCTGATAGACCTTGGCAGCAGTCAGGAACGCGTAGACTGCCCCGGTCATCGCTTCGATGAAGCCGGGAAAGCCGCAGCGCCACAGGCCATTTCGGAAATAGAGCCGGTAGAAATAGAGCGGTGGACTAAACAGCAGCTTGTACGGCCGCGCTGCCTTGCCCTCCGCGACCTGCTGATCCGCTTTCAGCGTCGAATACTTGTTCTCCTTGAGGATCTGCTCGTCGATGATCAGCGGCCGATAATGCAGCAGGCTGCCGGAACGCGCCGCGCCCACCTTGCCGTCCGGAACGATCCCTTCATGCACCTTCTGGCCAAGATCATAGCGGCCGCGGCCGTTGCGGATCAGGCGAAGATTGCGCCGTTCTTGCACTTTTTCGGGCGTGTAGCCGTAGCCGATCAGATAGGGGCGGCGCGCCACCCGCCAGCCGACGATGTCGGCCGGGGCGTTCAAGAGCGAAGGCAACAGAGCCTTGAGCGGTTCGTCGAATCGCTCGTCCGCGTCGATATTGAAGCACCAGGGCTGGCCGCACTGCTCGAGGGCGAATTCCTTCTGCCCGGCATAGCCACGCCATGGTTCGTACATGAACCGGATGCGCCAGCCCTTGTCGATATAGGATTGCACCAGCGCCGCCGTCCCGTCGGTCGAGCCGGAATCGACGATGACGATCTCCGCGCATTGTTCGAGGCTCTCGATGCAATTGCCGAGATAAGCTTCCTCGTTCAAGCAGATGATGAAAGCGGACAGGGGAAGCTTTGGCGTCATGGAGATCTTCTGACCGGCCGCCTGCGTGGCGCGAAAGGGCTCTTGTCGAGCGAGTTTCAAGCTCCGCTTCCCAGTTTCGCCCAGATTGATTGACAACGGCGATGCTTCGCTAGATCTCCACCTGGCAGGCGTCCTTCACTTGGCGGATCGTCAGCATCGTCCGTACTGTATCGACATTGTCCGTCGCAGTGAGCTCTTCAATAACGAAATCCTGAAAGGCCGCAAGGTTCTCGGCGACGCACTGAAGCAGAAAGTCCGATTCACCCGAGACCATCCAGGCCTCGCGGACGAGCGGCCATGATGCGGTGCGAGCAGCAAAGGCCTTGAGATTGGCGTCCGACTGGTGCTTTAGCCCGACCATGCAAAAGGCCACCAGGTCGTAACCGAGCGCAGAGGCATTCAGAAGGGCGCGGTAACCGCGGATGACGCCGGCTTCCTCGAGCTTGCGAACGCGGCGCAGGCATGGCGGCGCCGAGATGCCCACGCGTTCGGCCAGTTCCACATTCGTCATGCGCCCATTGCCTTGCAACTCGCGCAGAATTTTCATGTCGATTGCATCGAGGTCGACGCGTAAGACCATTTGCCAATCCCCGTTTCCATGGAGCTCGCTCGACGAGGTTCCCCTTGCCCGCCGCTCCCGGGCGGGGCGAGTCGGGTCTCGCCCGAGGCGATATTCTTCATGCTGTGGGTAGCACGTAACTGCGCCCTTGAACGAGAGTGCAAGGGGTTGCGTGCACAAAAACCTTTCTGCCGTCGACGGCGACGACGCAGCTTGCCGGATTCCAGACCCTCGATTGGTCGTTTTGCATCGAAAACGATGCAAAAATGCCCGATCTGGTGTCAAATTCATGGTGCGGACGCAACCACTTGTGTGTATCAGCAGCGGTGCCCTTGAAAGAGCGCGCTGTGAATACCTAAAGTAAGGCGATATTTTTCAGCATCGAACCGAACCGGCTCGCACGCCCGTCCGGCGAACTAAGGACCCAAGCATGACCGCCCGCCACACCAAAGTGCTGATCATCGGCTCCGGCCCTGCCGGCTACACGGCAGCGATTTATACGGCCCGCGCCATGCTTTCGCCCGTGCTCATTGCCGGTATGGAGCAAGGCGGCCAGTTGATGATCACCACGGATGTGGAGAACTATCCGGGCTATGCCGATCCGGTCCAGGGGCCCTGGATGATGGAGCAGATGCTGAAGCAGGCGGTGCATGTCGGCGCGGAGATCGTCAACGACATCGTCACCGATGTCGACCTTTCCGTGCGGCCGTTCCGCATCAGGACGGACAGCGGCACAGAATGGACGACCGACGCCCTGATCATTGCGACCGGCGCCAAGGCCAAGTGGCTAGGGATCGAGACCGAGCCGGCTTTCATGGGCTTCGGCGTTTCCGCCTGCGCCACCTGCGACGGCTTCTTCTATCGCAACAAGGACGTTATCGTCGTCGGCGGCGGCAACTCCGCCGTCGAGGAAGCGCTTTATCTCTCGAATCTGGCCAAGACGGTCACGGTCGTCCACCGCCGGGATTCATTCCGGGCGGAAAAGATCCTGCAGGAACGCCTGTTCGCCAAGTCGAACGTCAAGATCGTTTGGGACCATGAAGTGGTCGAATATCTCGGTACACCGGCAAAACCGCCGATGCCGGCTTCGGTCAATGGCGCGAAACTTCGCAATACCAAGACCGGCGTTCTTTCCGAAATGGCGGCGGATGGCGTGTTCGTCGCAATCGGTCATGCACCGGCCGTGGAACTCTTCAAGGGCAAGCTGCGCCAGAAGCCCAACGGTTATCTCTGGACGGCGCCGGACTCGACCGCGACCGATGTCGCCGGGGTTTTTGCTGCCGGCGACGTGACCGACGATATCTATCGTCAGGCGGTCACCGCCGCCGGGATGGGCTGCATGGCGGCGCTCGAGGCGGAGAAATATCTGGCGGGTCATATGCCCGTCGCAATTGCAGCCGAATAGAAGCTGCAAAACGGGGCCTACGTCCTATTGCATGTTTCCTTAGATCGGAGCCGATCTAAGGATAAAAACATGCGGTAATTCAAAGTTCTACGGCGATCTTTGCGTCTGACTTGACGCTGCGCTGTAGAGGGCGTGGCTTCGCATGGGAACAGACGCATCGGTGACGCGCGGAGGACTCTACCCTTTCCTCCGAACGGTCCTTTATGGGGGATTTCATGTCGCTAGACTGGGACAAACTGCGCATATTTCATGCGGCGGCCGAGGCCGGCTCGTTCACGCATGCGGCAGACAAACTTCACCTCTCGCAATCGGCAATCAGCCGGCAGGTCAGCGCGCTCGAGCAGGATGTCGGCATCAAACTGTTTCATCGCCACGCGCGCGGTTTGATTCTGACCGAACAGGGCGAGATGCTCTATCGGACGGCGCACGAAGTGCTGATGAAGCTCGAGAGCGTCAAGGCGAAGCTCACCGAGACGACCGACAAGCCGAGCGGAAAATTGCGCATCACCACGACCGTCGGTCTCGGCCAGGGCTGGCTGACGGACAAGGTCCAGGAATTCATGGCGCTCTACCCGGACGTCCAGGTGCAACTCATTCTCGACAATGAAGAGCTCGACGTGAACATGCGGCACGCCGACTGCGCCATCCGCTTGCGCCAGCCGCAGCAATCGGATCTGATCCAGCGCAAGCTTTTCACGGTGCACATGCATATCTACGCCGCGCCCTCTTACATCAACAAGCACGGCGAGCCGCAGTCGATCCAGGACCTCGACAACCACCGCATCATTACCTTCGGCGAACCGGCACCCAATTACCTGCTTGACGTGAACTGGCTGGAGATCGCCGGACGGGACCCGGACAATCCGCGCGTATCGCACTTGCAGATCAACAGTCAGACCTCGATCAAGCGCGCCTGCCTGCTTGGTATCGGCATCGCCATGCTTCCCGACTACATCGTCGGGCGGGATCCTGGGTTGATCCAGCTGCCGATCAGCGCCGATATCCCCTCATTCGATACTTATTTCTGCTATCCGGACGAAATGAAGAACGCCGCGAAGCTGAAGGTCTTTCGCGACTTTATTGTCGCCAAGGCACGCAACTGGAACTTCTGACGTTCGGAACGATTGCCCGATTTATGAGCAGTTGCCAGCACTTCTCTTAACCTCTTGTTTTTGCGAATAAGTATTTCTCCGCTGCGACCGTACTGCAAAGCAATGCCATTGTGCGATGCAAAAATATGCAGGGATGCGCAGGCGGCATGGCTGTCATGCATATTAAATGATTGCTCCTCGCCCAAAAAAGCAGCATACCAAACCCAGCTGATGCACTTTGGTGGCTTCTCCTCCCAGTGCCACCGCAGCAGCTGTTCCCCTCTGGAGGTTCTAATTACCTTCACAACTACAAGGGCCCAAGTTTTCTTGCGGCCCTCTTTTTTTGTCCGCGGTACCGCACAGCCTTCAGTTGCGAGAATCTGCCGCAGAGCCATTGAACGCGGCCGCGGCGTTCACCATATACCTTTCAGTTGGTGCATCTGGCGGCTTCCTCCTCCCCGGCCGCCGCATCAGCTGTTCCCCTCTGGAGGTTTTGAAACCTTCACAACTACAAGGGCCCAAGTTTTCTTGCGGCCCTCTTTTTTTGCCCGACATCGTTGAGGGAGATGACGAAGCGTATGGGCGCAGAGCGGCGATTCGTTCGGCCGCCGCGCCTGCCCCGTTTCTCGTCGGCGGCGAAGATGCTATTCATATTCACTCGTTCAGCGCCGAGGAGCCGTATGGTCAAACCGAGCAGAGCGGGCCGATGCCACATCTGGAGCAACCGAATGGGACGTCTGGCGCGCACTGCCTGGGCCGGACTGCTGACCGTGATGGCCTTTGCCGGTATCGCCGACGCGCGAACCGACGCCCCGGTCGCGCGCAAATGCCTCTACTCCGGTGTGTCTGCGACAAGCCCGTCGGTTTCCCTCTGCGTCCGCCGCGAGAATTTTGCCCGGGACGTATGCGGCATTATCGAGCATTATGCCGAGGCAAACGGTCTGCCAGCGCCCTTCTTCGCACGGCTGATCTGGCGCGAAAGCCTATTCCAACCGGACGCCGTCAGCCCGAAAGGCGCCGAAGGGATCGCCCAATTCATGCCCGGAACGGCAAAGCTGCGCGGCCTGTCCAACAGCTTCGACGCCGTGGCGGCCCTCGGCAAGTCGGCCGAATATCTGAGCGAACTCAAGCTCCGTTACGGCAATCTTGGTTTCGCAGCAGCCGCTTACAATGCAGGAGAGGCCGGGCTCGAACGGTTTCTCGAGATTGACTGGTTGCCCTACGAGACGCGCGAATATGTCCTGGCGATCACCGCCCATCCGGTGGAGGATTGGCGTGACAACCCGCCAAAGTCGCCCGACCTCGCGCTCGACAAAAACAAGAGCTTCCTGGATGGCTGCGTTGCGCTCGCCAACACCCGGCGACTGCGAGAGGTCGTCGTCGTGGACGAGGCTCCCTGGGCACCATGGGGCGTTCAACTGGCGGCCCACCAGCGCAAAACCATTGCGTACCGCCTGTTCGTGAATGCCGTAAAGAGACTGCCGGCGCCAATCAGTGGTGAAAAGGCGCTGGTGGTGCGCGAGCGCAATGGCAGCTTCGGAGGCAGAACGCGTTATGCCGCCCGCATCGGCCGCCAGACCCGCGCCGAGGCGGACAAGTTGTGCACCGCCATTCGCCGGAGCGGCGGCGCCTGCGTTGTCTTCAAGAACTGATTCGAGAGCTCGGTGTCGTCGCACGGGCCTCGACGAAACTCACTTATAAAGAAAGCCCGCCATATCCGGCGGGCTCCTTGTCGCTTATAGCAAACTCGCTCAATCGTCGGCGTCCGCTGGCGGCTCAGCCACAATGGCTTCACCGGCCGTGACGATCTCCTCGATCTCGTCCTCGCCTTCCGGTTCGCTGATCCGTTCGACCGAGACGACCTTCTCGTCCTTGGCGGTGGAGAAGATCGTGACGCCCTTGGTGGCGCGGCTTGCCAGGCGAATACCGTCCACCGGCACGCGGATGAGCTGGCCACCATCGGAAACGAGCATGATCTGGTCGTTGTGCTCGACCGGGAAGGCCGCGACGAGTTCGCCGATTTCCGCTGTCTTCGAGGTATCGGTGGCGCGAATGCCCTTGCCGCCACGACCGGAGGTGCGGAAGTCGTAGGAGGAGGAGCGCTTGCCGAAGCCCCTTTCGGAAAGCGTCAGCACGAATTGCTCGCGGGCCTTCAGTTCCTCGTAGCGCTCGTTGGTGAGTTCGCCACCATTGGCGACCTCCTCCCCGACAAGCACGATCTCTTCATCCTCGCCGGTGGTAGCGCGACGTTCGGCCGCCGACCGTCTCAGATATCCAGCGCGCTCCCACGGTTCGGCTTCGACGTGAGCGAGGATCGCCATGGAGATGATCCGGTCGGCATCGCCGAGCGAAATTCCGCGCACGCCGATCGAGTTGCGGCCCGCAAAGACGCGCACATCGGAGACCGGGAAGCGGATGCACTGGCCGAGCGCCGTCGTCAGCACGACGTCGTCGAATTCCGTGCAGGTCTCGACCGAGAGGATTTCGTCGCCTTCCTCCTCGAGCTTCATCGCGATCTTGCCATTGCGGTTGACCTGGATGAAGTCGGACAGCTTGTTGCGGCGCACCGTGCCGCGCGTCGTCGAGAACATCACGTCCAGGTTTTCCCAGGTCGTTTCGTCCTCGGGAAGCGGCATGATCGTCGTGATGCGCTCGCCGGGTTCCAGCGGCAGCATGTTGATCAGTGCCTTGCCGCGCGACTGCGGCGTGCCGATCGGCAATCGCCAGACCTTCTCTTTGTAGACGATGCCGCGAGAGGAGAAGAACAGAACCGGCGTGTGGGTATTGGCGACGAATAACCGGGTAACGAAATCCTCGTCGCGCGTCGCCATGCCGGAGCGGCCCTTGCCGCCGCGGCGCTGCGCCCGGTAGGTCGTCAGCGGTACACGCTTGATGTAGCCGAGGTGCGACACGGTTACGACCATGTCCTCCCGGGCGATCAGGTCCTCGTCGTCCATATCCGGACCGCCGTCGGCGATCTCGGTGCGGCGCGGCGTACCGAATTCGTCGCGAACCGCTGCAAGCTCGTCCTTGACGATCTGCATGATGCGGAGCCGCGAGGAGAGGATTTCGAGATAATCGCGGATCTCCTCGCCGATCTTGTTGAGTTCATCGCCGATTTCATCGCGGCCAAGCGCGGTCAGACGCTGCAGGCGCAGGTCGAGAATGGCGCGTGCCTGCTCTTCCGAGAGGTTGTAGGTGCCGTCCTCGTTGATCCGATGGCGCGGATCGTCGATCAGCCGGATCAGCGCATCGACATCGTGGGCCGGCCAGCGGCGTTCCATCAACTGCTCGCGCGCCGTCTGCGGATCGGGCGCGTGGCGGATCAACTTTATGACTTCGTCGATGTTGGCGACGGCGATGGCAAGGCCGACCAAGACGTGCGCGCGCTCGCGCGCCTTGCGCAGCAGGTATTTCGTTCTCCGGCTAACGACCTCTTCGCGGAAGGAGACGAAAGCGCGCAGCATGTCGAGCAGCGTCAGCTGCTCCGGCTTGCCGCCGTTCAGCGCCACCATGTTGCAGCCGAAGGAGGTCTGAAGCGGCGTGTAGCGATAGAGCTGGTTGAGGATGACTTCGGCATTGGCATCGCGCTTCAGCTCGATGACGACGCGATAGCCCTGCCGGTCGGATTCGTCGCGGAGATCGGAGATGCCCTCGATGCGCTTGTCGCGCACCAGTTCGGCCATCTTCTCGATCATCGTCGCCTTGTTCACCTGATAGGGAATTTCGGTGATGATGATCTGCTCGCGATCGCCGCGCATCGGCTCGATATGGGCGCGGCCCCGCATGATGACGGAACCCCTGCCCGTCTCATAGGCCTGGCGAATGCCGGCGCGGCCGAGGATCAGGGCGCCGGTGGGGAAATCGGGTCCCGGGATGATCTGCATCAGATCCGGCAATTCGATCGCCGGATCGTCGATCAGCGCGATGCAGCCATTGATGACTTCGCTGAGATTGTGCGGCGGGATGTTGGTCGCCATGCCGACGGCGATGCCGCCCGCGCCGTTGACCAGCAGGTTCGGAAATTTCGCCGGAACGACGACCGGCTCGTGCAGCGTGCCGTCGTAGTTGTCGCGGAAATCGACCGTTTCCTTGTCGAGGTCATCGAGCAGCGAATGGGCCGCCTTCTGCAGCCGGCACTCGGTGTAACGCTCGGCCGCCGGCGGATCGCCGTCGACGGAGCCGAAATTGCCCTGCCCGTCGATCAGCGGCAGCCTGAGCGACCAGTCCTGCGCCATGCGCGCCAGCGCATCGTAGATCGCCGCGTTGCCGTGCGGATGGTATTTACCCATCACGTCGCCGGTAACGCGGGCGCATTTGACGTATTTCTTGTTCCAATCGATGCCGAGCTCGCTCATCCCGTAAAGGATGCGGCGGTGAACGGGTTTCAAGCCGTCACGCACATCGGGAAGCGCGCGCGAAACGATCACGCTCATGGCGTAATCGAGATAAGACCGCTGCATTTCCTCGATGATGGAAATCGGCTCGATGCCTGGCGGAGTTTTTCCGCCGCCGGGAGTGCTTTGTTCAGTCAATGTCGATCACGATCTTTGTTCAGAATCAGTCAGTTCTTATAGCCGAATGCCGCTTCAAGCGCCAATTTTGGCCAATGGTTTTGAACAGTCTTTTGCTGGCGGAACGGGCTTTTCTAGGGCACGCCTGCACCAATCGGAAGAACTTCCTCTACAGGCGCCGGATCTGCTGGCATGCTCCCGCGTCGACCGGGTTTAAGCCATTGCGCGGCGCTTGGCTAGCGCCCCTTTCCAAGCACGCATGGCTTGCCTAACAATGCGGCTCTGCTACCGGAAATACCGGGGTCAATCCGGAGGGGGAACGGATGTTCGATTTGGATCTCTTGGTCAACGCGCTCACGACGCTGCTCGTCACGCTCGACCCACCGGGTCTCGCGCCGATTTTTCTGAGCCTCACGGTCGGCTTGAGCCGGCAGGAGCGCTTCCAGGTCGCTACCCGCGGCTCGTTGATCGCCTTCTTCATTCTTGCCGCCTTTGCGCTTTTCGGCGACGGCATTCTCGGCCTGCTCGGCATCTCGATCGGTGCCTTCCGCATTGCCGGCGGCCTGCTGCTCTTCTGGATCTCCTTCGAAATGATCTTCGAGCGGCGCCAGGAGAGAAAGGAAAAGACCGGAGAAACGGCGGTGACCAAGGACCACATCCACAACATCGCCGTCTTTCCCCTCGCCTTGCCGCTGATAGCTGGCCCCGGAGCGATCTCGGCAACCATCCTGCTCGGCAGTTCGTTTCCCTCGGTCGTCGAGCGCGTGCAGCTTCTTGTGGTCATTGCCGTGTCGATGGCAATCCTGTTCCTTGCCCTCGTGATTGCCGAACGGATCGATCGCTTTCTCGGTGTCACCGGCCGGGCGATCCTCACCCGCCTCCTTGGCGTGATCCTTGCGGCGCTGGCCGTGCAATTCGTCATCGACGGCGTGCGCTCGGCATTCTCAATTTAGATCGAGAAAACGCAACGGCCCGCTCAGAGGCGGGCCGTATTTTTCTGCAGGTTTTAAACCCTGACGATCAGAACGGGATATCGTCGTCGAGGTCGCGCGAGAAATTGCCGCCGCCCTGGTTCGGCTGGCCGCCGGAACGTCCGCCACCGGAGGATTGCCGCGGCTGATCGTAGTCCTCGTAACCGCCGCCTAAATCGCTGCCGCCGCGACCTGCTCCGCCGCCTTCGCCGCGGCCATCAAGCATCGTCAGCGTCGAATTGAAGCCCTGCAACACGACTTCGGTCGTATAGCGATCATTGCCGGTCTGGTCCTGCCATTTGCGGGTCTGCAACTGGCCTTCGATATAGAGCTTGGCGCCCTTCTTCACATATTGCTCGACGACCTTGCAGAGGCCCTCGTTGAAGACGACGACATTGTGCCATTCCGTCTTCTCGCGCCGCTCGCCGCTGTTGCGGTCGCGCCAGGTCTCCGAGGTGGCGATCCTGAGATTGGCGATCGGCCGGCCGTCCTGCGTGCGCCGGATTTCTGGGTCGGCCCCGACATTCCCGATCAAGATCACCTTGTTGACGCTACCAGCCATATCGCTTTTCCCGTGCTTTCCGCAGGGCCACCGGCCCGGCATTCGAATGTCTCAAGAGCGCGCATCTTAGCGACCAGCCGTCGCCGATACGCCCCGCATCGTACATAATCCACAGCTCATTTGGCAGACCGAGGCTTATGTATGTTCTTTATTTGTTCTAATATTCCCGTATTATCCTGTCAACCGAATCGCAATTGGGCCGCCTGTTTGCCGTTTGCGCCTCGACATGGGCGTTCTCGTCATTACATAGGGGGCTTTCAACCGACATGCAAAACTGGCTTCCGATGAGCGAACTCAAGACCCTCTCCATTCGCGGCGCGCGCGAGCATAATCTCAAGGGCATCGACCTTGATCTGCCGCGCAACAAGCTGATCGTGATGACCGGCCTATCGGGCTCCGGCAAATCCTCGCTGGCCTTCGACACGATCTATGCCGAGGGCCAGCGCCGCTATGTCGAAAGCTTGTCGGCCTATGCCCGGCAATTCCTGGAGATGATGCAGAAGCCGGACGTCGACCAGATCGACGGGCTGTCGCCGGCAATCTCGATCGAACAGAAGACGACGTCGCGCAATCCGCGCTCGACGGTCGGCACGGTCACCGAGATATACGACTATCTGCGCCTGCTTTTTGCCCGCGTCGGGGTCCCCTACTCGCCGGCGACGGGCTTGCCGATCGAGAGCCAGACGGTCAGCCAGATGGTCGATCGCGTCCTGGACTTCGGCGAAGGCACGCGGCTCTATATCCTTGCGCCGCTCGTGCGCGGCCGTAAGGGCGAGTACAAGAAGGAACTCGCCGAACTGATGAAGAAGGGCTTCCAGCGCGTCAAGGTCGACGGGCAGTTCTACGAAATCGCCGACGCGCCGGCGCTCGACAAGAAGTACAAGCACGACATCGATGTCGTCGTCGACCGCGTCGTCGTACGCGCTGACCTCGCCGCCCGGCTGGCGGACAGCCTGGAGACGTGCCTGACGCTTGCCGACGGACTGGCGATCGCCGAATTCGCCGACAAGCCGCTGCCGCCGGAAGAGACAGCCGCCGGTGGCTCCGCCAACAAGTCGCTGAACGAAACGCATGAGCGCGTGCTGTTCTCGGAGAAATTCGCCTGCCCGGTCTCCGGCTTCACCATTTCGGAAATCGAACCGCGGCTGTTCTCGTTCAACAATCCCTTCGGCGCCTGCACGACCTGCGACGGTCTCGGCAGTCAGCAGAAGATTGATGAGGCGCTGATCGTCCCCGAGCCAAACCGGACCTTGCGGGACGGTGCCATCGCGCCTTGGGCGAAATCGACCTCGCCATATTACAACCAGACACTTGAGGCGCTCGGCAAGGTCTTCGACTTCAAGCTCGGCAATCGCTGGAGCGAGCTTTCCGAGGACGCGCAGAGGGCGATCCTGCATGGCACGGACGAGAAGATCACCTTCCACTATCAGGACGGCGCCCGCTCCTACAATACGACGAAGAGCTTCGAGGGCATCGTGCCCAATCTCGAGCGGCGCTGGAAGGAGACCGACAGTGCCTGGGCGCGTGAGGAAATCGAGCGCTTCATGTCGGCCGCTCCCTGCCCCGCCTGCGCCGGTTACCGGCTGAAACCGGAGGCATTGGCGGTAAAAATCCACCGGCTGCATATCGGCGAGGTCACCAACATGTCGATCCGCTCCGCGCGCGACTGGTTCGAGGCCTTGCCCGAGCATCTCAGCACGAAGCAGAACGAGATCGCCGTGCGCATTCTGAAGGAAATCCGCGAGCGGCTGCGCTTCCTGAACGATGTCGGCCTCGAATATCTGAGCCTGTCGCGCAATTCCGGCACGCTTTCCGGCGGCGAGAGCCAGCGCATCCGGCTGGCCTCGCAGATCGGTTCAGGCTTGACCGGCGTGCTCTATGTGCTCGACGAGCCGTCGATCGGCCTGCACCAGCGCGACAATGCCCGCCTGCTCGACACGCTTCGGCATCTGCGCGACATCGGCAACACGGTGATCGTCGTCGAGCATGACGAGGATGCGATCCTGACGGCGGATCATGTCGTTGACATAGGTCCGGCCGCCGGCATTCACGGCGGCGAGATCGTCGCCGAAGGGGTGCCCGCCGACATCATGGCCAATCCCAAGTCTCTGACCGGAAAATATCTCTCCGGCGAACTGTGCGTCGCGGTTCCCGGCGAACGGCGGAAACCGAAAAAGAAGAACGAAATCACTGTCGTAGGGGCGCGGGCTAACAATCTGAAGAATGTGACGGCGTCGATCCCGCTCGGTGTCTTCACCGCCGTCACCGGCGTTTCGGGGGGCGGCAAATCCACCTTCCTCATAGAAACGCTCTACAAGGCGGCCGCCCGCCGCGTCATGGGGGCGCGCGAAAACCCCGCCGATCACGATCGGATCGATGGCTTCGAGCATATCGACAAGGTGATCGATATCGACCAGTCGCCGATCGGCCGGACACCGCGCTCGAACCCGGCGACCTATACCGGCGCCTTCACGCCGATCCGCGACTGGTTCGCGGGCCTGCCGGAGGCGAAGGCGCGCGGCTACCAGCCCGGCCGTTTCTCCTTCAACGTCAAGGGCGGCCGCTGCGAGGCCTGCCAGGGCGATGGCGTCATCAAGATCGAAATGCACTTCCTGCCGGATGTCTACGTCACCTGCGACGTCTGCCATGGCAAGCGCTACAACCGGGAAACGCTCGACGTCCACTTCAAGGGCAAGTCGATCGCCGACGTTCTCGACATGACGGTGGAGGAAGGTGTCGAATTCTTCTCGGCCGTTCCCGCCGTGCGCGACAAGCTTGTGACGCTGAACCAGGTCGGGCTCGGCTATATCAAGATCGGCCAGCAGGCGAACACGCTGTCGGGCGGCGAAGCGCAGCGCGTGAAGCTCGCCAAGGAACTGTCGAAGCGTTCGACCGGACGCACGCTCTACATTCTCGACGAGCCGACAACCGGCTTGCATTTCCACGACGTAGCCAAGCTTCTTGAAGTGCTGCACGAACTCGTCAACCAGGGTAACTCGGTGGTCGTGATCGAGCACAATCTCGAAGTCATCAAGACGGCCGACTGGGTCATCGACTTCGGGCCGGAAGGCGGCGACGGCGGTGGCGAGGTCATCGCGAAAGGAACGCCGGAGGACGTCGTGAAGGAACCACGCTCCTATACCGGGCAGTTCCTGAAGGAGCTTCTGGAGCGACGTCCGGTGAGGAAAGTCGTCGCGGCGGAGTGATCGGGCGGCGCGCCTTCTATGGCTGGGCAAGCGGTTGGACGTCGGCGGACTTGCTGCTCACAGAAACGGGTGGCGGTTCCTATAGGGATCCGCCAAGTTTTGTGCCTTGCGGGGATCTGCCTGGTGGCGGGCGAGACTGTCGAATGAGATGAGAAGCGCGGGCGCGCTTACGGCTTCGAGGAGGAAATTATGGCAGAAACCGGGAAAATCCGCGTCGGCATCGGCGGCTGGAATTTCGAGCCCTGGGAGGGCAGCTTCTATCCCTCCGATCTTGCGAAGAAGCGGCAGCTCGAATTCGCCGGCAAGGAACTCCGCGCGATCGAGGTCAACGGCACCTATTACAGCTCGCAGAAGCCGGCAACCTTCGCCAAATGGGCCGCGGAGGTGCCGGACGGCTTCATCTTCTCCCTGAAGGCAAGCCGATACGTGACGAATCGCAAGGTCCTGGCGGAAGCCGGCGAATCCATGGAGCGATTCCTGACGCAGGGTTTGACGGAACTCGGCGACCGACTTGGTCCCATTCTCTGGCAATTCGCGCCGACCAAGAAATTCGAGCCGGACGACTTCGAGGGCTTCCTGAAGCTCCTGCCGGAAAAGCAGGACGGCCTCAAGCTCCGGCACGTCGTCGAAGTGCGCCATCCTTCCTTCCAGGTACCGGATTTCGTGGAGCTTCTGGATAAATACAAGGCGGCGGTGGTTCTCGCCGAGCACGAGGACTATCCGATGATTGCCGATGTGACCGCAGAATTCGTCTATGCGCGGCTGCAGAAGGGCAGCGACGACGTCAAGACCTGCTATCCACCGGCGGGCCTCGATCTCTGGGCCGACAGGCTCAAGACCTTTGCCGCCGGCGGCGAGCCGGACGGATTGGAAAAGAGCGCGCCAGACCGAAAGGCGAAGAAGGCGCCACGCGATGTTTTTGCCTTTTTCATCAGTTCGGGCAAGGTCAATGCTCCGAACGGCGCGCGGGAATTGCAGAAGCGAGTGGGCTAACGCAAGCGCAAGAGAGTCCCGCACGAGAGCCCCCGCAAGAGAGCCATGGTCGCGTTCACATGCGATTCGAGGCATGTACCGGACTTCGGGTGCTGGCCCTTCAGGCACAACATATAGTCAGCCGAATCACGAAAGCGATCGCTTCACATTCCGGCGCGCACCGCAATTGCTAGTAGCACCGCGGGATGCCCCGTTACCTGTTTTTTTACCCGTGAAAACTCTCATTTTCTTTCCCCGGTCGCCGCCTGTTGCAAGATAGCCACCGGAAGTCCCTGATTTTCAACGGCTTGGTTGATGTCCCCGTTTTCCACAGTCGATCCACACAAGATATAGCGCTCAAATTTCCGTCACAAACCACCCCTTGACGCCCCAAGGCGATTCACGGTTAATGGATTGCACGTTGCGACGGCGGCGAACCGGGAAGTTGAGAAGCCGGTTCATTCCCCCATATCGTCGGTTCTGGCATGTGGCTGAAGCGGGTGATCTCGCGTGGCCGCAGCGGCGGAATTTTGCGCGATTCGAGGGGCACCGAAACAATGTTAAGGCTGGCATAAAGAACCTGTTAATACTATATTTAGTGATTGCAGCCAGCATCACCACAAGATACGGAACACCCGGGTATTGGGTTTCCTCTAGTGAACGGAAGCTGAAGCTGGCTGCGGACCCTCGCGGCCGGGCGAGGTTAACTGCGCCTTGGCGCATGGCAACGAAGGACGGGACAATGCAGATCGAACGTCGGTTCACGAAGGCAGGGCAATCGGCCTATGCCGAGATAGAATTCCGCAAGGCGACGAGCGAGATCAAGAATCCGGACGGGTCGATCGTCTTCCGCCTCGCCAATATCGACGTGCCGGCGCAGTTCTCCCAGGTCGCGGCCGACATTCTCGCGCAGAAATATTTCCGCAAGGCGGGCGTGCCGGCCAAGCTGAAGCACGTCGAAGAAAACGGCGTCCCCTCCTTCCTGTGGCGCTCGGTACCCGACACGGAGGCGCTGAAGGCGCTGCCGAAGGACGAGCAATACGGTTCCGAAACGGATGCCCGCCAGGTTTTCGATCGCCTCGCCGGCACCTGGGCCTATTGGGGCTGGAAGGGTGGCTATTTCGACACGGAAGAGGACGCTAGCGCCTTCCGTGACGAGCTTGCCTATATGCTCGCCACCCAGCGCGTCGCGCCGAATTCGCCGCAATGGTTCAACACCGGCCTGCACTGGGCCTATGGCATCGACGGCCCCGGCCAAGGTCATTTCTATGTCGATCCCTTCAACGGCAAGCTGACGAAATCGAAGTCCGCCTACGAACACCCGCAGCCGCATGCCTGCTTCATCCAGTCGGTCGCCGACGACCTCGTCAACGAGGGCGGCATCATGGACCTCTGGGTGCGTGAGGCGCGTCTCTTCAAATACGGCTCGGGCACCGGCTCCAACTTCTCGCATCTGCGCGCCGGGGGTGAAAAGCTCTCGGGCGGCGGAAAGTCCTCCGGCCTGATGAGCTTCCTGAAGATCGGCGACCGCGCTGCCGGCGCCATCAAGTCGGGCGGCACGACGCGCCGCGCCGCCAAGATGGTGGTCGTCGATATCGACCATCCGGATATCGAGGAATACATCAACTGGAAGGTCAAGGAAGAGCAGAAGGTCGCCGCACTCGTCACCGGCTCGAAGATCGTCGCCAAGCACCTGAAGGCGATCATGAAGGCGTGCATCAACTGCGACGGCAGCGATGATGCCTGCTTCGACCCGAAACAGAACCCGGCGCTGAAGCGCGAGATCCGCGCTGCCAAACAGGCTCTGGTACCGGAAAACTATGTCAAGCGCGTCATCCAGTTCGCCCGGCAGGGCTATAAGGACATCGAATTCAAGACCTACGACACGGACTGGGATTCGGAAGCCTATCTTACGGTTTCAGGCCAGAACTCCAACAATTCCGTCTCGATCAAGGACGACTTCCTGCGCGCCGTCGAGGCCGACGGCGAATGGCACCTGACGGCCCGCAAGGACGGCCGGGTGATGAAGACGCTGAAGGCTCGTGATCTCTGGGAGTCGATTTCCTATGCGGCCTGGGCGTCGGCCGATCCGGGGCTGCACTTCAACACGACGATGAACGACTGGCACACCTGCCCGGCGGCGGGGCCGATCCGCGCGTCGAACCCGTGCTCGGAATACATGTTCCTCGACGACACGGCCTGCAACCTCGCATCGCTCAACCTGATGCAGTTCAAGGATGCCGCCAACAAGCGGATCAACATCGCCGACTACGAACACGCCGTGCGTCTCTGGACGATCGTGCTTGAAGTTTCGGTGATGATGGCGCAGTTCCCGTCACGTGAGATTGCCGAACTCTCCTATGAATACCGCACGCTCGGCCTCGGCTATGCCAATATCGGCGGCCTGCTGATGTCCACCGGCATTCCCTATGACTCGGCCGAAGGCCGCGCCATCGCCGGCGCGCTGACCGCCATCATGACCGGCGTTGCCTATGCGACCTCGGCGGAAATGTCGGCCAAGCTCGGCCCCTTCCCCGGCTTCGCGCCGAACCGCGACAACATGCTGCGCGTTATGCGCAACCACCGCCGCGCCGCCCATGGCGAAACCACGGGCTATGAGGGCCTGTCGGTCGACCCGGTCGCCCTCATCCACGCCGATTGCTCGGACCAGGATCTGATCGCGCACGCCAAGAGCGCCTGGGACAAGGCCGTCGAGCTCGGCGAGAAGCATGGCTACCGCAACGCCCAGGCGACGGTGATCGCGCCGACAGGCACGATCGGCCTCGTCATGGATTGCGACACCACCGGCATCGAGCCCGATTTCGCGCTGGTCAAGTTCAAGAAGCTCGCCGGCGGCGGCTACTTCAAGATCATCAACCGCGCCGTGCCGGAGGCGTTGCGCACCCTCGGCTATTCGGAAAGCCAGATCGCCGAGATCGAGGCCTATGCGGTCGGCCATGGCAATCTCAACCAGGCGCCGGCCATCAATCCTTCGACGCTGAAAGCCAAGGGCTTCACCGACGACAAGGTCGACGCCCTCAACACGGCGCTGAAATCCGCCTTCGACATCAAGTTCGTCTTCAACCAGTGGACACTCGGCGCCGACTTCCTCAAGGACACGCTGAAGGTCACGGACGAGCAGCTCGCCTCGATGGACTTCAATCTCCTCGAGCACCTGGGCTTCTCGAAGAAGGACATCGAAGTCGCGAACATCCATGTCTGCGGTGCCATGACGCTCGAAGGCGCGCCGTTCCTCAAGGCCGACCACTTGCCGGTCTTCGATTGCGCCAACCCCTGCGGCAAGATTGGTAAGCGCTACCTTTCGGTCGAAAGCCACATCCGCATGATGGCCGCCGCCCAGCCGTTCATCTCGGGCGCCATTTCCAAGACGATCAACATGCCGAACGAGGCGACCGTCGAGGATTGCAAGAACGCCTACATGCTCTCCTGGAAGCTGGCACTGAAGGCGAATGCGCTCTACCGCGATGGTTCGAAGCTGTCGCAGCCGCTGAACGCCTCGCTGATCGAGGACGAGGAAGACGAGGACGCGCTTGAAGAACTGCTGCAGGCGCCGGGCGCCGCGCAAGCGGTCGCCGTCACCGAAAAGATCGTCGAGCGCGTCATCGAGAAGGTCGTGCGCGCCCGGGAAAAGCTGCCGAACCGCCGTCAGGGCTATACCCAGAAGGCGATCGTCGGTGGTCACAAGGTCTACTTGCGGACCGGTGAATTCGGCGACGGCCGCATCGGCGAGATCTTCATCGACATGCACAAGGAAGGGGCCGCCTTCCGCGCGATGATGAACAACTTCGCCATCGCCATCTCGCTCGGCCTGCAATATGGCGTGCCGCTCGAGGAATATGTGGAGGCCTTCACCTTCACCAAGTTCGAGCCGGCCGGCATGGTCCAGGGCAACGACGCGATCAAGAACGCAACGTCGATCCTCGACTACGTGTTCCGCGAACTCGCCGTCTCCTATCTCGGCCGTCACGACCTCGCCCATGTCGACACCTCCGACTTCAGCAACACGGCGCTCGGCCGCGGCATTCAGGAAGGCAAGACCAACCTCGTCTCGACCGGCTGGACGCGCGGCTACAAGCCGACGATCGTCGGCGGCACGGGCGACCGCTCGGAGCCGAAGGGTGCCTCGACCGGCGCTCCGGCCCGCGCCGCCGGCGGCGCCACGGTGACCTCGATTGCCGGCAATGCCGCCCGCAAGCTGGAGCCCACAACGGCCATTGCCAGCTCGGAGGTCGTCGCCTTCAAGCGCGACTATGAGGAGCGCGCCGCCGAGCTCGCCGAGGAGACCGCCGAAGAAGTCGAGCAGGAAGTCACCGCCCTCTTCTCCGACAAGGCCGCCGCGGAGGCCGCCGCTGCCAAGTCGGAAGCCAAGAAGGTCGAAGCGGAACGCCGCGCCCGCTCGATCATGCAGGGCTACACCGGCAACATGTGCTCCGAGTGCCAGAACTTCACGATGGTCAGGAACGGCACCTGCGAGAAGTGCGACACGTGCGGCGCCACGAGTGGCTGCAGCTGATTATCGGTCAGCAACAGCAGCAGCCATCACCACCACGCAGCAACTGCTGGTGAAACAAGGCGATTTTCTTCCGGGCACCTCCGCGGTGCCCGGAATTGCTTAACTGAGTACGCCTGAATGCTCTTGCGCGGGCTGCGGAGGAACGCAGCTATTTACTGATGACGAGGGAGCGCCTGGAGTGCTCGCCCGGATAAATCACCGGAGATGGCAATCCGCGTTGGCTGGAGAAAGCAATTCCACCCGTTCTCATGTTAGGCTCGGCGGCGCGATGAACTGGTAATACGCCCACACCAGGATCAATGCCGCGATTACCGCGAGCCAGGTAAGGGCCTTGCGCTGCCATTGATTGACTGACCTTGGCTTCTGATTTGGTTTCCGTCGGTCAAACTTAATGATGTTGTCGTCGCTCATATGACCCCTCGTTGGACGGCGGTGGACTTCATAGCACGGAGCCGGTGCGAAATGCACCGGTTCCGATCATATGGCTCTCGCTTTGACATCGCCCTGCTTTGCGATGCGCTATCGATGTGGACCGTTGCAAGCCCGGCACATCGCTTCAAAATGGAAAAGCACGGTTGCCGATGGCGGAGTCCGACATAAATAGGACCTCATGTCATACCGCAAACAGTTACTCAACGCCTCAAAGCCGAATCCGGTTTCAGGAAAAGACTTCATTCTCACCGCTCTCTCGACCAATCCCGAATGCTGGGCCCTGTTCCTCGATATCGATGGTACGTTGCTTGATCTTGCTGAAACGCCGGACGCCGTAGCCGTTCCGCCGTCGCTGCCTGAAAATCTCGATGCACTGTCGAGAAAGCTCGGCGGCACCCTGGCACTTGTGACCGGTCGCGGCCTTGCTTATGCCGACCAGCTTTTTTCGCCGGCCCATTTTCCCATTGCGGGGCTTCATGGTGCCGAGCGCCGCGACCCGGATGGCCGCGTGCACAAAGCCGCAGAGACCGCGGATTTTGAGCGGCTGAAGGCCGAGCTTGTCGCCGCTACTGCGAGCTGGCCGGGCGTTCTGATCGAGGACAAGGGAGCGGCGGTCGCCGCCCACTACCGGCTTGCGCCGGACAGACGACTCGACCTTGAACCCCTGATGGAACGGGCGTTGTATCGAGCAGGACCAGACTGGGCAATCCAGCACGGCAAGATGGTCATCGAAATCCGTCCGGCCCGAGCCAACAAGGGCGACGCCGTTGCGGCATTTCTCGCCCAGCCGCCGTTTGCCGGCAGACGCGCGATCGCGATCGGGGATGATGTGACCGACGAAACGATGTTTCGCACGGTCAATGGGCTCGGCGGTCATTCGATCCGCATCGGATCGCGTTTACCGGCGAGCGAAGCGCTCGGCACCATCCCCTCTGCAGAGGTCTTGCGGGGCATCATCGCCGCGTTGGTCTCCTGAATATTTTGAGCACCTGATATATTTGCTTGCACGAAAGGAATTCGGCATGGGCCGTCTCGTCATTGTTTCCAATCGCGTACCCGTTCCGGACAAGGGCGGCATTGCGCCCGCCGGTGGCCTAGCGGTCGCGCTGAAAGTCGCCCTCGAAGAGCATGGCGGCATTTGGATGGGCTGGTCGGGAAAATCGAGTGGCGAGCACGAGGCGCAGCCGCTTGCGGAACTGCAGCAGGGCAATATCACCTATGCGCTATCGGATCTGACCGATACTGATGTAGAGGAATACTACCACGGCTTCGCCAACCGCGTTCTCTGGCCGATCTGCCACTACCGGCTTGATCTCGCCGAATACGGACGCAAGGAAATGGCCGGATACTTCCGCGTCAACCGCTTCTTCGCTCATCGGCTGGCGCCGCTTGTCAAGCCCGATGACGTCATCTGGGTGCACGACTACCACTTGATCCCTCTCGCCGCGGAACTGCGTCAAATGGGCTTGAAGAACCGCATCGGCTTCTTCCTTCACATTCCCTGGCCACCTGCGGACGTGCTCTTCACCATGCCGGTTCATGAGGAAATCATGCGTGGCCTGTCGCACTACGATGTCGTCGGCTTTCAGACAGACCATGACCTCGAGAACTTCGCCGGCTGTCTTAGGCGGGAAGGCATCGGCGACGAACTTGGCGGCGGCCGCTTCAGCGCCTATGGCCGCATCTTCAAGGGCGGCGCTTATCCAATCGGTATCGAGACCGCGGCCTTTGCCGAATTCGCCAAGAAGGCATCGACCAGCAACACGGTCCAAAAAGTGCGTGAAAGCATCGAACGCCGGAGCCTGATCATCGGCGTCGATCGCCTCGATTATTCCAAGGGAATCACGCAGCGCATCGAAGCGTTTGAGCGCTTCATCCTTGCCAATCCGGCACAGCGGGGGCGTGTCACCTATCTGCAGATCACGCCGAAGTCCCGCTCCGAAGTACCGGAATATGAAGCCATGCAACGCACTGTCGCCGAACAGGCCGGCAGGGTGAACGGCGCGCTCAGCGCCGTCGATTGGGTGCCCATACGATATATCAACCGCTCCGTAGGCCGCCACATTCTTGCGGGGCTTTATCGGCTCGGCAAAGTCGGCCTCGTGACCCCGCTTCGAGACGGAATGAATCTGGTCGCAAAGGAGTACGTGGCCGCGCAGGATCCGGACGATCCGGGCGTGCTTGTGCTTTCTCGTTTCGCGGGAGCTGCCCGCGAACTAAAGGGAGCGCTGCTCGTCAACCCATACGACATAGAGGGTACCGCAAACGCCATGGCGCGCGCGCTCAGCATGCCGCTCGAAGAGCGGAAGGAGCGATGGAAGAGGATGATGGATCACTTGCTGAAACACGACGTTTCGCGCTGGTGCCGGGATTTTCTCGATGATCTCACGGCATGATCGGATCAGTCTGCTTGGAGCGCTCCTACCCAAGCGATGTCGTCGACCCTTCATGCCAGCGACCTCCGGCTACGTGAGAGGTTGCCCATTGCAGAACCGCGCCAGGCAAGCCCCTGCCCGCTGATGTCGGTGCCGGTCCCGCCCGAGGGCCTCCTGCTACAGCCGGCCTGCTTCGGCGCTCGGAATCCATCAACCTGATATCGGAACCTTGCGGAGCTTGGCACCGGTGGGCCGATGTGAAACCGATGGACTGACATTTGCGGATACCGCAAGTTGTTCCTCGCTAGACGAATCAGAATTGGAGATTCCATGCCCCTGAAATATCTGATCGCCGCTGCATTGGCACTTGCGTCCCTCTCGGGTTGCGCAAGCACCGGCGCCGGCAATACGACTTATGCGCAATGGTACGGGCCAAACCCCGTTCCCGATTTCAGCGCCGCAACGCCCGGCGGCGTGCGTATGGCCTACTAACGGCTGAGCTTGTCATCGGACACCCGCGTGGTGTCTGGTGATCGCCGGATCAGTCACCCCTCCTCCAGACAGTCGAGATTGAATCTGTCCGCTCCCCTCCTCGACATCGTTCCCGACAACCCCAACCCGGACGACATCCGCGCCATCATCGCGACACTCGACGCCTACAACAATGCCTATAGCGGCATGGTCGACCAGGCGGGCTTTGCCGTCATCATCCGCGACCCGCAAACGCGCGCCGCCACCGGCGGGCTTTATGCGAGCGACGGCTACGGCTGGGCGTTCGTCAGGTATCTCGCCGTCCCGGACGAGTATCGCGGCCAGGGCCTCGGACGACGGCTGATGGAGGAGGCGGAAAAGATCGCCCGGTCGCGTGGCTATATCGGCATGTGGCTGGACACGTTTGAATTCCAGGCACGGCCCTTCTACGAAAAACTCGGCTTCCAACTCTTCGGCGAACTCGAGGGTGGACCGGGCGCCATTCCACGCTATTTCCTGAAGAAGCGTTTCTGACCAGTTAGCAGCAGACGCTTGCCGGTATGATCTCTTGAAATCCGGCTGAGCGTCCCCATCTATCGCTCACCACCCGTATCGAGGACCGCCTGCCGACAGTTTTGTCGCGCGCCGTCGCGTCTTCCGGGTTTGAAGGGCGCTCCCCGAAAGGGTCGAGCGCCCTTCATGTGTTCTCGTGCGCCATTCGGCCAAACCCGAAGATGATCCCCCGATCACCGCGGCGGAACGATGCCCTGGTAGTACTCGCCTTCACCGCCGACGTGGACGGTTTGCGAGCATGCCGTGAGCGTTGCGAGCGCGAGCAACAATAGAATCGTGCGCATGAATCTCGGCCCCTTTCCTAAAGGATTGACGGCCATTGATATTCCGCCCATCTCGAAGGATCAATTCCCTTATTCGGTGCTCTCATCCCGTAGATGCGACCGGCAGAAATTTGCCGGCGTAAGCCGCCTGCTTACGCTACCTGTGGCAGGCTCCGGATAGCCTTCTAGAACTGCGTCGGCGGCACGATGCCCGGATAGTAGTCTCCCGACTCGGGCGAATAGGGGTTGTGAACGGTGGTTCTTCCCGTTTGAGAACATGCAGCGAGAGTAAAAAGCGTTACTAGCAGCAGCAAAGCACGCATGGCCCGTCCTTCCTGACCGAGTTCCCCGATGCTCCTTCATTGGCGCAGCATCTGCGCTGGTTCTCTTCATTGAGCTGTGATTGTACAACTCGCTCAACCGTCGGCATAGACGACCGAAAGAGGACGGTTCTCTTGTCGAGGAATGCCCGCGCGCGCCTCGACCTACTTCCCATCCACCGCCTCTGCCCAGCTTTTCGCGCCGCTCTCGCCATTGAGGAAGGGCAGTACAGTTTCGAGAAGCTTCGGAGAGACGAAGATGTCGTAGTGCGTCAGATCAGGAAGGATCGCCAGGCGGTTATTCGACATGTTCTCGCGCATCCAGCCGGCGTCTTTCAGCCCGCCGCCGAGCCTGTGGTAGAAATCGACGATATGCTCGAGGCGGATCATGTCGCCGTCACCATAGACGAGCATGACCGGCATAGTGAGCTTGGCGACGGCAGCGGACGCGTCGTAGTCGCGCCGCATCAGATCGCCCATCGCATCCAGCAGTTTCGGGAACGCAGTCACATCGGGCGCGACGGCGGCATAGGAATTGTACATCGGCGTCTCCTTCATCATCTCCGCCATGCCGGATCCGACCTTGGCCTGAGCCTCGATCATCTCGGGATAGAAGCCATTCTTCGCAAACGGGGTGGAGACGAGCGCCAGGCGACGCACCGTTTCCGGTACCTGCGCCGCCATGTGCAGGCCGAGCCACCTCCCATCGAATAGCCGAGCACGTCGATCTGGTCGTAGCCGAGCTGCCTGACGAGGATGCCCATGTCGGCGCCTATCGCTGCGAGGTCGATCGGCCGATTGCCGAGAGGCGTGCGTCCATGTCCCTGGAGATCGACGCCGATCACTTCACGGCCCTCGGCCAATTTCGCGAGATTCGGCCCCAGCATCTCGATGATGCCGAGACCGCCGTGGAGAAGCAGCACCGGCTCACCCTCGCCATAGACCTGATAGTAGTAGTTTATGCCATTGACGGCGAGATGGCCGGTCTTCTTCGGCGTCGGCATGGATTGTTGTCCCGCCGCCTTTTCCGCCGGTTCCGCGCCGTTTGTCGCCGGGGCGCATACGAGGCTCAAAACCGTCGCAAAGATCGTGAGTGTCATTTTCAGCATCTGATGGTCCTCCAGTCTGTCCGGTGAAGCGGGTTCATGCCTCAAGGACGACCCTGAGAACCGCGAGCCGACAGACCAGCAAAAATAACGCCCAAGCCCGATCGCCGATCCCGGAAACCGCTCGGATTCAAATAAAATCCGAGCGCCGGGTTTCACCGGCTCGCAAATGAAATCTGCCAGAGAGGAAGGAGGATCGCCGTGAAGACAAGCAGGACGAACCAGCTGCCGATGAGGAGGAGCAGGCGGACGAAATCGCCGCCATGCTCGACCAGCTCATCCAAGGGTCTTGATGGTGGGAGCGGGTCCTGCAGACCCGCTCCCGAAGTCGCAAACGGCAGGACTTACTTGTGCTTGTGGCCAGCCGCTTCGCCGCCGGCCGCCCCCACCGGCAGCACATAGTCTACCTTTCCGGCCTTCTCGAACGTGAGCGTGACGGGCACAGTGTCTCCCTCGGCGAACGGCTTCTGCAGCTCCATGAACATCAGGTGCAAACCGCCGCTCTTCAGGTCTACGGTCTCACCCGGCGGAATGGCGATTCCGTCGCCGAGATTGCGCATCTTCATGACGTCGTTTTCCATCGCCATTTCATGCAGTTCGACGCGGCCGGCCGCCGGGCTTTCGACAGCAATCAGCCGGTCGTCGGTACTTCCTGTATTCTTGATGACAAAGCCGCCGCCGCCGACCTTGGCACCCGGCAGCATCGCCTTGACTGAACCGCCCGAAATTTCGAGATCGCCGACTCCGACCCGGCCGAACCCGGCCGGATGCGCGCCATGCCCGCCCTGAGCCTGCTCCTCGCTGGCAAGCGTCACGGTTATCGTCGGTGCCGGATATTCGAGCGCGTGCGCGTCCTCTCCCGCGGCCGGCACCTGGTCCCAGACGACCTTTGCCTCGGAGCCGCAAAGCTGCGTTGTCGGGAAGGCGAGCACGGTTTCCTTGTCGAAGCCCGAGACTTTGCCGCGGATGACGAAGGTATCGTAGAATTCGTCCGGCAGATTTCCGCCCTTCCAGCGGATTTCGACGGGACCGGAGGAAACCTTCGTTCCGTGGTTGTCATAGGTCTTCTGGTAGTCGCCCTTGATGATCTCGAGCTCCCAACCGGGCTTCGGCTGCGGCTTGGCGAAGACGAAACCCTCCGGCAGCTTCACCTGCACCTCGGTCGTCGGTTTGCCGTCGCAGCCATGCGGCACCTGCAGCACCGTCTTGAAGGTCTCTTCGGTCGGCGTGTTATCGACTTCGAAGCTTGCGTGTGCATGGGCCATGCCCGCGGCAGCGAGCGTCAGGCCGGCGGCAAGAAGGGTAAATCTGGTCTTGGTCATGTCGTAATCTCCGGACCACGCACCCTAAAACACGGGCTTCGTGGACAATGCCGCCAAGCGGCGTGATGAACTTTAAGTCTACGGGAGAGCGTTACGACAGGATGGGGGTCCGCGTGGGGGCGGCAGGAGGCGCAAGGGCGACAGTGCGACTCGAATTTCGGCAACAGGTGGCTCCGCCAGCCAGTTGCCTTTGTAGGCCCGCACGCTTGCCTGCGGCGGCTCGGGCACAAGCACCGACGCCGCGAGCCGGCAGGCTTCGCAACTCGGAGCGATCGGAACCGATTTGCTGCCCCTGTGATCGACACCCTCTGTGCCGAAGCAGATCTCCGCGAAAGAGCCGTCCGGCAGACGATATTCGGCTGCGAGTGCCGCGTTTTGGCCGGTTGCGAGTGCGGGCTTGTGGGCGAAAGACAGGAAAACGAGCGCGACAGCGGCAAGCAGCCGCACGGCAATTCGCCATCTGTCCCGTTGCCCGATCATCGTCGCCTCTCTGTCGTCTCTTCGTTAGCCACAACCTGCGGCAAATGCAAAGGCCGATTTGCCGCAGGTGGCCGCCGGCGCCGATGAAGCCAGGACGACAAAAATATGTTCCATCGCGACATTCACCCTTGCCAACATCCGGACTTCGCCGTTATCTGGAGACGATCTTGTTGGGAGAAACCGGTTCAACCCGGTGCCGAAGGAGCAACCGCCCCGGAAACTCTCAGGCCAAAGGACCAGCAAGGTGCCGGTAGGACTCTGGAGAGAAGCGGTTACGCTCGCCGAAGGGATAACAATCTCAGGCAAACGGACAGAGGGGGCTCGAATTTGTCGGCGTTTGACGCCGGTAGTGTGAGCCGGCGCGCCATGCGCCAGACCTGGAGGCCGGATTTGGAACCTATCTCCCGCTTGAATCATACGCCATTGCATGCCCTGCATCTGTCGCTCGGTGCGCGCATGGTGCCTTTCGCCGGCTATGAGATGCCGGTGCAATATCCCGAGGGCGTGCTCAAGGAACATCTGCACACCCGTGCCGCCGCCGGCCTGTTCGATGTGTCGCACATGGGCCAGATCGCCATTCGCCCGAAGTCCGGCCGGATCGCCGATGCGGCGCTGGCGCTCGAAAAGCTCGTGCCGGTGGATGTGCTGGGCCTTGCCGAAGGTCGCCAGCGCTACGGGCTTTTCACCAATCCGGAAGGCGGAATTCTCGACGACCTGATGATTGCCAATCGCGGCGACCATCTCTTCCTCGTCGTCAACGCGGCCTGCAAGGACGCCGACTACGCGCATCTGAAAGACGGGCTCGGCGATGCCTGCGACGTCACGCTGCTCGACGACCGCGCCCTCATCGCGCTTCAGGGTCCCCGTGCGGAGGCGGTGCTTTGCGAGCTTTGGGCGGATGTCGCCTCGATGCGCTTCATGGACCTGGCGGAGGCTGATCTCCACGACGTCGCCTGCATCATTTCCCGCTCCGGTTATACGGGCGAGGACGGTTTCGAAATTTCAGTTCCGACCGCGTCGGCGGTCGACGTGACGCAGCGCCTGCTCGAACATCCGGACGTGTTGGCAATCGGTCTCGGCGCCCGCGATTCGCTTCGCCTTGAGGCCGGCCTCTGTCTTTACGGCAACGATATCGACACCGGCACGACGCCGATCGAGGCGGCGCTCGAATGGGCAATCCAGAAGAGTCGCCGGGCCGGCGGCGAGCGCGCCGGCGGCTTTCCCGGCGCCGATCGCATCCTTGCAGAACTTGCAGGCGGAACCGACCGGCGGCGCGTCGGCCTGAAGCCCGAAGGACGGGCTCCGGTCCGTGGCGGCGCCAAGCTTTTTACCGATCCGGACGGCACGGTGCTTGTCGGCTCCGTTACCTCGGGCGGCTTCGGACCGAGCGTCGATTGCCCGGTCGCCATGGGTTACGTCGAAACCGCCCATGCCGGGAACGGCACAAAGCTTTTTGCGGAGGTGCGCGGCAAGTATCTGCCCATCACGGTTTCCGCCCTGCCCTTCGTCAAACAAACCTACAAACGCTGATCAGGAGAGAGCGCGCATGCTGAAATTTACCGAAGAACACGAGTGGCTGAAGGTCGAGGGCGGCGTTGCGACCGTCGGCATCACCGAACACGCCGCCGGCCAGCTTGGCGATCTCGTCTTCGTGGAACTGCCGGAATCCGGCGTGACCTTCTCCAAGGGAGACACGGCTGCCACCGTTGAATCGGTGAAGGCCGCCTCCGACGTCTATTGTCCGCTCGATGGAGAGATCATCGAGGTCAATCAGGCGATTGTCGACGACCCGTCGCTCGTCAACAGCGATCCGCAGGGGGCCGCCTGGTTCTTCAAGCTGAAGCTTGCCGATCCGCGCTCCGCCGATGGTCTTCTCGACGAAGCAGCCTACAAGGAGCTCGTCGGCTGATGAGCATGCCCAAGGATTTCACCTTTACCGACTACAAGCCGTACGATTTCGCCAATCGACGTCATATCGGCCCCTCGCCGGCCGAAATGGAAGAGATGCTGAAGACCGTCGGTTATCCGAGCCTCGATGCGCTCATCAACGACACCGTTCCAGCTTCCATCCGCCAGAAGTCCCCGCTTTCCTGGGGCGTACCGATGACCGAACGGGAGGCGCTCGACAAGCTGCGCGAGACGGCCAATCGCAACGAGAAACTCGTTTCGCTGATCGGCCAGGGCTACTACGGCACGATCACGCCGCCGGTGATCCAGCGCAACATCCTGGAAAATCCGGCCTGGTACACCGCCTATACGCCCTACCAGCCGGAGATCAGCCAGGGCCGCCTCGAAGCACTGCTCAACTACCAGACGATGGTCTGCGATCTGACCGGCCTCGACATCGCGAACGCCTCCCTGCTCGACGAGGCGACGGCGGCGGCCGAAGCCATGGCGATGGCCGAGCGCGTGGCGAAGTCCAAGGCCACGGCCTTCTTCGTCGACGAGAACTGCCATCCCCAGACCATCGCTCTCTTGAAGACCCGCGCCGAGCCGCTCGGCTGGCAGATCGTCATCGGCGATCCCTTTTCCGATCTCGATGCGGCCGGCGTGTTCGGGGCGATCTTCCAGTATCCGGGCACCTACGGCCATGTCCGCGATTTCTCCGAGCTGATTGCCAAGCTGCACGAACAGGGGGCGATCGTGGCCGTTGCCGCCGATCCGCTGGCGCTTGCTCTGTTGAAATCACCGGGAGAAATGGGCGCCGACATTGCCGTCGGTTCGACGCAGCGCTTCGGCGTTCCGGTCGGCTATGGCGGCCCGCACGCCGCCTATATGGCCGTCAAGGATGCCCACAAGCGTTCGATGCCCGGCCGCCTGGTCGGCGTGTCCGTCGACGCGCGCGGCAACCGGGCATTCCGGCTTTCGCTGCAGACGCGCGAGCAGCACATCCGCCGCGAGAAGGCCACGTCGAACATCTGCACCGCGCAGGTGCTGCTCGCCGTGATGGCGTCGATGTATGCCGTCTTCCACGGCCCGGAGGGCATCAAGGCGATCGCCCAGAGCGTCCACCAGAAGACGGTGCGCCTTGCCATGGGGCTCGAGAAGCTTGGCTATACGGTCGAGCCGGATGTGTTCTTCGATACGATAACCGTCGATGTCGGCAAGCTGCAGGGAATCATCCTGAAGACTGCGGTGGCCGAGGAAGTGAACCTTCGCAGGATTGGTAATACCAAGATCGGCATCAGCCTCGACGAGCGTTCGCGGCCGGTTACGCTCGAGGCCGTCTGGCGTGCCTTCGGCGGCGACTTCAAGGTGGAAGAGTTCGAGCCCGGCTATCGGCTGCCGCAGCCGCTGTTGCGGACCAGCGGCTATCTCACCCATCCGATCTTCCATATGAACCGCGCTGAAAGCGAGATGACGCGCTACATCCGCCGCCTCGCCGACCGCGACCTGGCGCTCGATCGCGCCATGATCCCGCTCGGCTCCTGCACGATGAAGCTCAATGCGACAGCGGAAATGCTGCCGATCACCTGGCCGGAATTTTCGGAGATTCATCCCTTCGTGCCGGCCGATCAGGCGCGCGGCTATCAACACCTGATCCAAGACTTGTCGGACAAACTCTGCGCGATTACCGGCTATGATGCGATCTCGATGCAGCCGAACTCCGGTGCGCAGGGCGAATATGCCGGGCTGTTGGTCATCCGCGCCTATCACATCGCCAATCGCAACGCCCATCGCGACGTCTGCCTGATCCCGACCTCTGCACATGGAACCAATCCAGCCTCGGCGCACATGGCCGGGATGAGGGTGGTCGTCGTCAAGGTCAGCGATATCGGCGAGATCGACATGGACGATTTTCGCGCCAAGGCCGAGCAATATGCCGACACCCTCTCCTGCTGCATGATCACCTATCCCTCGACGCACGGAGTGTTCGAGGAGAACGTGCGCGAGGTCTGCGACATCGTCCACAAGCATGGCGGCCAGGTATACCTGGACGGCGCCAACATGAACGCCATGGTCGGCCTTGCCCGCCCCGGCGACATCGGCTCGGATGTGAGCCATCTGAACCTGCACAAGACCTTCTGCATTCCGCACGGCGGCGGCGGACCCGGCATGGGGCCGATCGGCGTCAAGGCGCATCTTGCGCCGTTCCTTCCGGGCCATCCGGAGACGGACGGTCATGAGGGTGCGGTTTCCGCCGCTCCTTTCGGCTCGGCCTCGATCCTGCCGATCTCCTGGAGCTACTGCCTGATGATGGGCGGTGAAGGCCTGACGCAGGCGACCAAGGTGGCGATCCTCAACGCCAACTATATCGCCGCCCGCCTGAAGGGTGCCTATGACGTGCTCTACAAGTCGGCCAAGGGACGCGTCGCGCATGAGTGCATCATCGATACGCGGCCGCTCGCCGAAAGCGCCGGCGTCACAGTCGACGACGTCGCCAAGCGGCTGATCGACTGCGGCTTCCACGCGCCGACGATGAGCTGGCCGGTCGCCGGCACGCTGATGATTGAGCCGACGGAATCCGAAACCAAGGCCGAGCTCGACCGCTTCTGCGATGCAATGCTGGCGATCCGCGAGGAAGCCCGCGCCATCGAGGAGGGCCGGATGGACAAAGTCAACAATCCGCTGAAGAACGCGCCGCACACGGTGGAAGACCTCGTCGGCGACTGGGACCGGCCCTATTCGCGCGAGCAGGCCTGCTTCCCGCCCGGCGCCTTCCGAGTCGACAAATACTGGTCGCCGGTCAACCGTGTCGACAATGTCTATGGCGACCGCAATCTCATCTGCACCTGCCCGCCGATCGAAAGCTACGCGGAAGCGGCCGAATGAACCACGGGGGGCCGAGTCATGGATCGGCCCCACTGTTCAAAAGCAAAGGCCCGGCAATAACCGGGCCTTTGTTGCGTCTACCTCTCACTGAATAGGTAACCGGTCAGTTCGCGCGCACCACCGGATTGCCCTCTGCGGCAAGTGCCGCGAGATCAGCGGGCTTCAACTCGACCGATTCGCCACAACCACAGGCGGATGTCTGGTTCGGATTCTTGAAGGTGAAGCCGGAGCGCAAGGCGCTTACTTCGAAATCCATCTGAGTGCCGAGCAAATAAAGCACGGCCTCAGGTGCAACCCAGACCTTGGCACCGTCGTGTTCGATCAGATCGTCCTTGGCATTCGCCTCGCTGACGAGATCAACGGCATATTCCATGCCGGCGCATCCGCCCTTCTTGATGCTCAGGCGAATGCCCTTGGCATCGCCGCCGGCGTTCTCGACGATCGACCTCACGCGGCCGGCGGCCGCATCGGTCAGACTCATTACGGCAAAGCCCATCGGCTTTCTCTCCTTCATATCACCGGGTTAAAGGCCCGGCGCTTTCCAGAATCAAATGTAGTGCCCGTATGTTAACGGATCAATATAGGGGCGCCGGCTCAATACCAGCCGAGCGCCACCTGCGCCTCTTCCGACATGCGGTCCGGCGTCCATGGCGGATCGAAGGTCATGGTCACCTCGACACCGGAAACGCCCTCTACTGCGCCAACGGCGTTTTCGACCCAGCCCGGCATCTCGCCGGCAACGGGGCAGCCCGGAGCGGTGAGCGTCATATCGATCTTCACCATGCGGTCGTCTTCGATGTCGATCTTGTAGATAAGACCGAGTTCGAAGATGTCGGCCGGAATCTCGGGGTCATAGACCGTCTTCAGCGCGGCGATGACGTCGTCGCTAAGGCGAGCCAGTTCCTCGGCCGGAATGGCCGAGTGCACGATGCCTTCGCGGACATCGACCTTCGCTCCGGTTTCCTCGAGACTCATGATTGCCTCCTTAAGCAAAGAACTTGCGTGCGTGTTCGAGCGCGTCCGCCAGAGCGTCGACCTCGGCCCGGGTATTGTAGAGACCGAAGGACGCACGGCATGTGGAGGTGACGCCGAAGCGTTTCAAGAGCGGCTGGGCACAATGGGTTCCCGCCCTGACGGCGATGCCGGCACGATCGATCACCATAGAAACGTCATGGGCATGAATGCCGGCGATCTCGAAGGCGAAGATGCTGCCCTTGCCAGGCGCATCGCCGAAGACACGGAGCGAATTCACGGTGGACAGGCGTTCCCGGGCATAGGCCGTCAGGTCCGCCTCGTGCGCCCTGATCGCCTCGCGGCCGACCTTTTCCATGTAGTCCAGCGCATAGCCGAGCCCGATCGCCTGGACGATCGGCGGCGTGCCGGCCTCGAAACGGTGCGGAGGATCATTATAGGTGACGCGGTCCTCGGTCACTTCCTCGATCATCTCGCCGCCGCCCATGAACGGCCGCATCTCCTTGAGCCGCTCCGTCTTGCCGTAAAGCACGCCGACGCCGGACGGACCGTAGAGCTTGTGGCCGGTCATCACGTACCAGTCGCAGTCGATGTCCTGGACATCGACCGGCATGTGCACCGCGCCCTGGCTGCCATCGACCAGCACTGGAATGCCGCGCTCGCGGGCGATACGGCAGATTTCTTTGACGGGAACGACCGTGCCCAGCGCATTCGACATATGGGTGATTGCGATGAGTTTCGTCCGCTCGGTCAGGCACTTGACGAAATCCTCGACATGGAAGGCGCCGTCGTCATCGACCGGTGCCCAGACGAGCTTGGCGCCCTGACGTTCACGGATGAAGTGCCAGGGAACGATGTTGGAGTGGTGCTCCATGATGGAGATGACGATCTCGTCGCCCTCGCCAAGATGCGGCATACCGTAGCCGTAGGCAACGGTATTGATCGCCTCGGTCGAGGACTTGGTGAAGACGATGTTTTCGACCGATGGTGCATTCAGGAAGCGGCGCACCTTTTCACGGGCGCCCTCGTAGGCATCCGTCGCGGCATTCGAGAGGAAATGCAAGCCGCGATGGACGTTGGCATATTCGTTGGCATAGGCATGGGCAACGGCGTCGATGACGAGCTGCGGCTTCTGCGCCGATGCGCCGTTGTCGAGATAAACAAGCGGCTTGCCATAGACCGTCCGGGAAAGGATCGGGAAATCCTTTCTTACGGCCTCGACGTCATAGGCTGGCACCGGCACAGTGTGTTCCATGGTCCTGTCCAATCAGGCGTGTTTTACGAGCCAGGCCGAGATGACGCCTTCGAGCGCCTCGACCAGCGCCTCATCATCTTCCAACTCCTCGACGATCTCGGCAACGAAGGCGTTGACGAGCATCGCGCGTGCCTTGTTCTCCGGAATGCCGCGAGAGAGCAGGTAGAACAGCTGGGTATGATCGATATCGATTACCGTTGCACCGTGACCGCACTGCACGTCGTCGGCGAAGATCTCGAGTTCAGGCTTTGCCGAGAAGTCCGCATCGTCGGACAAGAGCAGCGTATTGCACGACATCTTCGCGTCGGTCTTCTGCGCATGCTTCGCGACAAGGATCTTGCCCTGAAGCACACCCTTCGCGCGGTCGAAAACGACGTTGCGGATGATTTCGCTCGAGGTCGTGTGCGGCACGTCATGGCTCAGCGTGAAGGTCACGTCCGTGTGGCTCTCGCCGCCGAGCAGGTTGATGCCGCGCAGCGTCAGATCCGCACCCTCGCCGCTCGCCCTGCCATGCAGTTCCTGGCGTACCAGCTTGCCACCAGCATTGATGACGAAGAGGTGCAGTTTCGCGTTCTTGCCGAGGTCGAAACGAATCTGGCCGAGATGGGTGTCGGCCGGCCCCTGCTGCTGCAGGATGATCCAGATCACGTCGGCGCCTTCGGCAAGCGTCACGTCGCTCACCGAGGAAACGAAGCTCGCATCCCCGTTGGTCGACAGATGCCGCTCGAGCACCGTTGCCTTGGATCCGGCACCGAAAGAAACCGGGAAGCGCGTATGGGCCTGGCCGTGACTTTGTGCGACCTGGATTTCCAGCGGCGCTTCCAACTCGACGCCTTCCGCGACTGCGATTTCCAGGCCGCCGCGAACCAGACCGCCATTGATGCGGCCAATGGCGTCATCGAAGCCGAGGACGGCAAGACCGGCGACTGCCGAACCGTCGAGCAGGCTCTCCGTGTAGGAGCGCGCAGTGATCCCCTCGGGAAGGCTCTTGAGATCGGCCTCACCGTTGCGCACCGAAAGCACGGTGGCGCCCGCGATGATCGGTTCGACTCGGTCGGCAAAGGCGGACGGATCAGCGGAGGGCACCGCGCGCAGCAAGGTTCTGAGGTCCGTATAGTGCCAGGACTCGACGCGCCGCGTCGGCAGCCCCGCCGTCCTCAATTCGTGGACGAGCGTGTCGCGCAGCGACAGCACGGCCCCGTCGCCGGGCAGGTCGCCGATCTGGGCGGTATAGGCATCGACGAGCGCCGTTTCGGCTGCCGTCATCTTGATGGCCTGTTGCATATTCATTCGAACACTCCTTCAACAGGCGTCAGGCTGCCGCCTCGATGATGTCGGCATAGCCCTTGGCTTCGAGCTCATGCGCCAGCGTCTTGTCGCCCGACTTGACGACCTGGCCCTTGTAGAGAACGTGGACCGTATCCGGGACGATGTAGTCGAGCAGGCGCTGGTAGTGCGTGATGACGACGACGGCGCGATCCGGCGAACGCAGCGCATTGACGCCGTCGGCGACGACCTTCAGCGCGTCGATGTCGAGGCCCGAGTCGGTCTCGTCGAGCACGCAGAGCTTCGGCTCGAGAAGCGCCATCTGCAGGATTTCCGCGCGCTTCTTTTCACCGCCGGAGAAGCCGACATTGAGCGGCCGACGCAGCATTTCCGGCGCAATCTTCAGCTCAGCGGCGGCTTCCTTGACGCGGCGCATGAATTCCGGCGTCGTCAGCTCATCTTCGCCGCGATACTTGCGCTGTTCGTTCATTGCCACCTTCAGGAACTGCATGGTGGCAACGCCCGGGATCTCGACCGGATACTGGAATGCGAGAAAGATGCCCTTGGCTGCACGCTCCGAAGCGTCGAGTTCCAGGATGCTCTCGCCGTTGTAGAGGATGTCGCCCTCGGTCACTTCATAGTCTTCGCGCCCGGAAAGGATATAGGAGAGCGTCGACTTGCCGGAGCCGTTGGGGCCCATGATAGCGGCGACTTCACCGGCCTTCACGGTCAGGTTCAGGCCGCGGATGATCTCGGTGCCGTCCTCGGCGATGCGTGCGTGCAGGTTCTTGATTTCAAGCATTTCAAATCGTCCTCTGGGAAACGAATAGTTCTCGCGCGCAGATCCAGCGCGCCGGTTCAATAATCAGTCCCGGGCCTCAGCCAACGGAGCCTTCTAGCGAGATGCCGATCAGCTTCTGCGCCTCGACGGCGAACTCCATCGGCAGTTCCTGGATGACTTCCTTGACGAAGCCGTTGACGATCAGCGCGATCGCCTGTTCTGCCGGGATGCCGCGCTGCAGGCAGTAGAACAGCTGATCCTCGGAGATCTTCGAAGTCGTCGCCTCGTGCTCGAACTGTGCGGTCGAGTTCTTCGCCTCGATATAGGGCACCGTGTGGGCGCCGCACTTGTCGCCGATCAGCAGCGAGTCGCACTGGGTGAAGTTGCGGGCGTTCTCCGCCCTGCGGTGGGCCGAGACCTGGCCGCGATAGGTGTTGTCCGAAACGCCGGCGGCGATGCCCTTGGAGATGATACGGCTCGACGTGTTCTTGCCGAGGTGGATCATCTTCGTGCCGGAGTCGACCTGCTGGTGGCCGTTGGAAACGGCGATCGAGTAGAATTCGCCGCGCGAACCATCGCCGCGCAGGATGCAGGACGGATATTTCCAGGTGATCGCCGAGCCGGTCTCAACCTGCGTCCAGGAGATCTTCGAGTTCTTGCCGCGGCAATCGCCACGCTTGGTCACGAAGTTGTAGATGCCGCCCTTGCCATGCTTGTCGCCCGGGTACCAGTTCTGAACCGTCGAATACTTGATTTCGGCGTCATCCAGCGCGATCAGCTCGACGACCGCGGCGTGAAGCTGGTTCTCGTCGCGCTGCGGCGCCGTGCAGCCTTCGAGGTAGGAGACATAGGCGCCTTCCTCGGCAATGATCAGCGTGCGCTCGAACTGGCCCGTGTTCTTCTCGTTGATGCGGAAATAGGTCGAAAGCTCCATCGGGCAACGGACGCCCTTCGGCACATAGACGAAGGAACCATCGGTGAAGACGGCGGAGTTCAGCGTTGCATAGAAGTTATCGGACTGAGGTACCACCGTACCGAGATACTTCTTTACGAGATCCGGGTGCTCCCGCATCGCCTCCGAGATCGACATGAAGATGACGCCAGCCTTCTTCAGTTCTTCCTTGAAGGTGGTAACGACGGAAACGGAGTCGAATACCGCATCGACGGCGATCCTCGTCTTCTCGACGCCGGCCAGAATCTCCTGCTCCTTCAGTGGGATGCCGAGCTTCTCATAGACCTTGAGCAGCTCCGGATCGACCTCGTCGAGTGATTTCGGGCCGGTCGTGCCCTTCGGCGCGGCGTAATAGTGAATCTCGTTGAAGTCGATCTTCGGATAGCGGACACGCGCCCAGCTGGGCTCGTCCATGGTGAGCCAGCGGCGATAGGCCTCGAGGCGCCATTCGAGCATCCATTCCGGTTCGTTCTTCTTCTCGGAGATCAAGCGGATGATATCCTCGGACAGGCCCTTCGGCGCCTTGTCCATCTCGATCTTCGTCTCGAAGCCGTATTTGTACTGGTCCACGTCGATCTGGCGGACCTGATCAATGGTTTCCTGCACGGCAGGCATGTCGCTCTCCAATCTCGTCGGATCCAAGGTCCGGCGGCTTGTCAATGCGGTGCAATATGTGCGCACCGCTTATGTAATGGCTAAAAGGCGGTTTTCACCCCATTTGCCAAGCGGAAAATTGCTTTTCCGCAATTTCGTTCAAGGCTTTCTGCATTCACGCGGCCTGCCCGGTCGAGCGGCGCCGCGCCGCCACTTTAGCGAATACTGCCGCACAGCGTTCGATCTCCGCTTGCGTCGTCGATGCACCGATCGAAAGGCGCAAGGCGCCCTGTCGCGGATCATAACCCATCGCCGTCAGCACATGACTCTGTCCAACCTTGCCGGAAGAGCACGCAGAGCCTGCCGAGAGGGCCACGCCTTCAAGATCGAAGGCAATCTGGCCGGTCTCCGCCTTCAGGCCCGGAAGCGTGAAGAAAGACGTATTGGCGATTCGCGGCGCGTTTCGACCATGGATCACCACGTCCGGTGCGCTTTCCAGCATCTGCGCCTCAAGCCGATCGCGCAGAGCGGCAATCGCGGCCGCGCGGGCGCCCAGGTTGTCGGCAGCCGCCCGGGCAGCTGCCCCGAAGCCCGCCAGCGCCGGCGCGTTCTCGGTGCCCGAGCGATGGCCCTTCTCCTGACCGCCGCCGCGGATCAGGGGCGCAGGCATCATGACCTCGCCGCGGGCGACGAGTGCGCCGCCCCCTTTCGGCCCGCCGAGCTTGTGCGACGAGATGATGAGGAAGTCGGCGCCCAAGCTCTCGATCGACAGGGGCAGGCGGCCGGCGGCCTGCACGGCGTCGACGACTAACAGTCCCCCGTGGGCACGCACGATTGCAGAAACTTCGCCGATCGGCTGGACAATGCCCGTCTCGTTATTGGCGAACATCACGGCCACCATCGGCAGGCCCGACTGGCGATCATGCGCCGCAAGCAACGTCTCGAGCGCGATACAATCGATAACGCCGTCGCTTGTGACAGGCACTTCGCAAATATTCTCTCGCGCGAAACGTCCGCCCTCGCGCACCGCCGGATGCTCGATCGCAGAGACATAGAGCTTGCCGAGCTTGAGCGGCGTGCGGCCCATACGAAAATCCGGCGTCAGCACCATGTTGGCCGCTTCCGTGGCGCCGCTGGTGAATATCACCGAGGAGGCCTTGGCGCCGCAAAGCGCGGCAACATCACGGCGCGCGCTTTCGATCAGGCCTCGAAGCGCCCGACCCTCGCCGTGAACGGACGAGGGATTGCCGACCGCATCGAGCGCGGACAGGAAAGCATCGCGCGCTTCGGGCAGAAGCGGCGCTGTCGCATTCCAATCCATGTATATGCGCGGTCCCGGCATTGCTTCCTTCGCTAGAGCCGACGGTTCAATCCCTGCAATCGATGCCGTTGCATTTTTCTTGAATTTTCCGCGCCGCTTGTCCTATGAGACGACGAACGCGGCGGAGTGCCCGCATCGAAGTTTTGAACGGTTCTAAAGTGCGTTCTAGAAAAGCTGACTGCTTTCGTCAAGACAGAACGGCATCAACAACGACGATTTGAACCAGAAACGTTCCCGGAGAACCTATGCCCGAAATCATCTTCAACGGACCGGCCGGTCGCCTCGAAGGCCGCTATCAGCCTTCGAAGCAGAAGAGTGCACCGATCGCCATCATCCTGCATCCGCATCCGCAGTTCGGCGGGACGATGAACAACCAGATCGTCTACCAGCTCTTCTACATGTTCCAGAAGCGCGGCTTTACGACCCTGCGGTTCAATTTCCGCGGCATCGGCCGCAGCCAGGGCGAATTCGACCATGGTGCGGGCGAACTTTCCGATGCGGCCTCGGCGCTCGATTGGGTGCAGAGCCTGCATCCCGATTCGAAGAGCTGTTGGGTGGCCGGCTATTCGTTCGGCGCCTGGATCGGCATGCAGCTTCTGATGCGCCGTCCCGAGATCGAGGGCTTCATGGCGGTTGCACCGCAGCCGAACATCTATGACTTCTCGTTCCTGGCGCCCTGCCCGTCGTCGGGCCTCATCATCAACGGCGACAGCGACAAGGTCGCGCCGGAGAAGGACGTGAACGGTCTCGTCGAAAAGTTGAAGGCGCAGAAGGGCATCCTGATCACGCACAAGACGGTTTCCGGCGCGAACCACTTCTTCAACGGCCAGATCGAGACCCTGATGGGGGAATGCGAGGACTATCTCGACCGTCGCCTCAACGGAGAGCTGGTGCCGGAGCCCGCGGCGAAGCGCATTCGCTGAGGAAGTTCCATTTCCATACACGAGCCGGCACGGAGATCGCATTCGATTTCCGGGCCGTTTTGTTTCTAATCTATGACCGCCCCACCCGCCGGGACGTGGCGGGCAGCACGAGCACCGGCGGTTCGGCGCATTCCACGCGGTTCCTGCCCCCGGCCTTGGCGGCATAGAGCGCCTTGTCGGCGCGCTGCATGGCCGCTTCCATCGGCTCTCCCGGAACAATGGCCGCAACCCCGAAGCTCGCCGTGATCCTGACGCTTTCAGGCAATCCCTCGACCCGCGTCGACGCCATTGCCGCGCGCATACCCTGAGCGAGCACGCGCGCTTCCACCAGCCCGACACGAGGCAGAAATACCGCGAACTCCTCCCCGCCGAGCCGCGCTGCCACGGCCCTCATCGGCATGAGCTCCACAAGAACACGGGAGAACTGCCGGATCACGCCGTCGCCGGCATGATGGCCGTAAGTATCGTTGACCAGCTTGAAGCGGTCGAGGTCGGCGAGAATCAGCGTCCCGGGCCCCTCGCCCCCACCGGTCTCCAACAGCGGTGTGACGCGATCGACGAAGCCGCGGCGATTGCAGAGGCCGGAGAGCGCGTCGAGCTCGGAGCTGGCGCGGGCCTCGTCGATGATATCCTTGACCATCACCCCGAGGATCGCGATGCCTGTCGCGACGATCAGCATCGCGCCAAGCGCTTGCGAAATGAGAGCGAACGGACTTGCGAGGTAATCCGCCGCCGTGGTGCCCGATCCGGCTGCAATGGCGGCGTAGATTTTCACAAGGTAGTAGATCGATGTCAGAACCAATAGGCCGAACAGGATCCAATCCGCGGGGGACCGACGCTTGGACCTCAGCACGGTCGATGCCGACCATGCCTGGATGACGAAGAACGGCAGCTGGTAGAAGAAGGCGTGCCGAAGCGTTCCGCGCGGCAAGTCGTAGATCAGCAGATCGAGCAGCACCGAACCCAGGAATAAGACTGTAAGGACAAGCAGGCGCGCCGGCACCTGATAGAAGAGCCCTAACGAAAGGCGAAGGAGGATGAAGCCGGCAAGAACGTTGGCAAATGCCCCGACGGCAAAGAACTTCGGCACAGGCGTGAAGGGCAGCACGGTCTCGAAGACGGCCGCGAGCGAGGCGACGGCGAAGCCGGCCGCGCACCAGATCGCCGGACCTTTTGCACGACTTTTTGCGGCAATGATGAGAAAGGCCACCACGAATATCTGGGCAATGATGAAATTCACCGCCAGCAGGGAAATCGCACCACCCATCGATAGAATCCGAAAGTCCCAGCCCAAATCAACGAGCCGCGAAATTGCGCCTCGCGGCGGGCAATGTAGCCATCGCGCACGAAGAATTCATTAAATAATGCCTCAGCCCTGTGCCTTCAGTGCATCTTTCGGCCTTGCCGCCCGCCGGCCGCCGCTCACCGGCTGGGTGACGCCCGTGGTGCCGGGATAGCTCAACGGCAGTCCGCGCAATGACCGGACGGCCAGGTAGGCCCAGGCTTCGGCTTCCATTGAATCGCCGTTCAGGCCCAGCGCCTCAGCGGCAAGCACCCGTCCGCCTGCTGCCTCCGCAAGTGAGGCCAGGTCCCGCATGATGATGGGATTGAGGCGGCCGCCGCCGCAGATGATGTAAGTTCCCGGCATTTTAGGAAGATGCCGTGCCGACCGCAATATGGCGGCCGCCGTCACATGCGCCAATGTGCGGGCGCCGTCTTCGAGGCTCGCGTCAGCAGCTGCGGGCGGCGCAAAGTCGTTGCGGTCGAGCGAGCGGCGCTTGTCCGACGAGAAGAAGGGATGAGCGAGGTAGCGTTCGGCAAGCTCCGGCAGCACCGAGCCTTCGCTCGCAATCATGCCGCCCTGGTCATAGGGAATGCCGGCATGGGCTTCCACCCACTGGTCGATCAACGTGTTTCCCGGCCCACTGTCATAGGCGATGATTGCCTCGCCGGTCCCGATGAAGGTGATATTGGAAATGCCGCCGATGTTCACGAAGGCGACAGGCGCTTCGATCTCCGAGCTCTCGGATAAGTCGCGGGCCAATGCGGCGTGATAGGCCGGGATGAGCGGCGCCCCTTGGCCGCCATGCGCCATGTCGTTCGCCCGCATGTCGTAGACCACGTCGATCAGGGTTTCCCTCGCCAGCAGGTGTCCATCGCCGATCTGAACGGTCAGGGCCTCGTCGGGGCGGTGTAGGACCGTCTGCCCATGGAAACCTATTACGTCAACAGTGTCTTGCAAAAGATTGTTTTCGAGAAGAAATATCTTCACCGCATCCGCGTGCCTCAGCGACAGGTCCCGCTCGAGGTCCGCCAGCGTTCCGGGCCGCTCGTCTCTCTTGCGGATCGACTTGGCATCGTCGAGCCCCTGCTTCAGACGATCTCGGAAGGCAGCATCATAGGCATATCCGGCTGACGGCCCTCTTCGAACGATCGTGTCGCCGTCGGTTTCGACGAGGGCGACGTCGATACCATCCATGCTCGTGCCGCTCATCAGGCCGATCGCCGTCAACACCTTGCCCATGGATGCCCTCCGCCCATTTTTCTTTATCCACCGGTCATAGCAAAACGCTGCCCGAGCAAAAACGTGCACTTTCGACAAAACAGTGATAAACGCCCGCCGCAGACGTCCCAACAAGCCGAAAGAGACAGCTTATGTCCGAGTTCAAGTCCGATTTCCTCCACACTCTCAAAGAACGCGGTTTCATCCATACCACATCGGATGATACCGGCCTCGATGAGCTGTTCCGCAAGGAAACCGTGACTGCCTATATCGGATTCGACCCGACGGCGCCGAGCCTGCATGCGGGCGGACTTATCCAGATCATGATGCTGCACTGGCTTCAGGCGACGGGCCACCGGCCCATCTCGCTGATGGGCGGAGGAACCGGCATGGTTGGCGATCCGTCCTTCAAGGATGAGGCACGGCAGTTGATGACGTCGGAAACGATCGCCGCCAACATCGCGAGCATCAAGACGGTTTTCTCGAATTATCTACGCTATGGCGAAGGCCCTACCGATGCATTGATGATCAACAACGCCGATTGGTTGCTGGGCATCAACTACCTCGAGTTCCTGCGCGATGTCGGCCGCCACTTCTCCGTCAACCGCATGCTTTCCTTCGACAGCGTCAAGACGCGCCTCGACCGCGAGCAATCGCTGTCGTTCCTCGAGTTCAACTACATGATCCTACAGGCCTACGACTTCGTGGAGCTTTACAAGCGCACCGGATGCCGCCTGCAGATGGGCGGCTCGGATCAGTGGGGAAACATCGTCAACGGCATCGATCTCGGCCACCGCATGGGAACGCCGCAACTCTATGCGCTGACGTCACCGCTGCTGACGACGGCTTCCGGCGCCAAGATGGGCAAGTCGGTAAACGGCGCCATCTGGCTCAACCCGGACATGCTGGGGTCCTATGATTTCTGGCAGTACTGGCGCAACACCGAGGATGCCGACGTCACGCGCTTCCTGAAGCTCTATACGACGTTGCCGATGGCGGAAATCGAGCGACTGTCCAACCTCGGCGGCTCCGAGATCAACGAGGTGAAAAAGATCCTGGCGACCGAAATCACTGCGATGCTGCACGGTCGGGCAGCAGCCGAGCAGGCGGCAGAAACGGCACGCAAGACCTTTGAAGAAGGTGCGCTTGCAGAAAACCTGCCGTCGATCGACGTTTCCGCCCACGAGCTCGAATTGGGCCTGGGCCTACTGACACTGCTGGTCCGTGCCGGCCTCGCCGGATCGAACGGCGAGGCTCGCCGCCACGTTCAGGGCGGCGGCGTTCGCATCAATGACGAGCAGATCAATGATGAGCGCCGTGTCGTCGGAAGCGGCGACGTCACCGCCGATGGCGTCTTCAAGCTGTCGCTCGGCAAGAAGAAGCACATACTGGTGCGGCCGGTCTGACCGGCCATGAAGTGACGATCCAGGGGCCGGCCGCTACGCCGGCCCTTCATTGAAACTCGAAAATGTTGCGGAAAACGCCCGGGGCGATGAGCGATAGCGGGTTGATCGTCAGATGCGGCTGGTTGAATGGTCCGGTCAGCTTGAAGGTAATGCCGAGCAGGCCACGATCGCGACCGTTACCGAGCAGGACGCCGATCAGCGGCAGCTCGCCGAACAAGCGGTTGATGCCATAGGCTGGCATGAAGGTACCGGTCATGTCCATGCGACCGTTCCTGTCTCGGACAGTGCCCTGGAAGGTGGCGCCGACGTCGAGGCCGCGCAACACGCCGCTGTCGACCCGGATGACGCCACGATCCAATAGAAGCTGGGCGAAGCCCCGCTCGAAACGGGCCGTGCTCACGTCGATATCCCTCCGCACCGCCTGATTGAGGCTGCGGCCGTCCTGACCGGCCGGCGTCGAAACCATCGACTGCAACTTCTGCTCGCCGATAAGGGAAAATTTGCGCAGATCTACTGTACCACGCCAGGATCTGGCGCCGCGATCTCGGAGCCGCAGGTTCAAGAGACCGCCGCGCATGTTGCGATAGATGTCGGTAAAGCGGGCCAGAGCGCCTGCGTCACTCGTGGTCAGTTCCAGCGTGTTGTCCGGCCCCGTCTTCACCATCCTGGCGACCACCGCCTGCCCGCTTGTGGTTACCGCCGACAGGTCGATATCGTCGATCTCTTGCCCGCGGCTCGAGTGAGCAAAGCTCACATTGGAAAGGACCTCGCCGTTGAAGCCGACGACACGGTCGAGCCGGGCGCTGATCTTCACATTGCCGTCGGCACCGGAGCCGGACTCGCCCTTCGCTCGCGCCAGCGGCAGCCTGATATCTGCCGACGCGCCGGTGAGTGTCACCACATGACCGCCCCTTGCTCGCTCGACTGTCACGGCAAAATCGTCGCCGTTGGTCAGGCGCACGTCGTACAATCGGGCCGATGCGAGGCCGCTGTCGTCGACGCGGAGATCTCCGGCTGCACCGAATCCATCGCCCTGGATGCGGAAATCAGCTATCTCCGTCAGAGTCTCGCTTTCCTTCACAGTGAATTCGGCATTGGCGGCAATGCCGGCACCCTTGTTCCAGCCGATCCACGGCAGCGACAGGGCCGCTTTTCCGAGATCCGCCTTGACGGACTGACTGCCGTTATCCGAAAGCGCCACCTCCACGCCGACTGGCCCGCTGACGATGCCGGACAAGGCAGGGGCGATCTTGCGGCGCGCCGCATCGTCGAGAGTTCCGGAGATCGCGCGCGTCCGCTTGACATTCGCCTTCGGATCCACCGGCTCGGTCAGGGCGATGCGCATTTCTGCACCGTCGATCAGAGCATCGGCGTCGAGAACCGCTCGGGTGTTGTCGATCCGCATCGCTCCCGACAGATCGGCGATCTCGCGGCCGGAAACCGGCCGGTTTATCGACACCTTCTGTAACTGCATTTCCGCTTGCCATAAGGGCGGCGGCGGATTCTGATTTGAGATCAGGCCGAAGCGGGCACCGACCAATGCGCTCATCGGGCCGGTAAAATCCTCGGGCACGAAGGGGGTCTTCTGCAGGGCCCGGATCGGCTTGTAACTGACAAGCTCGGCAATGGAGTCGGCCTCGCCGCCGACCTCGATCTTCATCTCCGCCATCAGCGGCTTGCTGTAGACATCCGGAATGACGAAGTCGCCGCCGTTCAGAGCCACGGAGCGTCCGGACGGGAAAAACGCCGCGCCGCGCCGAACGTCGACCGTCATGCGTTCACCACTCAGTTTGAAATGCCCGGCGGTATCGCGCAGCGGCGGAATTTCGCCGGCGATGTTGACGCGCGTGTTATCTATAGAGAAGTTGATATTGAGCTCGTCCTCGTTGAGCTTCAGTTCGCCATCACTGTTCGCAATTCGTCCCTCCGGGATCGACACCTCTATGCGCGCATCCGTCACCGTACCGCCGAAGAGATTGCCGATCGCCCATCGTCGGGCGCCCTTGGCTACCCACCAGGGCCACAATTGCTTGATCGCCGTTGGCTGCATGTGGTCGCTCACCGCAGCGAAATCGATCTGAGGCGACGTCTTGCCGAAGGCGACCGCGAGCGAGCCCGCCATGGATCCGAGCGGGCTCGATATGGCCAGCTGGTCGAAGATCAGCCGGTGGCTACCAGTTTCGAATCGGCCATTCGCCTTCGCGTCGAAGGATAGCGGACGCTCCTGCATGTCTTCCGGCTCGGAGCTCGCGTCTTTCAGCAGCAGATCGACGGCAAAGCCCGTCTGGCTTCCATCGGAGACTTTGTCTAGGTCAATCAAGGCACCGGTGAAGGGAAAGACCGAGCGTCCGATCTTGACCGCTGACGGCAATATCTCGACCGAAGCGCGTTCGAAATCGTAGGAAGCGTTCAGTTCCGACGGCTTGAGCGCGGAGACGAGTCCTCCGGCGTGAAATGATCCCTGAGAAGTCCTGATGCCGACCTCCAAGGCCGGCTTCGCGCTGTCCGCGGCGCGCGTCGCCCTGAGGCTGACCTCGGCGGCAGCGTCGATCCCGAAGGCATCCTCGCTGCCGGATTTGTCGTGGTACAGAAAAGGCGAGAGCGGCAGGGATCTAAAGACCGCCTCGATGCCGGCGATGTGTTCGTCCTGGCCGAAGGCCCTCGCCTCGAGCTGTGCTTCCTTGCCGTCGATGGCAATGGAGCCGTCGACGCGGATGGCGCCATCGGCGTCGCGGCTGAATGCAAGCATCCTTACATCGACCGGAACGATCCGCCCGCGGGACCCGGTCACAGACAGCGTCAGATCCGAAAGCTGAACGGTCCGTGTCGCACTCCGCGCCGTCAGCCGCGACATCGCATCGATATGCGCGAACAGCTTTTCGAGCGCCGTGCCGGTGTCCGCGATACGAATCGCCGTCAGGTCTATGGGCTCGCCACGCGGCAACAACCCTGTATCGAGCTCCCCTCCTTCCGCCTCCAGCCGCGACACGGCTATGCGGCCGGTCATCAGGGCCAAAGGATCAAGTGCGATCGAGACGGCCGCCAGCTTGGCGACCGGCCGGCCGGAGGCGCGGTCGTTCAGTGTCACCCCGCGCGCCTTGAGCGCAAGCGCGCCCTGGCCAGTGACACGGATAACTGTGCTTTCGACGTCGGCATTGTAGTTGGCGCCAAGGGCAGTGTTGAGCGCAGTGCGCGCACGAGCGTTCAAGGGACCGTCGACGAGTCCGCTTTCGATAACCGCGACCAACGACGCGATGACGACGAAGGCCACAAGCGAAAAGCAGAGCAGAATCTTGCCGAAACGACGCAGCATGCCATCGGACAGGGGCGCGTGCACAATGACCGGGTCACGGGCCTGGGCCGAGGGCAGCGCGTCCAGCGCGACGATGTCTTCCTTGCGAAAGCAAACCCTTTCGCCGCGGATATCACTCATCGGCGCGGGATTCCTCCACCTGCTTGCTGCATTGCATTCTTCCTGTCCGGATCGCCATCATGCGCGCCGGATCGTTGTATCCTGTAGATCATAAGTCGCCGAACCAAGTCACCACGCTTCGCTGCGGTTGCTGTGGAAAGCGCGCGACAGCCTACCGCAGGTTTCCCAGGTCGAAGCCGAACAAGGATAAAACATGCAGCAATTCAAAGCGCTACAGCGATCCGTGTGCGTCTGAAGGGACGCGGCGCTGGAGTGCCCTTTGTCCCGCGACGTGGCATTCTTTACGGCTCGTAGCCATAAAAGCCGTCGGGCGGCTGTCAATGCAGTCGCAAACCTGCTGGACGGACCGCGACGATCTTGGGTATCCCCTATTTGCGAAATGTCGATAAAACTTGGCGTAAGAAAGGCTTAATCATGGCACCTTTGCGGCCCGGCGATCCCGCCCCGGAATTCGAACTTGCTCGCGACGGCGGCGGCTCGATTTCATTGTCTGCTCTTCGCGGCAAGCCGGTTGTGTTGTTCTTCTATCCCAAGGACGACACCAAGACCTGCACCGTGGAAGCGATTTCCTTCTCCGGCCTCTCGGAAGCGTTCGCGTCGGCCGGTGTGGCGCTGATCGGAATCTCGCCCGATTCGGTCAAAAGCCACGACCGATTTGCCAAGAAGCACGACCTCGCCGTCGCGCTTGCGGCGGACGAGGAGAAAACTGTCGTCAACGCCTATGGCGTCTGGGCGGAAAAGAGCCTGTACGGCCGCAAATATATGGGGGTCGAACGGACGACTTTTCTGATCGACGCGGCGGGCATCATCAATCACGTCTGGGAAAAGGTCCGGGTGGCCGGGCACGCCGAGGAAGTTCTCGCCGCGGCGAAAATTCTGCGTACCGGCTGAGCGATCGATGGCCGTGCTCCCGCAATTCCACAGTCTGCGCGGCGCTGCCGTCGAAGCGCTCCGCGCAAGTGACCTGACCGTCAAAACCGAGCTCGCGCAGGAGGCCGCACGGCGCTGGCAAGCGCGGACGCTCTCCTTGCGATCGCCGCTCGATCGTCCCGTTCCGGCACGGCCCGGCAGGCCGGAAAAGCCCATCCTGACGCCGCCGACTCAGGTCAAGCGGCGTTCCCTCGGCTCGCCGAAGGGCCGAATCGCACTGCTCCATGCGATTGCGCATATCGAATTGAATGCCGTCGATCTCGCGCTCGACATCGTCGCTCGCTTCGCCAAGGAGTCCGTCCCGCAATCCTTCTTCGATGGATGGATGCAGGTTGCCTTCGAGGAGGCCAAGCATTTTCGGCTGGTGCGGCAAAGGCTTAACGATCTAGGCGCCGACTATGGCGACCTGCCGGCCCACGATGGTCTGTGGCAGGCGGCCCACGACACGCGCAACGATCTGACCGCGCGGCTGGCCGTGGTGCCGCTCATCCTGGAGGCGCGCGGCCTGGACGTCACACCGGCACTGCAGGCGAAGATGAGAGAGACTGGCGATCATGAAAGTGCGGCCGTTCTCGATGTCATCTATGAAGACGAGAAAGGCCACGTTGCCGTCGGCGCGAAATGGTTCCGCTTCCTGTGCGCCCGGCAGAAGAAGAACCCGGCCGCAACCTTCCAGGCACTGGTGCGGGCGAACTTTCGCGGGCCGCTGAAGGCGCCTTTCAACGACGTCGCGCGGGCCGAGGCCGGTTTGACACCGTCCTTCTACCGATCAATGACGGCCTCCACCAACATCTAACGGGCCGCACCACACGCTTTGTTAACCCTAATAAAGTGTAATTACCCTCGGGGCAAACGCGAGTTGGGTCGCATCTGGCGGGGGTGATGGGGTGTCTGTTCGTCCGGAAAACCGGGGCTTCGTCAAGCGCCGGCAAAGTCACGTCCTGATCCTCGCAAGCGGAGACAGGGTGCGTCACATGACTGTCCGTCCGTGGATGGCAGCCGTCACCACCTCGCTCATCGGCGTCTTCGGCATCGGCTATCTCGCCGCAACCACCTATCTCGTGCTTCGCGATGACCTGATCGGCGGCACGATCGCCCGCCAGGCGCGCATGCAGCATGAATACGAGGACCGAATCACGGCACTCCGCGCTCAGGTCGATCGAGTGACAAGCCGACAACTGCTGGACCAACAGATCGTCGAGGAAAAAGTCGACAAGCTCCTGCAGCAGCAATTGGAGCTTTCCTCACGCAGCGGCAGGCTCGGCACGCTGGCCGGGAATGCCGAGCCGCTCGCGAGTGACGGACAACCGGCCGCGCTGTCGGACGCCGAACCCCTCGCCTACGGGAAACGCGGCGATGCCCAGGGCGGCATCCAGGCGATCGAGGAGATCATGGGCATCGCGGGAGAGAACGCCGGCGCGCCGGCTCATGCATCTGCGCTTGGCTACGTGCGGCAAGCGCGGTCGAGCGGTCCAAGCGAGACCATTTCAGATCGTACGGATCGCCTCTTTTCAAAAGTCACGCTCTCGCTGAAAGATATTGAACGTGACCAGGTGGCGCATGTTCGGCAGTTGACGAGCAGTGCGCAGAGGACCTCCGAAGCGATCCGGACGATCGTCGAGCGCACAGGGTATGCCCTTCCGGGTCCGAAGACCGCAGACGCTTCCGCCACTCCCGTTTCGACCGACGGATCGGCGATCGGTGGACCTTTCATCGAGCCGCAGAGCCAGGACGACTTCGAACATTCACTCGCCACACTGGACAGCGCGCTTGTCGACTTGGAAGAGACCCGCGACGCTGCACGAAAGCTCCCGCTCGAAAGTCCCGCGCCGACAAGCGACGTAACGAGCAGTTTCGGAAATCGGCTGGATCCCTTCTTGGGACGGTTGGCGCTCCACGCCGGCATCGACTTCCGCGCCGCGACCGGCACACGCATTCGCTCGACCGCAGAGGGAACGGTAACGGCGGCGGGGCCGGCGGGCGGATACGGCAACATGATCGAGATCGACCACGGAAACGGTGTCTCGACACGCTATGCGCATCTGGCCGTGATCCTCGTGAATGTCGGTGATCGCATCGATGCCGACCAGGTGATCGCCCAGTCAGGCAGCACGGGCCGCTCGACGGGTCCGCATCTGCATTATGAAGTTCGCCTGAACGGTCAGGCGGCGGATCCGATGCGCTTCCTGCGCGCCGGTACAAAGCTTGCCGGCTATCTGAATTGACGCGTCAAAGTCGTCCGCAGCCCACGCCGGCAATTTGACAAGAAAAGCAATAGATTCGCATCTATTTACCGTCCGAAGCGTCAAGGTGCTGGATTTCTTGACTTTCGGCGCCTTTCGTCCTAAGAGCGCCGCCATAGGATGGTGTATTTCCATCGATCGACCAGAGTTCTATTGAACCGGAACGGAAACAGATTCCCCTTTGACCAATTTTGCTGACCTTGGCCTGAGCCAAAAAGTTCTCTCCGCAGTTACTGACGCGGGCTACACAACGCCGACACCGATCCAAGTGGGCGCCATTCCGCCGGCCCTTCAGCGTCGCGACATCCTTGGCATCGCGCAGACCGGCACGGGCAAGACGGCGTCCTTCGTGCTGCCGATGTTGACGCTCCTGGAAAAGGGCCGCGCGCGTGCACGTATGCCGCGCACCTTGATCCTGGAGCCCACCCGCGAGCTTGCGGCGCAGGTTACAGAGAACTTCGACAAGTACGGCAAGAATCACAAGCTCAATATTGCGCTCTTGATCGGCGGCGTCTCCTTCGACGAGCAGGACCGCAAGCTCGAGCGCGGCGCCGACGTTCTGATCTGCACGCCCGGCCGCCTGCTCGATCATTTCGAGCGCGGCAAGCTCCTGATGTCCGGCGTGGAGATCCTCGTCATCGACGAAGCCGACCGTATGCTCGACATGGGCTTCATCCCGGATATCGAGCGGATCGCGAAGCTTATTCCCTTCACCCGCCAGACGCTGTTCTTCTCAGCAACCATGCCGCCGGAAATTCAGAAGCTCGCCGACCGGTTCCTGCAGAACCCTGAGCGGGTGGAAGTCGCCCGCCCCGCCTCGGCGGCAATCACCGTGACGCAGCGCTTCGTCGCCGCGCACGGAAAGGATTACGAAAAGCGCGCCGTGCTGCGGGATCTCATCCGCGCTCAGGGCGAACTCAAGAACGCGATCATCTTCTGCAACCGCAAGAAGGACGTCGCCGAGCTCTTCCGCTCGCTCGACCGCCATGGCTTCTCGGTTGGTGCCCTGCACGGCGACATGGACCAGCGCTCTCGCACGGCGATGCTGGCCAGCTTCAAGGACGGCAATATCCAGTTGCTCGTTGCTTCGGACGTCGCGGCGCGCGGGCTCGACATTCCGGACGTCAGCCACGTCTTCAATTTCGATGTGCCGATCCACGCGGAAGACTATGTGCACCGCATCGGCCGTACCGGCCGGGCCGGACGCTCCGGCGCTTCCTTCACGATCGTGACGAAGCGCGACACGAAGTTCTCCGACGCCATCGAGAAGCTGATCGGCCAGAAGGTCGAGTGGCTGAGCGGCGACCTTTCGCAACTGCCCGAGCCGATGGAAAGCCATGACGGCCGGCGCGAGCGCGGCCGCGACGGCCGCAGGGATCGCAAAAAAGATGTGGAACGCTCCGGTCGGGCACGCGGCGATCATAAAACCGATACTGCCCGTGTCGATAACGTGACCGAATTCGAACCAGTCGCAGAAAGGGCGGAAGCCGTGAAACCGGAACGTAGCGCCGACAACAAGCAGGTCCATGCAAGCCGCAATGAGCGTCCCGGCCGGGCGCAGAACGCCGCCAATGACGACAATCGCGACCGTCGCAACCGCAATCGCCGCGATTATGACGATGGCCCGACGCCGGTCGGCTTCGGCGACGAGATCCCGGCCTTCATGCTGATCATCGGCAAGGCTTGATAGCCGGCCCATGGCTTTCCCCGGCATCGACTTTCCGGGCCTGGGCTGCGGCCTTGCGATCCTGCGGGACGGCAAGATCCTTCTCTGCCGACGCCTGAAGGCACCGGAGGCCGGCCACTGGAGCATCGTCGGCGGCAAGGTCGACCACATGGAGCGCGCGGAGGATGCCGCGCGACGGGAAGCAGAAGAGGAAAGCGGCCTCTCGGTCCGTTCGACGCGCTTTCTTTGCATCAGCGAGCAGATGATCGAAGCCGATCGCCAGCACTGGATCTCGCTGATCTATGCGACCGATGATTTTTCAGGCGAAGCGCGCCTCACCGAACCGGACAAGCTTTCCGATATAGGCTGGTTCGACCTTTCCGCCCTGCCCCAGCCATTGTCCCGCTTCGCCGCCGATGCGGTGCGCGCGCTCGGTTAGCAGTGCCGCTACTTCTTCGCCCTGCGCGCGGCCGCGTAGGCTAGCTTCACCCAGCGGGCCATTTCCTCCGGCTCGTCATAGGCCGCCTCAGGTATACTCCAATAGGGCATTTTCACCGGCTTGCCCTTGCCGTCGTAAGCCCATTGCCGGCCGCCGGCCCCCTCGAATTCCGGAGCCGTTTCGGCGTCGCCTTTCAAAAGGATCTCCCCGTCAACCTCGACCGCGAGAATGACGCCGTCGCAATAAATGCCCTTGCCGCCGAACATGCGGCGAATGCTGATCGGCCCCAGTGTCTCGAACATTTCCTCGATCGCAGCATTGTCCATCGCTCAATCCTTCAATATGCCGCCGGCGGCCAGGACTGCCTCGGGTGTATCGACGTCGAGGCGCGCGGCGGCTCCGAGTTCGACATCGATCACCGGAAGACCGCTGCGCTCGACAATATGTCTCGCCCCCACGTCGCCCAAGAGCTGCCGGACCGCTGCAAAGGTGGACCGCGGCAGGATGACCGGGTTTCCGCGCTGGCCCTCCGTGACCGCCCGCACGACGGCGCGGCCATTTTCAGCATCGAAAGCCGCTAACATCTTCGACAGATGCCCGGACGTGACACCCGGCATGTCCGCCAGCATCACCAGCATGCCGCCCGCCTCTTCTTCCATAGCGGTCAGCCCTGCGACGAGCGACGACGCCATGCCGCTCTCATAATCGGCATTCGAAACAAACGTCACCGGCAGGCCGCCTAATGCGGCCCGGATCTCATCCTCGCGATATCCGGTAACCACGACGACCTTGCCTTGGCCGGCGGCAAGGGCCGTCTCGACGGAACGGCGAACCAGCGGGACGCCATCGAACTCGGCAAGAAGCTTGTGTTTTCCAGCCGGTCCCATCCGGCTTGCCCGGCCGGCCGCGAGCACAACGATCGCGACCGGGCCGGGCTGCGGCCCGACTGCCACTTCCCGCGGCTGCGGCCGCGACGGGATTTCCTTGAGCAGACCGCCGACGCCAAGGCCGGTAATGTCGGCTGGACTTGGCCACTCGCCGGCAAGCAGCCGGTCGAGGATCCAGTCGAAGCCATTTTCCCTTGGGCTGCGGGCACATCCGGGCGCGCCGACGACGGGGATGTCCCCCAAGCGGCCAAGGACGAGCAGGTTGCCGGGGTCAACCGGCATGCCGACATGCTCGACGGTCCCACCGGCGCGTCGGATGGCGGCCGGCACGACGTCGTCAGGGTCAGCGACGGCGGAGGCCCCGAAAACGATCAGCAGCTCATGCGAAGCCCTCAGTTCGGCAATCGCCCCGGCGACGGCGGTCTCGCTGTGAGCGACGCGACGCTCCGTATCAAGGCGGCTGCCGGATCGCGCCAGCCGCGCCGCCAGCACCGCATGCGTCTTGTTCATCACCTGGGGCTTCAGCGACGGCAACTCGGTTGCAATCAAGGCGGCGCGCCGCGGCGCGAAGGGCTTCACTTCGAAGGCGGGTTTGGCGCGGAGTGCTGCCGCCGCTTGCTCAACGAATTTTTCTGGTACTGCCAAAGGGATGATCTTGATCGTCGCAACCATGTCGCCGGCCTCGACGGCGACATGGTCTGCAAGGCAGGCGAGCGTAATCGCCGGATCGATGCGGTTCACCCTGTCGATGATCGAGCGGTCAGCGACGAAGAGACCCGTCGCCGTGGCGTAGACATTGACCCGGCCGGTAGCGGCTAGCGAGAGGCGGAGATGATCCGGGGCAATGGCGGCCGCGACCCGAGCCGCGGCTTCGTCCTCCGGCAGATCCTTCGGGTCGAGCCGGGCGACAATGACCTCCCGGATATCGGCCTCGGCAAGCATCGCGAGGTCATCCGCGCTCAGGCGATGGCCTTTTGCCAGCTTGCGTTCCGCAGACTTCACCGAATGCGCCAGAATCGCACCTTCCGCTTCGGCGAGCGGCACAGGACCGAACCTCATGCTACACGCTCCTGTTCCCCGCGATCGCGGTGACGGAACGCGCCGATGATTTCGGCCAAGACGGCAACGGCGATCTCTGCCGGGCTCGCAGCGCCGATATTGAGCCCGATCGGCGCCCTGATGCGGCCGATCGCCTCTTCCGGCACGCCTGCGGCCCGCAGTCTCTCTACGCGAGCCGCATGCGTCTTGCGGCTGCCAAGCGCGCCGACATAAAAGCAGCCCGCGTCCAGGGCGGCCCGGATCGGATAGTCGTCAATCTTCGGGTCGTGGGTGACCGCAGCCAAGGCCGTGTAGCGGTCGAGCGGCCGCGTGGGCAAAACATCTTCGGCCCAATCCGCAAGGAGCTCGATGCCTTGAAAGCGCTCCACCGTCGCGAAGGCGGTGCGCGGGTCTATGATGGTTAGATCGAACCCTGCGATCGGCGCGAGTCGCGCAAGCGCCTGTGAGATATGAACGGCGCCGACGACGACAATGCGCGGCGGCGGCAGATAGACGTTGAGGAACAGCGATCGCTCGTTGACAGTCGCAAGAGCGGGTCGAGCCGAGCGCAGCGTTTCAGAGATTGCGGCATCCCATTCTGCCGGGAAGGGTTCTCCTTCGATGAATGCCTCCGCGCGGCCACTCGAAAGATCGTTGACGACCACGGCTGCCCGCCGCGCCGTGCGCGCCTCATTCAGCTTCTCAAGGGTAGACAGTTGCATGATCTTAGCCGTCAATTCGCTCGAGATAGACACGGATTCGCCCGCCGCAGGAAAGGCCGACACGCCATGCTGTTTCGTCAGCGACCCCGAATTCGAGGATCCTGGGGACACCCGACACGATTACATCGGCCGCTTCGCCGACGACGGCACCTTCGACGCAGCCCCCCGAAACAGATCCTTCGAAGTTCCCTTCGCCGTCAATCACCAGATGGCTGCCGACCGGGCGTGGCGCCGAACCCCAGGTCTCTATGACCGTTGCCAGTGCCACGGCGCGGCCTTGCCCATGCCATGCCTCCGCAATCTCCAGCGGATCGCGGATGTTCGCTTCGTTCGTCATATTGGGGCACTCCCGCTCGTCCTTCTTAGATCATGACGATCAAGGCGTGATTCAACCCACATCGTCGTGCTGCTTCAAGTGGCGTGCGCCGGCGCGCGCTCACGCCAAAAGAAAGCGTCTTGGGTCCGCATCGCGGCTCTTTTCGCCCGACAGGGACTTCACCAGTTCGGCGACGGATTTCAGATTGTGCACAGTGCGAAATTCATCGACATGCGGCAGCATCGCCCTGACACCGCGCGCCCGTGCCTCGAAGCCCTCGAAGCGGAGCAACGGATTGAGCCAGATCAACCGGCGGCAGGAGCGATGCAGGCGGTCCATCTCGACCTCGAGCTGCGCCGTGTCGTCGCGCTCGAGGCCATCGGTGATCAACAGGACAATGGCTCCCTGCCCAAGGACGCGCCGAGACCATCGACGATTGAACTCGTGCAGCGTTTCGCCGATGCGCGTGCCGCCCGACCAGTCCCTGACCGCCGCCACGCATTCGTCGAGTGCCTCGTCGGGATCGCGGTTGCGCATTTGGCGGGTGACATTCGTCAGCCTCGTGCCGAAGAGAAAGGTCTGCACGCGGTGCCGCTGCTCTGTCAGGGCATGCAGAAAATGCAGGAACACCCGCGTGTACTGTGTCATCGAACCTGAAATATCCGCAAGAACGACGAGCGGCGGGTGCCTGAGGCGAGATTCCCGGAAACGTGGCATGATGAACTCGCCACCGTACCGCATGGCATCGCGCATGGTGGCCCGCGGGTCGATCCGGGCCGGCCGACGGGAAGAACGGAAGCGCCGCGTCTTCACCCGATCGAACGGCAAGAGCAGCGATGACATCGCCCTTCGTGCCTCAGCGATCTCTGCTGCAGTCATCTGCGCAAAATCCGCCTTGCGAAAGATCTCCCGACCCGACGCGGTATAGCGCGCGTCGATTTCGATCTCCTGTTCCTCACGGGGCGGCCGGGCGTCGTCCCGTCCGCTGAGGAGCGCTTCGCTGAGGCGTGCCTCGCCGGCGCGCCGCCGTCGATCTTCTCTCCCACCTGCCGGAGCGACGGGCGACAACAGCGCGATCATCTTCCGGACGAGATCGCGCTTGCGCCAGAACAGCCGGAACGCTTCATCAAAGAGCGGCTGGTCCTCATGCCTCTTCACCAGCGTGCATTGAAGCGCGGCGTAGAACTGGCGGCGCGATCCGATGCCGATTGCGCCGACCGCCTCGATGGCATCCGCAATCGCGGTTGGACCGATCCTCATGCCGGCTCGTCGCAGCGCCCGGGCGAAGAAGACGATGTTGTCGGCAAACTGCCCGCTCTCCTCCGGGCGCCGGTCGTCTCTCGCGGCATCAGGCTCGCCGGTCATGGTGTCAGCCCTGTGCCGTGAGTTCGCGCTTGACCTCTTCAAGCAACCTACGCCCCTCCGCGCCGTCTATCCGGGCAATGTCATCCTGATATTTGAGGAGGGTGCCGAGCGTACCGGCCAGCCTCTCCGGATCGAGCGCCAGCGTATCGAGCTCGGTCAGCGCCGTCGCCCAATCGATCGTCTCCGCGACGCCCGGGTTCTTGAAGAGATCGACCGTCCGGAGTCTCTGGACATAGGCGACGATCTCCCGGGAAAGGGCCGCGTTGCAGCCCGGCACCTTGCGCCGGATAATCTCTAGCTCCTGCGCCGCATTGGGGTAGTCGACCCAATGATAGAGGCAGCGGCGCTTCAAGGCGTCGTGAATTTCGCGCGTACGGTTGGTGGTGATGATGACGATCGGCGGCTCGTCCGCCCGGATCGTTCCAAGCTCGGGAATTGTCACCTGGAAGTCGGAAAGCACCTCCAGCAGAAAGGCCTCGAAAGCCTCGTCGGTACGGTCGAGCTCGTCGATGAGAAACACCGGCGCACGGCCGACACTCGCCGAAATCGCCTGAAGCACGGGGCGGCGGATGAGGAACCGTTCCGAGAAGATGTCGCTTTCCACCCTTTGCCGGTCGACCATGCCGGCGGCCTCCGCGAGGCGGATTTCCAGCATTTGCGCCGGGTAGTTCCATTCATAGACGGCGGATGCGACGTCGAGCCCCTCGTAGCACTGCAGCCGGATCAGCGGTCGATCGAGCGAACGGGCGAGCACCTTGGCGATCTCGGTCTTGCCGACACCCGCCTCTCCTTCGAGGAACAGTGGGCGCTTCATTCTGAGTGCAAGAAAGAGAACCGTCGCGAGGGCAGTCCCGGCGAGGTAGTTCTCAGCCTCCAGCAGCGCCATCGTCTCGTCGATGGACTGGGGCATCCTGCCTGTCTCAAGTGTCGCCATGTTCCCTCCTCGGTCGAGGAAAATTATAGCGTGCGATATCCCCGGTCCACATAAATGAGCGGTGGTGTCTTTTCGCCGATGTGCACATCGACCACTTCGCCGAAGAGGATCGCGTGGGTGGCCATGATCTTCACTTCGATCAGACGGCAATCGAAGGCGGCAATGGCGTCGGCGAGAATCGGCGCTCCGGTAGCAAGCCGCGTCCAGCGGCCGAGCGCAAACCGGCGGTCCATATCGAGCTGGTCGCGTCCGGAGAAGGCGTGCGCGAGGGCGACATGCTGCCCACCGAGGATGTTCAGTGCAAAGCCGCCGCTGCGGGAGAAGATATCGTTGCGAGGATTTGCAGCATTGAGGCAAGCGAGAATTGTCGGAGGATCGTCCGACACCGAACAAGAGGCGGTGATGGTGACCCCGCGCCGCTCGATATCATCCGCAGCGGTGATCAACTGCACGTGATGAGACAGGCGGCTCATCGTATCGCGATAGCTTATCGGGTCCAGCCGGGTCTTCTCCAACACATCACGCTCCGGATCGGTATTTCGCACATACATAGACTGTCGCCGAAAATATGAAACTAGGGCGCCCGAGATTCTTGCCGATGCGCGCACGCGGATGACGCAGACAGGGTGATCGTGGGTCTCAGCCCGATCTTTTCCTTTGACGAGTTGTGCCACTTCCTTAAAACATGGCGTGCGGTACGGGAAAAAACATGCTGAAATCAATTGGTACGACCCTTTTTGTCGCCGGACTGACGCTGACCTCCCCGGCGCTTGGCGCCGGACTGAAGGTTGCCGTCGTCGCTCCTGCCGACGGCCCGTTCGCCGCCCTCGGGAAACAGATTACCGATGGCGCCGCCTTCCAGGCAGGTGATCGGGGGAGCGAAATCGTCCCCATCGCGGAAAGCTGCGATCCGGCAGGCGGCGAGGCCCTGACGAAGGCGCTGCTTGCCAGCGGTGCTGAGGCTGCAATCGGCTTTCTCTGCACCGAGAGCCTGGAAGCGGCGCTGCCGGCCCTCGCCGAGGCTGGCATTCCCGCAATCACGCTCAGCGTGCGCTCGGATATTCTCATGGAGGACGCTCTCAAGAAGAAGTGGCCGCTCTTTCGCCTGGCGCCGAACGGCAAAGCGGAAGCCGCGGCGATCACCGATGCTATCGTCACGAACTGGAGAGACAGGCCGCTCGCGCTCATCGACGACGGAACGATCCACAGCCGCGAACTTGTCGAAAGCGTGCGCAACGCTCTTGCCGAGATCGGCATCACCCCGGTTTTCACCGACACCTACCGCCCGTCGCAGGAACAGCAGGTGAGCCTCGTTCGACGCTTGGCGAAAAGCGGCGCAACGCATGTGTTCACCGGCGGCGACCGCAACGACACCGCGGTAATCGCCCGCGACGCCAAGTCGGAGAATATTCCGATAACATTGCTTGGCGGCGATACGCTGAATGCCGCGGATCTTGACGTGCCGCTCGAGAATGGCGTGCTGGCCGTCACCATTGCCGATCCGGCCCGGTCGAGCGAAGCCGCACCGGTCGTCGCGGCAATGCGCGCCGCCGGCATTGAACCAGACGGTTACGTCCTCCCCGCCTTCGCGGCGATGTCGCTTCTCGAGCAGGCGAAAGATCAAGCGGAGAACGATGACAAAGTTGTCCTGGATGCTCTGCTGAAAGGGCCCTATGCAACTGTCCTCGGGCCGATCCACTTCAACAGCACACATGAACGGGCCGAGAGTTCCTATAGGCTGATGCGATGGCAGGACGGCCGCTTCGTGGCCGCCCCGGATGCAGGCAAGGCGCAATGATGCGCAAGGGACGGAACAACCTGATCACCGATGTGGCGGGGGTCCTAGTCGGCAATGCCGAGGATCACCGCCTGAAATCCGGCGTGACGGCGGTGCTTTGCGATCCGCCCGCCACGGCTGCGGTCCAGGTTCTGGGGGGCGCACCGGGAACGCGCGAAACCGACCTCCTCGCTCCGCACAATACGGTCCAGACCGTAGACGCGATCGTGCTATCGGGCGGCTCGGCCTTTGGCTTAGATGCGGCCTCGGGCGTGCAGGCGGCACTTCGCGAACTGGGCCGCGGCTTTCCCGTCGGCCCCCATCGGATTCCGATCGTTCCGGCGGCAATCCTCTTCGATCTGACGAACGGCGGCGAGAAGGATTGGGGGCAATTTTCGCCCTATCGCGAACTCGGCTATGAGGCTGCACGCGCTGCGGCCGAGACCTTCACGACCGGCAGCGCCGGAGCCGGGACAGGGGCACTGACGGCAACCCTCAAGGGCGGCCTCGGTTCCGCCTCGACGATCCTTGCAAACGGCATCACCGTCGGCGCACTCGTCGCCGTCAACGCGCTCGGCTCGGCCACGATCGGCGACACGCGGCATTTCTGGGCCGCACCCTTTGAAATGGATGGCGAGTTCGGCGGGATCGGGATGCCTTCGCCCTGGCCGCAAGATGCGGCGCAGCCGCGGCTCAAGTTCCGCGAGCCGAAGGCGGCAACCGCCAACACGACCATTGCGGTCATCGCCACCGACGCGGTTCTCTCGAAGGCCGAGGCGAAGCGCCTGGCGATTGCCGCCCATGACGGCTTCTCCCGCGCGCTGTGGCCATCCCACACACCGCTCGACGGCGATCTTGTGTTTGCGCTCGCGACGGGTGCGAGCGGCAAGCAACCCCTTCTGGAGGATTTCATCGATCTCAGCGCCGCGGCGGCGGCAACAATGGCACGGGCGATCGCGCGTGGCGTCCACGATGCGACGGCGGCCGCGGGCGATTTCAAGCCGGCCTGGTCGGCACCGCCAGAATAACCGAGGCCCGCCCTCGCATGTTGTTCGCCCGGTCGCGGAATGCTATGGGCGCGGGAAAGACCGGAGGCTGTTCATGACCCACCCCACTCGCATTGCCCCATCAATTCTGGCGGCCAACTTCTCCAAACTCGGCCAGGAGGTCCGCGATGTCGTGGATGCCGGCGCCGATTGGATCCACCTCGACGTCATGGACGGCCATTTCGTGCCGAACATCACCTTCGGCCCCGATGTGATCAAGTCGCTGCGCCCCTACACGGACGCGACGTTCGATTGCCACCTGATGATCGCGCCGGCCGACCCCTTTCTCGAAGCCTTCGCCAAGGCCGGCTGCGATATCCTCACCGTCCATGCCGAAGCGGGCCCGCATTTGCACCGTTCCTTGCAGACCGTGAAGGCGCTCGGCAAAAAGGCCGGCGTCTCGCTCAATCCGGCTACGCCCGAAAGCGCACTCGAATATGTCCTGGACAGCGTCGATCTCATCCTGGTGATGACGGTCAATCCCGGCTTCGGCGGGCAGAAATTCATCTACGCGATGGAAGAAAAAATCCGCCGCATCAAGGCAATGGTCGGCGACCGGCCGATCGAGATCGAGGTGGACGGCGGCATCACGCCCGAAACCGCTGGCGTCGTCACTCGGGCGGGCGCCAACGTGCTGGTGGCCGGCTCGGCCATTTTCAAGGGCGGCTCCGTCGAGGCCTACCGCACCGCCATCGAAGCGATCCGCACGCCGGCCGAGAAGGGCCGCTGATGAGCTTGCGGGCGGCAATCGCGACTGCAGCCCTGATCGCGACGGCGCTTGCCGCGCCGCCCGCGCTCGCCGGCGACTATGCCAGTTTTCAGCCGATCGGCTTTTCTTCGGACGGCAAGGTCTTCGGCTTCGAGGAATATGGCATTCAGGACGGCTCCGGCTTTCCGTATTCGACGATATACGTCCTCGACACGCAGACCGACACTTTTCTCCCAGGCGCCCCCGTGCGCGCCCGCGTCGAGGAGGATGGCGGTGCCCTGCCCGAGGCTCGCCGCAACGCACGTCAGCGGGCGGCGCCGCTGATCGACGCCTACCGTCTTCTCGATACGCCTGGATTGCTTGCCGCCTACAACCCGGTGACCGAGGCAGATGCGGCGGAGCACAGGCTGAGATACGATGCTTTTGCGGCCGACCCGCCTTTTCGAAAGACTTTTGAGCTCAAACTCGAAGAAAAGACCTTCGAGGCTCAGGGCATCTGCAAGGATCTCCAGAAAGCGATCAAAGGCTTTCGTCTCGTTATGGCGGAGAATGCCGGGCAACCCGTGTCCGAGGTGCTGCAGGACGATGCCCGCATTCCGGAAAGCCGTCACTGCCCGACCGGCTACCGCATCGGCGGGGTGGTGACTCACATCAATGATGACGGCTCGCAAGTGCATGTCGTTATGGTTCTGGTCAAATCCCTTGGTTTCGAAGGCACAACCGACGGGCGCTGGATCGCGGTTCCGACCTGGCCCGGACGATGAAAGAGGCCCGCCCGAGCGGGTTCGCTCCTGCCAATCGCCCGACACGGGCGCGCATGCTTCGTGCCATTCCGTCATGGCGGGAAACATTCATCGGTGCGCCCGCTTGGGGGCTGGCGATGGCGTTTTCGGCCTGGTACGCGCTCTGGCTGCGCGAGCATGACGCAACATTCCACCTCGAAAGCATCCTGCTGCTCTACGCCTCGGGCGGCCTCATCGCCTGGCCGCTCTCGCTTTTCGCGGGCCGCTGCCTGGCGCAGGATCGCACCATCGAAACGCGATTCGCGGCCTATCTCCTGTGCCTGATCGCCGGCACCATCGGGGTGACGGCGCTGCTCTTCGCGCTCGATTATCGGCTCTTCTATTCGCAGTGGCATGCGGCGACCGGCTCGCGCGTCTGGTTGTACCAGGCACTGTTCACGTCGCTTTCCGCTTATTACCAGTTTCTGGTGCTAGGCGTCAGGCTATACCTGCCCCTCGGGGCTGTCGCTCTTCTGTTGGCGAGCCTGGGGCTGGCGCGTCCGCAATAACGTTGAGCTTCCGTCGCATCTTTGATAGATGGCACGCCATCCTCCACTGAATGAAAGCACAGAGCCTATGATCCCCCGTTACTCCCGGCCGGAAATGGTGGCCATCTGGTCGCCGGAAACGAAGTTCCGCATCTGGTTCGAGATCGAGGCGCACGCCTGCGACGCGCTGGCCGAAATCGGTGTGATCCCCAAGGGAGCGGCCAAGACCATCTGGGAAAAGGGCGGCGCGGCTGAGTTCGATGTGGCGCGCATCGACGAAATCGAAGCGGTCACCAAGCACGACGTCATCGCCTTCCTCACCCATCTTGCCGAATTCGTCGGCCCGGACAGCCGCTTCGTGCATCAGGGCATGACCTCGTCCGACGTGCTCGACACCTGCTTCAACGTGCAGCTCGTCCGTGCCACGGATCTCCTGCTCGCCGACCTCGACAGGCTGCTCGAGGCGCTGAAGCGCCGCGCCTTCGAACACAAGGATACGGTGACAATCGGCCGCTCGCACGGCATCCATGCGGAGCCCACCACTTTCGGCGTCAAACTGGCGCTCGCCTATGCGGAATTCGACCGCTGCAAAGAGCGCCTTCTCGCCGCCCGCGAGGAGATCGCGACCTGCGCGATTTCCGGTGCCGTCGGGACCTTCGCCAACATTGATCCGCGCGTCGAGGAACATGTCGCGAAGGCGCTAGGCCTGAAGCCGGAGCCAGTCTCCACGCAGGTGATCCCGCGCGACCGCCATGCCATGTACTTCGCCACCCTCGGCGTCATCGCGTCCTCGATCGAGCGTCTCGCGACGGAAATCCGCCATCTGCAGCGCACCGAGGTGCTGGAGGCGGAGGAATATTTCTCGCCCGGACAGAAGGGCTCCTCGGCCATGCCGCACAAGCGCAATCCGGTGCTGACCGAAAATCTGACGGGCCTGGCCCGCATGGTTCGCGCCTTCGTCGTTCCGGCGATGGAAAACGTTGCTCTCTGGCACGAGCGCGATATTTCGCATTCCTCGGTCGAACGGATGATCGGACCGGACGCGACGGTGACGCTCGATTTCGCCCTGGCGCGGCTGACCGGCGTCGTCGACAAGCTCCTCGTCTATCCCGAGAACATGATGAAGAACATGAACAAGTTCCGCGGGCTTGTTCATTCGCAGCGGGTGCTTCTCGCCCTCACCCAGGCCGGCGTTTCTCGCGAGGACGCCTACCGCCTCGTGCAGCGGAATGCCATGAAGGTGTGGGAAGAAGGCAAGGATTTCCTGGAGGAACTGCTGGCCGACCAGGAAGTCCGCGCGGCGCTCTCCGAAGAGGACATCCGCGAGAAATTCGATCTCGGCTATCACACCAAGCACGTCGACACGATTTTCCGACGGGTGTTCGGCGCGGTCTGACCGCACTCTCCGAGTGCCACTCGAAAGCTAGGCGCGGAATCGACCCGCATTTGATCGCTCGCTTCAAATGCGGGCGATTTTATTAGCGGACCCTTCAGCGCTCGCATGGAATCTGAACGTTCTAACAATCAGGTTTCGAGGAAGCTATGGCGCATAAGGAGAGCGTTCAGCGCGCATCCGCCCGCACTGACACGAAAATAACCGGGACGGTCAGTTGCAAGACCGGCTCTTGCAAGGGCGTCGTGAAGGATCTTTCCGACGAAGGAATTTGCTTTCAGCTGCTGTTCGATATCGGCGCCCGGACGGGGCAGGAAGTGACGATCCGCAGCGAGGAGCTAGGCTTCCTCACCGGCATGGTGCGGTGGTGCCGCGGCGACAGGATCGGCATCAAGCTCAAGCTGTCATCGAACACGGCCGCGCAAATCTCGTCCTACTATAAATTTTTCCGGTAAGCCGACGGCCGGCAATGGCCGGCCGTCCTGCTTTAGGTTCTTGTTTATGCATGTCGTAGCCCCAAAACCGCTGCGCACTTTTGGGCAACATGCACTAGTGGATCGGCTGGGCCGGCTCCACCAATTTCCGATAGAGATGCCAGGTGGCGTGGCCGAAGATCGGCATGATAACTGCTAGACCAACAAAGACCGGGATCGACCCGATCACCAGGCCGACCGCGATGATCAGCCCCCACAAGGCGACCGGCACCGGATTGGCGAGGGTTGCTCTTACCGAGGTCTCGATCGCCGTAAAGGCGCCGACATCCCTGTCTAGCAGCAGCGGGAAAGAGATGACGCTGATCGACAGCACGATCACCGCGAAAACAAACCCAACCGCATTGCCGATGAGGATCAGGTTCCAGCCCTGCTCCGTGCCGATGATGCCATTCCAGAATTCGGCGATGGAGTTCGGCGGCGTTGCGCCGAACATCGTTACATAGAGGCCCTGGGCGACCAGGAGCCAGACGACAAAAATGACGAACAACAGGGCCGCCACCGCCAGGATCGACGGAATTGCCGGATTGCGGTGCAACCGCAGCGCATGCGGCCAAGACGCGTCCATGCCGAGTTCGCGGCGCCGGCTGATCTCATAAAGACCGATGGCCGCGACAGGCCCGATGAGGGCAAAGCCGGATGCGAGCGGATAGAGCAACGGCAGCATGTTCGCCCCCGCGCTCCAGGTCATCAGCACGACGCCGGCGATAGGATAGATGAGACACAGAAAAACATAATGCGACGGCTTCTCGCGGAAATCATCGAACCCGAGACGCAGCGCGTCGAACACATCTGCAATGCCAATCTTTCGTATCTCGGGATGAACGGCGCTTTCGTTCGCCCCCGAGAGGACATGGAAGGTTGTCATGGCTCACACTCCTCAACGAACCAGAGCAGCCATGGATCCGCAGCGGCGGCAAGAAGATGGCCGATGCGAACCGCGACCGCCATCTCGGATTATACAGAAAATGCAACCCTTGTCGCCTGTGCCTTGACTTCGGCTCTTTTCGTCGCCAAATCGCGGCGATCATGAAGGTTTCAGAAGCGCATATCCTCATCGTTCCGGGCTATACCAATTCCGGACCGGACCATTGGCAAAGCCGTTGGGAGCGGAAGCTGTCGACCGCGCGCCGAGTCGTGCAGGCGGAATGGTCGAAGCCGGTGCGCGAGGATTGGGTGGCGCGGATGATCGAAGAAATCAATGCCGCAACGAGGCCGGTGGTGATCATCGCCCACTCGCTGGGCGTCGCCACTGCCGTTCATGCGCTCCCGCATTGCAAGAAGAAGATTGCGGGCGCCTTTCTTGTCGCCCCGCCCGACGTCGCCAATCCGAGTATCCGCCCGAAGCATCTGATGACCTTCGGGCCCTATCCGCGCGACCCGCTGCCCTTTCCATCACTTGTGATCGCCAGCCGCAACGATTCCTTCGGCTCCTACGAGCAGGCGGGCGACATCGCCAATGCCTGGGGATCGATGCTCATCGACGCCGGCGAGGCGGGCCACATCAATACCGAATCCGGCCACGGGCCATGGCCGGAAGGCACGATGGTATTCGCCCAATTCCTTACCCGCCTCCAGGCCTGAGCGGCCGGACGACCGAGACCGTTCTCACGCAGCAGCCGCTGAATCATTCCGGGCCGCGATTCGGACCTGGAAATGGGGTGGCCTACCGTCAGCGGGCGCAAGCATGAATTCACCCTCGACCTGGAAGGCCTCCTGGATCAGTCCGCTTCGCGCAAGTGCGGTTGCATCGCCGGTGAATCGCACCTCGCCTCTCGTCATGAGAACGATCCTGTCAGCGATCGCCATCGCATGATTGAGGTCGTGGATGGAGAGGACGACCGCCACTTGGCGTTCTCGCGCGAGCCGGCAAACCAGCTCGAGAACCTCGACCTGATGACCGATATCGAGGAAGGATGTCGGTTCATCGAGAAGGAGTATCCTCGCTTCCTGCGCGAGGGCGGCAGCGATCCAGGCGCGTTGTCTTTCCCCGCCAGATATCGCATCGAGGCGCCGCTCAGCGAGTTCGCCCAATCCCGTCTGCTTCAATGCCCACGAGACCGCCTGCTGATCTCGGGAGGAGAAGCCTCCGAAGAGGCCCAGATGGGCGAAGCGCCCCTGCCGCACGAGCTGTTCGACCGTCATGTTCTCCGGCGACAGCGGCGCCTGCGGCAGGAAGGACAATCTTTTCGCCAGCTCCCGTCTCTTCCACTGGCCTACGCCACGGCCCTCGATCATCGCGCTTCCCAATGACGGTCGGTTGAGACCGGCAAGGGCATGGAGGGCTGTGCTTTTGCCGGAACCGTTCGGCCCGATGAGCGCGATGATTTCGCCGGGAGCAACATCGATGGAAAAATCGTTGAGAGCGGTCAGTTCGCCATACCGAACCGTGATGTTTCTGGCGGACAGGAGCATGGCGGGCCTCACTGGTGACGTCGCAACAGAGTTAGGAGAATGGGCGCACCGGCAAAGGCGGTGACGACACCGATGGGGATTTCCTCCGGGCCACCGACCAGGCGTCCAGCGAGATCGGCAGCCGTCACCAGCACCGCACCGACGAGCGCGGAGAGCGGCAGAACGAGATGGAAATGCCGGCCAGCGACGAAGCGCGCCATGTGCGGCACCACAAGTCCAACGAAGATCAGCGGGCCGACGGCACCGACCGCACTTGCCGCCAGCATGCAGGCAACCGCAAGAACAAGGCTGAACCACAGGCGATAGGATAGACCGAAGGAGCGGGCCGCATCCTCCTCGAACTGGAGCATGGCGAGTGGGCGCTGCACAAAGGGAAGAGCCAACAGTCCCGCGATTGTGAACGGCAGGAGAAACAGCACATGCTCCCAGCCTCGGGCATAGAGACTGCCGGAAAGCCACTGCATGACAATCTCGATGCGGGCGCTGCCCCAGCCAACCACGATGCCCATGGCGATCGCATGCAGGAAGGCCCCAATCGCAATGCCGCAGAGCGTCAGCCTCAAGGCGCTCAAACCTTTGCCGAGCGCCAGGGCATAGATCAGGGCGCCCCCGAGGAGCCCGCCTGCGCATCCTATGAGTGGCAGCCAGCCGACGGGCAAGGCGTAAAGCGTGTTGGAATCCGAGTTCAGGCGGTAGACGGCAAAGAACAGGAAGATCGTCACCGCGACCGTCGCGCCTTGTGAAATTCCCATGATCGTCGGATCTGCAAGCGGATTGCGGGTGATCGTTTGCAGCAACATGCCGGCAACGGCGAAGTGCATGCCCGCGAGAATGCCGGTGACGATCCTCGGGATACGGATCGTGGCAATGATGAGGTTTCCTTGATCCGACCCCTGCCCGGTCAGGACCGCCATGATCTCCGCAGCGGGCAGATCCACGACGCCCAAGAAGACGGAAAGAATGATGAGGCCGAAAGCGCCCGCGATCAGGCCGGCGATCTCCCTGCTGCCGAAACGATTTGCATCGGAGACGGGAGCAACAGTCATTCGATTGCTCCCTTGCCGATCGAGATGTCGCGACGCTGCGCCAGATAGATGAAGATCGGACCACCGATCAGCGCAGTGAGTATGCTGACCGGAATTTCGCGCGGCGCCGCAACCGAGCGTGCCACCACATCGGCTGTCAGGAGCAGGCCGCCGCCGATGGCGATATTGAGCAGGATCGACGAGAAGCTGTCCTGCGGACGCAGGAGCCGCACGAGATGCGGCGCCGCAAGGCCCACAAAGGCGACTGGTCCCGCGACCGGCGTGACGCCGGCCACGAGCCCGATCGCTGCGAGCAACAGCACCGGCTTCCAGACCGACAGATTGACACCCAAGCCGGCAGCGGCTTCGTCTCCGAGCATCAACACGCCGATGACCCGGTGACTGGCGAGCGCCACCGCAAGACTGGAAACTATCCAAGGCAACATGTAGACGATCTGCGGCCAGGACCTGCCCTGCAAGCCTCCCGACAGCCAAAACAGCACCGAGGGGGATTGCGGGCCGCCCCTGAGGAGCACGTAGGTCGTGACCGCGTTGAGGAACAAGGCAACGGTGATGCCTCCGAGGGCCATATGGAGCGGCGACGCCCGAGCGCCGCGCGCAACCCAGATCGTCATCGAGGCAGCCGCGAGTCCGCCGGCCATGCCGATCGCCGGGTAGTAGAACGACGATATGGCCGGAAAGAAGACGAAGGTGCTGACGATCGCGGCGACGGCGCCCGATGAAACGCCGGTCAGGTCGGGGGCCGCCAGCGGGTTCCTGGTGATCGACTGGAGCAGAAATCCGGAAACGGCGAGCGCGCCGCCAGCGAGAAAAGCGGCGATGCTGCGCGGCATGCGAAGGGTCCAGACGATGATGCCATCGGTCCCATCATTGGGCGAAGCGACCGCCGTCAAGGCCTGTGCAAGCGTCATCGGCTTTGCGCCGATCAGCAGGCCGAGCATCGCGACGGCAAAGGTTATTGCCGAGATGATCACTGTCAAAAGAGCCGAGCGGGAAATGTCTTTCATCGGGCTGGTTCCGCGGCGGTAGTGGGAATAACGCCCCGCTCGAACAGGAACACCATGCCCGCCGCTGCCGCGGCCAGTCCTACGCCCATGCCGATCCAGACTCCCAAGATGCCTGGGTAGACATGATAGCCCACCAGCCATGCTGTCGGAGCTCCAACGATCCAGTAGCTTCCGATCGTGATCCAGAACCCCTGCCCCGCGCGGCCGATACCCCGGACCGCTCCGATGGCGATGTTCTGCAGGAAATCGAAAACCTGAAAAAACGCCGCTGCGAACAGAAGCCCGGTTGCGATTTGATGCAGACGAGGGTCGCCCTGCGGCGTTATGGAAAAGAGAGCCAAGGCCTCGGATGGGAAAAGCAGCAACAGGACTGAAAAGGCCGACACGATCGAAAGCCCTAGACAGAGGCCGCTGCGACCGGCAGCGAGCGCAGACAAGCCGTCGCGCGCGCCGATCGCTTCGCTGACGCCGATGGATGTGGCGTGCGAAAGGCCGATCGACAGCATGAAGACGACATAGATGATCTGGTTGACGGCCGCGTGCGCCGCAAGCGCCGCCGCCCCGTAAGTGCCTGCCATCAGGACAATGAGCGTCGTGAACCCCGCTTCGGAGGCATAGGATCCCGCGGTGGGCATTCCGATCTTCAGAATTCGCCTTACTGACGAACCGATCTCGGCTGCGGATTTTTCCCTGATGAAACGGGTCGTTCCGTGGGTCATCGAAGCGATTGCGAGGAACTGCACCAAATAGGAAATGGAGCTCGACGCGGCGACGCCGGGGACACCGAGGAAGGGCAATCCGAACGCGCCAAACAGAAAGCCGTAGTCAAGCACCGCGTTTACCACAACCGTGCCCAGGGTGATCGAGAGCAACAGAGTGGCGCGCCGGCCACCAACGACCACGCCACGGTAGGCGTAGAACCAGAACAGGGGGAACAGGCCCGGGGGCCACGAAGAGCAGATAGCGCGCTGCAAGTTCTGCGACATTCTCGTCCTGTCCGAACCCGTGAAGAAGAAAGCCGCCTGCAATCAAAGCCAGCGCGCCGATGACGGCCGCACCGGTGGCGATGGCAAGTCCCGCGAGGAGATGCGCGCGGAACATGCCGACACGACTTTCTTCAGCAACAAGGTTCGACGTGCCGACGATGAGCCCGAACCCCATCGTGCGCAGCAGATTGAACAGCGTAAAGCCGAGCGCCCCGGCGGCTAGCGCCGAGCCGCCCACCCAGCCCAGCATGATCATGTCCGTGGTGGAAATGGCGACCTGGGCCAATTGCACTGCGGACAGTGGCATAGCGAGCGCGCCGATGCGGCGCGCCTGGCGGAAGGTGGGACGGGAAAGCGGCACGGCAGGCATATCCGGTTTGGCCCGGCCGCTTTCGCGGCCATCGACTGATCAATTCACTGTCGCGGGATGATCTTGCGGGCCTCGACCTTGACATCGATGGCCGGAAAAACGTCCGGATAGAGGAAATGGGCTGCCTCGCGCAGAACCATCTCGCGAGCAATCGGCCCATGCGCCTCGACCCAGTGATCGCCGACATAGTGGACCCGTCCATTCCTGACGGCCGAGAGCTGCTGCCAGATCGGGTTGTTTTCATGCGGACGATCCGGACCGTAGTCATAGACGAAGATGGCTTCCGGGTCCTTCTCCAGCATGGCTTCGAGGCTCATCTCCATGCCCCAGTTGTCCGGTACCGACGGGGTCGGGTTTTGTCCGGCAATGTTTTCCGCGCCGAGGGCGACGAGGATCGCTGCCGTCATGTTTTCCGAACGGAAAACCCATGGGGTATCGCCGCCCCACATCACCACGAAGCGCGGATGCTTGTCCTTCGGCGCCTTTTCGCCGAACGACGCGAGATCGGCCTTGAACTCGGCGTTCAACTCCTGCCCGCGCTTGGTATCGCCTAGGATGGTTGCGAGTTGGCCGATGGTCCGGTCGCTATCGGCGAAGAGCTCGAGGCTGTAGGCAAGATAAGGCGCGATCTTCTGGTACTGATCGGCGTTGCCCTCCGTATAGCGGCGGATGGCAACCGTGACGTCCGGCTTCGCCTCTGCGAGAAGCTCGAGATTGGGCGTCGCTCGCTGACCGATCTGCTTCACCCCGTCGAGATGGCCACCGAGAAAATCAGGGCTCCTGCCCTCGACCATATAGGTGGCGGCGACCGGCTTGATGCCGAGCGCCAGCGCAACATCTGCGGCGAAATAAGAAACCGAAGCGATTCGCTTCGGTTGTACCGGGACGGCGACGGCGACACCGCGGTCGTCAATGACGTTGAAGGCGTCGTCGGCGTGCGATGGGGCCGCGATACAAGCGGAGAGTGCGAGGCTTGCAGCAAAAAGGCGGCCGAGTACGGCCGAATTTTTGAAAGTGGTGAGGCTCGGAAACATGACGGTCTCTCCGGATGAGAAATTCTTGGGTTCAGAAACGGACACTCGGTCAAAGGGGCGGCGCTTGCGTGACGCGCAATCTGGCCCCTGCGGCTCACATGCGGCGCGAGAAGGCTGCGCGATCTCCTGTACGGTCTTCAAAGCTGGCGACTTTCAGATATCCGTTGCTGTCAGGCCGGAATCTGGATAGTCATGGTCAAGTTAATTGCAAGCGAAAGATTTTCAGTCCGGCATGAGAAATTCTCAAACGCAGCGCTTCAAACTACCTCCGCTTGCGACCCTGCCGGCCTTCGCGAGCGCCGCGCGCACTGGCAGTCTGACACTCACCGCACGCGAGATGAACCTCACCCCGGGCGCGATCAGCCGACAAATCAAGGCGCTGGAAGACGCGCTCGGTGTCTTGCTCTTTCATCGGAGCCACAATGCGATTTCGCTGACGGAAATCGGGCGGCAATACCTGACCCATGTCAGCGCCGCCCTCGCGACGATCGAAAACGGTACGCGCGCGCTGCAGCCCGATCGGGCGCGATTGGTCATACAGGCGCCGATAACGTTGGCACGGCGCTGGCTGATCCCGCGGCTCGGCTCGTACCGTCATGAAAATCCGAACGTCGATCTCATCATCGAGTCGCTGGCACTCGGTGCGACCGGTGTGCCCGACGTGGTCATCACCTATAGGCGCGGTACGGCGGAAGCCGACTTCCCGTCCGCCTTCTTGCTCGACAGGTCGATTGCCGTCTGTTCGCCGCTGCTGATCAGCGGATCGGGGTCCCATGTCCAGCCGCAGGACCTCCTCGATCTGCCGCTCCTGCTCGACACGGCGGATGCCTGGTCATGGCAACGCTGGTGCGGCGCAGCACAGATGGCGTTCAAACCGCGTGGGGGCAGCATCGCCTTCGACACCGACGAAGCGTCAATCGACGCCTGCATATCCGGCCTCGGCATAGGCCAGGCGAGCCCCGCGCTGATCGAACGAGCGTTGCGGGAGGGACAGCTGGTCGCTTTGTGCCCCGGCGTTAATCCGATCGTCGGAGCCTACGAGATCTCGATCGCCGCGGGGACCCCGGCATCGGTTGCCTTCAACGAGTGGCTGTCAGGCTGGAGGGAAACTGTCGGCGAACAGTGAGCGAGCTGTAGGCGTGGCGGTCGGAGCGACCGCCCCGATCCGCCGCGACTATCTGCTAATTGGGTGTCAGCCGGCGCGAACCGTAGCCTTGCCCTCCTCGACCAAGCGGGTCGCCGCGTCCGCGATCGAAACGCGTTCGAAGGCCAGTTCGTCGGCGATCGGGCGAAGCACCCGCTGGTCGAACTCCGTCGAGCCGAGCGGTGCGGGCGCCGGATAGCTGCCCACCTGGTCCTTCAGCGCGTTGATGTATTTTACTGTTTCCGTTTCCGTCGGGTTGAGCGACGGCAGGATTGCCTCGCGCACCTTGCGCGACATCGGCACGCCGCGCTCGACGCCGAGGATCTTGCCGGCTTCCGGGTCGTTGACGAAGAAATTGATGAACTTCGCGGCTTCCTCGCCATGCTTGGTCGTCGCGCCGATGCTCCAGATCAAGGCCGGGCGATAATAGTGGCCGGAAGGTCCGCCCTTTTCGGCGCGCGGCAACATGCCGATGCCGAGCTTGCTCTTCATGATGAGCTGATAGCCGACCATCTGGTTGGAATAGGCCATGCCCATGGCCGAGTAGCCGAGCGACAGGCAATTGGTGTCAATGGTGTTCTGATCGAGCGTCTGGATATCGGCGCCGACGGTACCGCCGCGCTTGCGCAGATCCTCCCAATAGGCATACCACTCCTTGGCTTCATCGACGCCGAAACCGAGGCCGCTCTCCGTGTAGAGGCTGCTTCCGCGTTGCCTGAGCCATGCGTCGAAGACATAGGCATAGCGGGCTCCGTATGGCCCGCCCCACACGTTCTTCTTGCCGGCGGCTTTGGTCATCTCGATCGCAATGTCGGCATATTCGGACCAGGTCGTATCAACCCCGGGAGGCGTGATTCCTGCTTTCGCGAAGGCGTCGGCGTCATAGAACAATGCGAAGGAGTTGAGGCCGAGCCCGACGCCCCAGAGTTTGCCATCCACCGTCGTCAGCTTCAGCACATCCTTGCCGAAGGCATCGACGTCCAATGTCGATGGGATGAACGGGTCGAGGGCGAGGCAGGCGCCGCGCTTGGAATAGTCGGAAATCGTACTCGGCTCGAGCTGGAAAACGTCGGCGATCGCGCGGCCGGCCATCTGGGTGGCGAGTTTGGTCCAGTATCCGTCGCCGCTGAGGCTCTCGCCGACAACCGATATGTCCGGGTTCTTCTCCTGGAACAGCTTGGCAACGCTCAGCGTTCGCTTCGAGCGATCATTGGATCCCCACCACATGGCGCGTAGCTGCACGTTTTCGGCCGCGAAGGGTGAGTTTGCCCCGAGCGCGATGCCGGCGGCGGCCGTGCCTGCCGACCCGAGCAGGAATGTGCGTCGATTGAGTAGCATGCCGTTCTCCTCCTGTCGTTGCCTCGCGCTCTCCTCCAGCGCGGGGCGGAACCAAGTCGGGCAAGCTTATGCAAGAAACTACCTTTTGCAAGAATTTGTTTTAATCTTGCAAATTTGCATAGATTGCGCGATGTTTGCGATATGACAGACACATCTTCCAAACGGCTCCGGCAAGCGGACATTGCAACCCGCGCCGGGGTCTCCATTTCTACCGTCTCGCGCGTCCTTGCGAACGAACCGGGCATCAGCGAGGACGTTCGCCGGCAGATCCTCCAGGTTGCGAGCGACCTCGGCTATCCGATAAAGGCGCCTTCGGTTCCGGGAGCACTGGCTCTGATTGCGAGCAATGGCGTGACCGGAGGGCTCAGCGTCTTCTATGAGGGCATCGTCGAGGGCCTACGTTCCGAGGCGGCCAAATTGGGCATGCCGTTCGATATTCGCCTTGTCCGGGAGGCGAAAGCGACGCCGGAAATTGTGCGCGAGCACCTCCAGGCCGTCGGCGCAGAAGGGCTCTTCCTGGTGGGGATCGATCCGGCCGATGTCCTTTGCAAATGGCTCGAGGACAGTGGCACCCCTGTCATTCTGGTCAATGGCACCGATGTGCAGATGCGTTTCGACGGTGTCTCGCCCGCGAACTTCTTCGGCGCCTACGCGGCGACGCAGCGGTTAATCGATGCAGGCCATCGCCGCATACTGCACCTGACCGGATCGCATCGGCACACGATCCGCGAGCGCGTTCGCGGCTTCGAGGCGGCAGTCGCCGCGGTTGATGGGGGCGAAGCGCGCGTCATCCGCCTGCCGTTCGAGAGCAATTCCAGCGTCGAGGCGCATGCGGCAACGCTCGCCGCGCTCGCGGAGGACGGCGGATTTTCCGCCGCGTTCTGCATGAACGACTTTATCGCCGTTGGCGTTCTCGAGGCGGTCACGGAGATCGGCCGGCGCGTGCCCGAGGATTTCGCCGTCATCGGTTTCGACGACCTGCCTTGCGCCGAGATGGCCAATCCCCGGCTTGCGACGATGCGTGTCGACCGCGTCGCCCTTGGTCGCGAGGCGATCGGCATGATGCATTTCCGTCTCCATCATCGGGAGGCGCCCGCCCGGCATGTGTCTCACGCGGTGATCCCTGTGCCCGGCGGAAGCTTGGACCAGAGACAGCGCCCATGACCTATGATCCCGCCAGTGCCAATCCGCTCGCCACCAATCCACTCGAAACGCGCAGCGACATGCAGCGCGCCCTGCTGGGCCTCTTCGATCCGCTGTTGCCTTATTTTTCCGAGGGAAATGCGCGCGTGCGCCTTGACGCTGCGGCCGCCCACTTCGATCGGGCCGCTGCCGATCTCGAGGGGTTCGCGAGGCCTCTGTGGGGCCTTGCGCCGTTTGCCGCCGGTGGCGGCGATTTCCCCCATTGGCACCGTTATGCCGAAGGCATCGCCAACGGCACCGATCCGAACCATCCGGAATTCTGGGGCAAGGTGAACAACCGCGACCAGCGCATGGTCGAACTCGCCGCCCTCGGCTTCGCGCTTGCCCTGGTGCCGGAGAAACTATGGGACCCGCTGAACGGCCGGGCGCGGGACAATCTTGTCGCCTATCTGCTGCATGCGCGGAAATTCGACTACGCCGACAACAATTGGAAGTTCTTCCGCATCCTGGTCGACATCGCCCTCGATCGCCTGGGCGTAGAATACGACCGCAGCCTGACGAATGCCTATCTCTCCGAGCTCGATGGCTTCTACATTGCGGACGGGTGGTATCGGGACGGCAATGTGCCGCGCGTCGATCACTACATCCCCTTCGCGATGCATTTCTATAGCCTCATCTACTCGCGCCTCGTCGAGGATGACCACGCCAAGCGCTATCGCGAGCGCGCCCTCGCCTTTGCTCAGGATTTTCGTCACTGGTTCGCCGAGGATGGAGCAACCGTCCCCTTTGGCCGCAGCCTCACCTATCGCTTCGCCTGCGCCGGTTTCTGGTCGGCGCTGGCCTTCGCCGATCTCGAGGCGCTGCCTTGGGGCGAGATCAAGGGGCTTTGTGTTCGCCACCTCAGATGGTGGGCCGACAAGCCGATGACGCACAGGGACGGCGTGCTGTCGATCGGTTACAGCTATCCGAACCTCTTGATGTCGGAAAACTACAATTCGGCGGGCTCGCCCTATTGGGCGTTCAAGGCCTTCCTGCCGCTCGCAGTGGACAATGACCATCCGTTCTGGACTTTCACGGAAACGCCTCCTTCACCGCCCTCCGAAACGGTTGCGCTCCGTCATCCGGGCATGGTGATGATGCCTTGCAAGGGTGACGTCGTGGCGCTTTCCTCCGGCCAGGAGAACCGGCAGATGCGCTTCGGCTCGGAAAAATATGCGAAATTCGCTTATTCGACGCGCTACGGCTTCAGCGTCGAGAGCGACGAACGGGCCTTTGCCGGCGGGGCCTTCGATTCCATGCTGGCTTTCAGTGACGACGGCATTCATTACCGCGTGCGCGAGACCAACGAAGAGGCGCGGCTTGATGGCAATGTGCTCTTTTCCAGGTGGTTGCCCTGGCCGGATGTTGTCGTTGAGACATGGCTGCTGCCGGCCTCACCCTGGCATGTGCGAGTGCACCGGATCACGACTCCGAGGCCGCTTGAAACAGCCGAAGGCGGCTTTGCCATCGCCAGACGAGACTTCGAGGCCGACACGCTTTCCGCGTCGACAGGCGAGGCCTATGCCATCGGGGAAGAGGATTTCAGCGGAATTCGCGACCTCGGCTCGATGGTCGCGCGCCAAGGTCTGGCGCAGAAGGCGCCACCAAATACCAACCTCATCGCCGCAAAGACGTTGATACCGCAACTGCGGGCTACGATTCCCGCTGGCAAAACGATTCTTCGCTGTGCCGTCCTGGCGGTTCGCGACATCTCGGCCGTAACGAGCGACTGGGACGTTCCGCCCGCCGCCCCGGACATCGCCGCGTTGCGCGCCATCGCGGAGCAAGGCGTGACCGTCAGTGCCATGCAGGCGCCGGGGCGCAAGCCATGACCCGCCCGGCGCTGGCTTTTGCGATGCAGCCCGAAAGGACGGAACACGTCCTGACGCCGGAACTTCTCGCGCGGGTCGACGGTCTTGCGCGCATACTCGATCCGCAACCGATGACTGTGTTCGGCGACAGCCGGTCGAAGCGGTTGCTCGCCGAAGCGGAAATCCTGGTAACCGGCTGGGGCGCTCCACGCTTCGATGCGGCCGTTCTTCGGTCGGCGCCCCGCCTTCGCCTCGTTGTCCATGCGGCAGGAACGGTCAAGGGCCTGATCGACACGACTGTGTTTGATGCGGGAATAACCGTGAGCCATGCGGCCGTGGCCAATGCCGTGCCTGTCGCAGAGTTCACGCTCGCGGCAATCATTTTTGCGGGCAAGCAGGTCTTTCGCTTCCGCGATCTCTATGCCGCCGACAGAGGACGCCAGCGGACCCTGATCCTGCAGGGACAGGCGATTGGAAACTATCGCCGCACGATCGGCATAGTGGGCGCCTCGCGGATCGGAAGACGGGTGATCGACCTCCTTCGCCCCTTCGATTATCGGGTGCTGCTCTACGATCCGCTGGTCGGGCAGGAATGCGCTTCCGGCCTCGGTGGGGAAAAAGTTGAACTCGATACGTTGATGGCGAACTCGGACATCGTCTCGCTGCATGCGCCGGCGCTGCCCGAGACGAGGCACATGATCGACGCACGGCGGCTGTCCTTGATGATGGACGGGGCAACCCTGATCAACACGGCGCGGGGGGCGCTCGTCGATCAAACCGCGCTCATCGACAGGTTGAAGACGGGCGCGATCAACGCCGTCATCGACGTCACAGATCCCGAGGTGCCGGAAGATGCGTCGCCTCTTTATGATCTGCCGAACGTTTTCCTGACCCCGCACATCGCCGGCGCCGTCGGCCTCGAAAGGACACGTCTCGGCGAAATGGCTGTCGATGAAATCGAGCGTTTTCTTGAGGATCGGCCGCTGCTATTCGAGATCCACAAGAGCGACTTGGAGCGCATGGCATGAGCAATTTCGAAGCCGGCCTCTGCACCGTCACCTTCCGTAGCTTGCCCCCGGACAGAATTGTCGAGCTGGCCAGAGAAGCCCGGATTGCCGCAGCCGAATGGGCGGGGGATGCTCATGTTCCTCCCGGGAAGACATCCATAGCCCGGATTGTCGGGCGCCTCAGCAAAAGGGCTGGACTGACGACATCCTACGGCTCCTACGTCGCGCCACCGACCGACGACCTTTCCGAATTCGTGCGCGCAGTTGAAAGTGCGACCGCGCTCGGAGCCTCGAATATCCGCATTTGGCCCGGCACGCGCCGGCGCGATTCCAAGGACTACAACGCCGCTGAGAGACGCGCTGCGGCAGATGCGATCCGCGACATGGGCGCCGAGGCCGCGCGGCACGAGGTGACCGTGTCGTTGGAATATCATCCGCAATCCCTGACGGACACGACCGATTCGGCATGCCGCCTGATCGAGGCGATCGCCCACGACAATGTCTATCTCTATTGGCAGCCGCGGCCCGGGCTCGCGGTCGAGGAGGCGCTCGCCGAGGTCGCGCGGGTCGGTCAGCATGTGTCCCATGTCCACGTCTTCGCCTGGGACCGGGAGCGTAACCGCTTTCCCTTGGCGTCGGCGGCCGACTACTGGCGCACGATCCTCTCCGCCCTTCCGCGGTCTCGCTGGATCGGGCGGCGATTTGCGATGCTGGAATTCGTCGCCAATGACGACCCGGCCGCCTTTCTCGAGGATGCCGCGACACTCGAGCAAATCCTCACCCCGTGAAGAAGCGGGCGCCGCGGCGCGTACCCTTCTCGACCCCAACTTTAGGAAAACATGCGGTCGTCCCGGCACAAGGATGGACTGGCGAAGGCGGTGAAATCCGCCTATATACTTTGGTTTGCTGGGGTCGTAGCTCAGTTGGGAGAGCGCCGCAATCGCACTGCGGAGGTCGAGGGTTCGACTCCCTTCGACTCCACCAGGATTTCCCTCGCCGGAACACCACCAGAAACTGCATTCGCGCCTCACCTGCCGCGATCGCCTGTCCCGAAAGTAAAGGAACGCCGGCCGGACCCCTGGAGGTTGGTGGCACGGCGTTTACACGGACCGAAACGGACTTCTGGCATCGGCCCTCGCTTGCCAAAGAGCGTGATTTGAGAGAGACTTAGCTACTGGCATCATTGCATATCGGCAACTCCCGGAAGTGGAGAACATCATGCCCCTCAAATCTCTGATCGCCGTCACTGCAATCACGCTTCTCACACTTTCAGGATGCGCTTCGACGGGTGCAACGGGCAACACAACCTACACCCAATGGTACGGCCCCTATCCTGAACCTGATTTCGACGTTCTTAGCCCCGGCGGGTTGCGTCTCGCCTACTAGGAAGTGCTCGTCAGGCCGACGCGCAGGTCCCCCCGGACGAAGAGGACGTTCGCCCGAGGTGCGACGCTGCGCCGAAAGCGCCTCTCGCCAACACTTTGTCACTCCGGTCCGGCAATGCTCCCGGTTGCCGCGACGCGCCTCGACGCCCGGCTAAAGTTCACGGAATATTAAGTGCTTGCGGAACACATATGGAACGGATAGTTTCTGTTCTTGATTTGTTTCGCGAATCTGGAGTGACGCGCATGCTGACCCGCAAGCAACAGGAATTGCTTCTGTTCATTCACGAACGGATGAAGGAATCCGGGGTCCCGCCGTCCTTCGACGAGATGAAAGATGCGCTCGATCTCGCGTCGAAGTCGGGCATCCACCGGTTGATCACGGCGCTCGAGGAGCGCGGTTTCATTCGTCGGCTTCCCAATCGGGCCCGTGCGCTCGAGGTCATCAAACTGCCCGAGGCCTATTCGGCTCCCTCTCAGCCGCGACGCGGCTTCTCGCCGAGCGTCATCGAGGGCAGCCTGGGCAAGCCCCCGCTCGCGCCGAAGCCTGCGCCGACGCCGGTCGACAGCGCGTCCATGACGGTGCCCGTCATGGGGCGGATCGCCGCGGGCGTGCCGATTTCGGCCATTCAGAACAACACCCACGAAATTTCCGTACCGGTCGAGATGATCGGCAATGGCGAGCACTACGCGCTCGAAATCAAGGGCGATTCGATGATCGAGGCGGGCATCCTCGATGGGGATACGGTGATTATCCGAAACACGAGCACCGCCAGCCCGGGAGACATTGTCGTGGCGCTGATCGACGACGAGGAAGCAACCTTGAAGCGATTCCGCCGCAAGGGCGCATCGATCGCACTCGAGGCCGCGAATCCGGCTTACGAAACCCGGATATTCGGTCCCGACCGGGTAAAGATTCAGGGCAAACTCGTCGGCCTGATGCGGCGCTATCACTGAGCGGCTTGGGCAGTCTTGGCGACTTGTTAAGTGTTCGTCTGCCTCGGGCGCAAATATTAGGGCCACCACCGAACTATCTTTTGCCTGGAACCGCTCACGTCCGGCAAGCCCCCGGTCGTTCCCACTGCCACAACAGACGGGACTTACCTCCTTCGGCGCCGTCATTCGGCGAAAGTCGGAGGAAGCACATGGCAGAGGTCAGGAAATCCCCGGGGCGCGATCGTCGCCGCGTTGCTGCGGAACAGCCCTAGCTCACCGAAGAACAGGCTCGAAAGATCATCAAGGAAGCCGGCAATTCGCGCGCGAACGCGAACGCCATGGCGGAGAACGTCGAGAAGGCGTAGAGACCGGTGCGGGCGATAGGCCGACCCGGCGTTTTCGAATGTCCGGCCTTCGGCGCGATTCAAACCGATCGCGCTGAGCGGTGATATTTAAGGAATTGTTTGGAGGCCTCGCCCGGAATTGAACCGGGGTACAAGGATTTGCAGTCCTCTGCGTCACCACTCCGCCACGAGGCCTCTCGTGCTCGGAAAATCGAGCGATGGCGGGCGTTTAAAACGAATCCATGTGGAGCGCAAGAGGGAGAGGTCTAAAAAGGACATTCGCAAATAGCTTTGAACAGCCTGCAAGGCGGCACCGTTGGTGCCTGCGATTTATGGCGTTTCAATCGGCGTCGCTGCGGAGCGTGGCCTACTTCCCCGATGAATTCTGCGTTCCCCGTCGACGGGCCCACCAGACGGCGAGCTTGCGGCGGGCACGGCGCACTGCAGGAATGTCGTGGGACAGGACGAGCAAGCCGAGCGGAACCATCCAGAAGCCGAGGACCGGCAGAAAGCCGAGCAGACCGCAAACAACAAGTAGCGAGCCGATCAAAATCCGCAATACAGGCGAGTCGGGCAACGGGATCCGCCACTTGCCGAGCACGATTTGACGCGTTTGCGGATCGATGCCGAAGTACCTCTTCTTGCCGCCGTTCGTCATCACGCCTCTTTCATCCAACTTCCCAACAGTTGGTGCTTTCTCCACAGGCCCGCAACCGGCACCGTAGATTTTTTTTGAAAAACCGCTTGGCAAATCGACAAAGCATTTGTATTAGCAGCCTCACTTCTGCGGCGCAGATGATCCCTGGTAGCTCAGCGGTAGAGCACTCGACTGTTAATCGATAGGTCGCCGGTTCGAATCCGGCCCGGGGAGCCAGTTTCAGAAAAGGCCTGCACCTCATAGTGCAGGCCTTTTTAATTGCATCTTCAAAGACTTACCGTGACATGCGTACGCGTGAAGCCCCGTGGAGTACGATTAGATTTTTCCATTCTGGGTACTTTTTGGGTACTTTTAGGCCTACAAAGGCAGTGGAGAACCGGCATCCGATGAGGTCGGATGATTTTTCACGTTACGTTGTGAAACATCCAGCGAGCGGCATCTACCGCTACTATCGCCGTGTTCCGACCGTTGTCGCCCATCTCGATAAGCGGGCTCACGTTAAGAAGTCGCTGAAGACGAACAACCTGAAGGCGGCCTTGGAGCGGGCAGAGCAAGTGCACGAGGCGGCTGAGAACTTCTGGCGCGCGCTTCTCGCCGGAAATAATAACGAGCATGCTTTCGCGCGCTACTAGGCGGCGGTTAAAATCGTTCACTCCCTCGGCTATACCTACATGCCCGCCGCCGAACTGGCGACGATGCCCTATGCCGATTTGCACGAGCGCCTCTCGATCGCGAGAGAGCACCCAGCAGTCGAGGCGGCGATCCTCGGCCTTGTCGATGAGCCCTCACCGCGCCTCAGCAACATTTGGGCACTCTACGAACGTCATAATGCGGGCGGCCTCACTGGAATGTCCAGAGATCAGCTAAGGAAGCATAGGACGTCGCGCGAGCGGGCGATCCGCTACGCGATCGAAGAGCTCGGCGACATGGAGTTAGCGATCATTCGCAGGAAGGATGTCCTGAGGCTTCGCGATTGGTGGACGACCAAGATTGCTAAGGAGGGCCTGACCGCCTACAGCGCGAACCGCTGCTTCAGCGACATAATGGGTATGCTGTCGGTGACCGACAATGCGTTGCATAGCGATTTTCATTTGCCATGGGAAAAGACGCATCAAGGAAACGAACGCGACCAAGCTGAACAGGCGCCCCCCTTCCCCATTTCCTGGATTCGTCAGAAAATTTTGGCACCAGGCGCGCTCGACGCGATGAATGAGGACGCTCGCTATATCGTCTATGCGATGGTGGAGACTGGCCTGCGCCTCGGAGAGGTCTGTAATCTGCGGCCGCAGGATATCCGCCTCGAAGATGACGTGCCGCATGTCGAGGTTGCCGATCGCGACGATCGGCGTCAAAAAACCGAGTATTCGATTCGCCGCATTCCGCTCGTCGGGGTGTCGCTCTGGGCAATGAACCGCCGTCCCCAAGGATTCAAACGCTACCAGGACAAGGCCGATCACGCCTCGGCGCTGATCAACAAGGTCATGCGAGGCGCATCGCTGATGCCGTCCGCCGACCATACGATCTATTCGATGCGGCACAGTTTCCAGGATCGCATTGAGAATGTTGGCTGCTCGGATCGCATGCAGGCCGACCTGATGGGACACGAGTTCGGCCGCCCAACCTATGGCGACGGCGCCGACATGATGCGCCGGAAGAAGCTCCTCGAGGTTAATCATGTTCGACTGGCCCCAAGTGGCCGGTGTATAATTTCGGCTGTATAGGCGGTTCATTGTTAGACGTGTGTCAGGTAAACGTTTCCTTCGTCGCATAGCCCGTCTTCCGCGCTCGACCCGTTGCGGACAATGGTGCGTACGCGATGAACGGCTCGATTGAGCCCTTTCAAGACCTTGGCAGGGCCGATGAGACGTATCGACCGACCGCTGGGAGCCCGATCAGATATCGTGAACCAGGGCGAATGCTCGAGATCCTTGGTGCCAACGGCGCGGAGCATCCGAGCGTGATCGCCGGCTACGATCTTAGCTTCACCGTCAAGCGCGGCCAGCTCACGACCGCAACCTCCACTGCTGACAAGCCGGGGTGTTTGAGTTTCCGTGTGAGACTCATCAGCCGTCGATGGTGGGCGAATTGATCGTGCTGCCGGGCAGTTGAGCGGCGCGACCCCTATGACCCGAGGGCACCCTTGTGCTGCCGTTGCGGTTTCACACTTATTAGCTGAGCGTTATATGTAAAGCAGCCCTTGCCTCAGCGCTATGGCCACAGCGTCGGCGCGGTTCTGCGCATGAAGCTTGGCGAGCACTGCAGCGACGTGGAACTTCGCGGTATGCACCGAAATTTTGAGCTGGCGGGCGATCACCTTGTTCGAGGCCCCGTCGGCAAGCAGCGCAAGCGTTTCCAATTCGCGGGGGCTGAGTGACAGGTTGTGAGGCACGTCTCTCGGCAGCACTGCCTCCTCCGTATCAGCAGTCTCGATTGCATCTCCAGCATCAGCGACTGACAGGCGATATCCTGCCGCGACGACCGTCGTCGCGGCAGCGATGAGCGCAGCATCCGCGGCATGCGGCAGCACAGCATGGATGTTGCCAGCCGAGGCTGCTGCACCAAGCACGATATGCGGCGTTGCCGCGTCGAGAGGTTCGCCATCGGTCACGACCACATCGAAATCCTCCGGCTGCTCGATATCGAAAGACGTCGCTACGGCCACATGACCGCGCTCCCCCAGAGCATGTTCCAATTCCTCCGTTTGCTCCGGATCGGAGAGGGCTATCATCACTGTCAGCGGGCGCTCAGCCATCCATCCTCACTGTCGCTCAGGAGCGCGGGCGTGCGCCGACGACGACGTCGAGGTTTCGCGCCTCACCACCGCGCAATATTCCGAGGGCCACCGTTTTGCCGACACTATCGGGACCGATCTGGCGGATTAGGTCCCGCACGCCTTCCACCGTCTCGCCATTCCAGGACGTGATGATATCGCCGAGCACCAGCCCAGCCTTCTCCGCCGGACCGCCCGCCTCGAGGCTCATCACCATTGCGCCCCGCGCCTTCTCCTGACGCACCGGGTGCAACCCTGCTCCGAGGTATCCGCGCGGCATATGTCCCTTTTCGGCGAGCGTTGCCGCGACCCGGTCGACCGTTTCGGCCGGAATGACAAGAGCGCGCCGGCCGGGGCCGAACAGGACGAGTCCGATGAAGCCACCCTCGGCATCGATCGCCGCGCCGCCCTCGGCGCGCGGATCGATGCTCGCGGAAAGGCGGATGCGCCGGTCGATCAGGCCGCCACGCATGCTGCGCCAAGCGGGTCCGGCCTCGCTGACAATCCCGAAGCCGGCCAGCGTAGAAGCTTCCCCCCGGCCGACAGCGACCACAAGATTCCCTGCCTCCGTCCGCCCGGCACGTTTCAGAGCCGGCGCGCCATCAGGCACATCCGATTTCAGCACCGCGATCCCCGTCGTTGGGTCGCGCCCGACGAATTCAGCCGCCGCGGAGTTGCCGGACGGCAAAGTTAGAGTGATACCTTCCTCAGTCTCGATCGCCTCGCTCGCGGCAACGAACAATCCTTCACGCCAATGGACGGCGCTCGAAGAATTATGGCGGCTAGCATGAACGGCGGCGATCCCCGGAGCGGTGGCGGCGACAAGGCCGGCGATCTCTCGGGAGAAGTCGGCAAGGCTGGCTTTCGGCATGGTCTTTCTCCTCAATCCATCTGAGGAATCTCGTCTATTTCACGACGCCGTCCAACTGGCCGCACGGCTAGGTTTGGCGCGAACTGCCCATCCGGGCAGGTCGCTCCACGCCGTGCTCCAGCACACATATAAGCATCGATCGCTCTGGGCTGTGGTGACGATTTATGACCGGCACCAGCATTGGCACCGGTGTCTTCAACCAGTGCATATCGTGAGTGAGTTCGCTTACCGCCCCCAGAGGTGCCGCCGCTAAGGCAGCAGCCGCTGTGACATACGCTAGGTGGCATTCGAAAGCGAAGGGCCAGGCTCCGTGACGCGCTCGAGCTGGAAGAAGAAATGCCCGTCGTGTCCCTGTATGCTCATGACCCCTATCAACCTGTCAGTGTCGATCTTTCTGAAATGATCAGCAACAGGCTTACTGTCATAGACCATTGCCGCGCTGACCTCGCCGCGGAAGCGTATCATTCGCAACGAAGCGACTGGACCCGTCGCGCGCAGATGCTTGATCAGGTGGGAGAACAGAGTCCTCGCCGCTTCGGTACGGCCCAGCCGATGGAAGCGAAAGACAAGCCCCAGCGGGACTGGAGACGGATCGATCGGCACGAGACTGCTGCCATCTTTCTTGAACAATAGGGCGTCGGCGCGCATGTCGGCGCGGAAACGCTTCCCGTACCATCCCAGATTTTCGAGCACGCCATCGAACGGATGCCCCGTCGAGATTTCGCTTCCCTTCCAAAGGCCGACCAGTTCGCCCGCAGGCACCGGATGCAGCCGGTCGAAATATGCGAAGGCCGCCTCTTCGGATGGGAATGTCAATCGGTCGATCATCAATCGCTGCCTGACCTGACCTCCTCGACGTGGAGGCTTCCCTCGGGAAGCGGCCGGAGAAGCTCCTTTTCCGGCTTCGACAGGTCGAGCCAGCGCTTCCAATCCGGCGGGCGCAGAACGACGATCTGGCGATTGTGGATAGGCGCGACATCAGGTCCGGGTTCCGTGGTCAGCATTGTAAACGACGGGGGCTGGTTTCCCTGCCCTTCCCGCCAGAGTCCGGCAATCGCCATGAAAGGCGCGTCGTTCAGTGTGAACCGATGCTTGGCCTTCGGATACTTTGTACCGGTGAACTCGAAGAAGGCGGACGCCGGTATGAGGCATCGCCTGCTCTCTGCAAAGCTGCGCCCCTCGCTCCGAAAGTTGAAGACCGGTCCGCCCTTGCGTCCTTCAGGAGGCGGGAAGCCGAACGTCATCGGCACGAGTTCGACCACGTTACCATCTGCAGCTCTCATTGCAGGTCCCGTATCGCCGATCCGGACGTCGCGCGCCTGTGGGAGGTCGAGTTCCGACTGATGCGGAGGCATGCCGAGCGCGAGCTCCTGCATCATTCTGCAGTATTCGGCATATCTGATGTGCTGCTCGTAGTCGTTACACATGCGGCATCAACCTAGCGCTCGTGATCAGGACGTCCAGTACGTCTGATGACTGCAAGCAGAATGCCAGCGCGTGTCGGCCGACTTCCTGCTTTGCGCGCCATGAGCTATCATCAGCAGGCCGGTCGGTGAGCGCCTCGTTTCGACCCATTGTCGTCGTTGGCGTCCGGCGCGCCGAATGGCTCGATTGAGTGCGGGTAGCAGACGATTCAGACTGCTTGCACTGATCGAGTGTTCCTTGTTGATAGACCGCCGCCATTGCGGTTGCGCAGGGCAGTGTAGTGAGCACCGATCGCCATCGCGAGTTGTCGGGCGATGAGAAGCCCGAGGCCGGTTCCACCGGTATCACGGTTGCGGGATTGCTCCAACCGGTAGAAGCGCTTCCACCTGGGTTTCCGAAATACTAGGGGCCGCGATCGAGCACCTTGATGAGCACGGTCTCATCCGCGAACGCTGCATCGGCGATCTGCCGGTCATAAGCATTCGCAAGGGCTTGCGGCGACGGGCGGCTTGAGCGCTGTGGCTAGGCATCTAAGGCCGCTTGCTCGGTCTGCGGCGGTGGTTTGATGAGATCAAGCCCCTTCTGCGCGACCGCGCTGCTTGCGTCCCCGCCGCCGGCGACGGAGACAGTCGGAACGGCAAATTTGATCCCTTGGGCATCGAAGGCCTTTTTGATCAAAGCATAGGCACGGCGACGGATCACCGCCTGCTCGCCCGGCTTTGTCATGATCTTCATGCGAATCTGAATAGCGAAATCGCCAAACTGCTCGACGCCCTGCATCTTCAATGTTTCCATGATGCTCGGCGCGATTTCCTCATCTGTCAGCAGCTGCTTGCCAACCTGCTTGACAGTATTTTTTACGACGTCCAAGTCGGTATTGTAGGTGACGCTCACCATGATCTTGTCGATTGCCCAATCACGCGAATAGTTGGTGATCTTGTCGAGCGAGCCGAACGGGATCGTATGGAGCGCACCACGATGATGCCTGATCTTTATCGAGCGCAACGAAAAGGATTCGACGGTGCCTTTGATACTGCCGCTCTCAATGTATTCGCCGACCCGAAAGGCGTCGTCGAGGAGGAAGAACATTCCGGAGATAATGTCTTTGACCAGCGTCTGGGCACCGAAACCAACAGCAAGCCCGACGACACCTGCGCCGGCGATAAGCGGACCAATCTCCACGCCCAGACTGGAAAGCGCCATCAGTATGGCCATTGCGAGCAGCACGACAAACAATACATTGCGAAGGACGGGAAGTAATGTGCGAAGCCTAGCACTTCGTCGCAACTCGTCGGGGTCGACCGCGTCGCCCACCGCTGTCTGCATCAGCTTGCGATCTATCCATGTACTCGTCATCCGCCATGTAAAATCGGCCAGCAGAATGACGACAAAGGCATTCAGGAGCCCTCGAATCAAATGGGTTGCCATGGTGTCCCTGGCCGCCAATGTGCCGAAGTCGAGTCCAAGCAGCGATGCAATGAGGTAAGCGCCTCCGATCAGCAGCAGAGAGCGGAGACCGCGTTCCAATGCTGCCCCAGCGAGCGAAGGTACACCTTCATTAGCGGCGATCGTGCCCGGCGGACGCATAATATGGTCTATTGAGAGCCTCACGCAGGAAATCGCAATCGGCAAAACCAGAAGCACCACCCCAATGTAAAACGTGGCAGCAACGCCGGACAGCGCGACCAACCAGTTGGCGATTATATAGAGCGTCCCAAGGACGGTACTGACGCGGTGTCGGCGGCTCACCATATCGACACCGTCGAATGTTGGACAGCGCCAAAGTGCGACGAGGGCCAGCCCGAACAGGATCAAACCCGATGCAAGCGCAACGATGTATGTGGCCTCATGTCCTACTCCGAGCATCGGCAACAGCTGATAGGTGAAGTGCCCAAATGCGAAGAGGCCAACCAGTACTGCCGACCAGAAAAACCAGAAGCGAGCGGTGACTGTCGCCACAGGCATCAGCCGAAACCGTTCAGCGCCGGGAGCAAGCACGATCCGCCCTACAACCAATGTCAAACGGACGGCCAGGAAGACGAGAAGATAAGCGAGGACGCTGTGCTGCAGTAACGGTGGCCAGTCGAACAGCAGGAAGGCGCCAACACTTCCGACTGCAAAGGCCAGAAGGACGCCAAGGCCGTAGAGGATACGCAATCCCGCAGCCCGCAATCGATCGTCGACGGTATCCAGATGTGTCACGATCATCCGGTCGCGGAAGCCAGATGTGGCGTGCCAATAGAGCCACTCCAAACCGAACCCCAGCGTCGCAAAAAAGACCAGCGGCAGAATGGCGGCGAAGGATCCCTGTCCCCTCATCTCGGTCATCAAAGCGACACGCGCTCGATGGAGTTCGGCGGGCAGTGTCGGAATGGCGGTCGCCATGTCGTGAACGAAGGAGCGTACTGCATTCAGCCGGCCAACGATGATCTCGCGGGCGTTGGCGGCTTCGGCCGAACTTTGCTCTTCGACCGGGCGGTTCCCCGTTTGAGACTGAAGCCATGTTTGAATGTCGGGGCGTTGCAAGAGATCGAGAAGCTGTCGCAAATCTTCCGGAGGTAGCGCGGCAACGGATGTCGGCTGCCCGACCGGATTGCGGTCGGTTTGGGCCAAGGCTGGTTGGCACGGCATCAGTAGAGCGAAGATGAGTAGCAACAAGCAGGGATTGATGGAACGCTCCTTGGCCCGTTCACCGTATTTACCGGTCCGAACGGCGGTCCACAGCAACTCTTGGCGTACATTCTCCAAAAAAGCCGCATAGTTCTCACGAGACTCCTTGGTCTTGAGCAACCGCGCAGCGCGCACTTTCGCTAGTCCGATCTTGATTGCGACGAGGATGGGCGCGGCTATGACAAACAGCAGCGCGACAGCGTTGAACGCCGTGTCGAAGGCAATCACGGTGGACTGACCTGTCACGACCCGGCCGAGAAGGCTGGTCGCTGCCCGGCCAGCGGCCGCGGCGTCCATGCCTTTGGCCGTCAGCATCGCGGTCGTGGTCGTCAGCCGCTCGATGACCGCGGGGCCCCCTGCGGTGACGTTGGCACCGAGGACCGCGACATTGGCGACGACATTATGGTCGATCAGCGTCTGGAGTGCGGCCACTCCGATAAGCCCACCCAGCTGACGGCCGGTATTGAAGAGGCCGATGCCGGAGGCGAGATTTCGGTTGTTGAGGTCGCCGAAAGCGATCAGCGTGATCGACAGAAACAGGAAGCCAAGGCCGAGGCCGCGCAGCAGG